>JAKSPN010000054.1 GCA_024404755.1 Clostridia bacterium | reverse complement strand
ATGACTATTACACAAAAGTGTACGACGACGACTCGACGGTGTTTGTAGTGTGGACAAAGCAGACCGAAGCGGTGGAAAAAACCGCCGCGAACGTCATCACCAAAATCGAAATCAGCGATGCCGACGTAACCCCGTATATCGGCGAAAAAGCGGGCGATTGGTCAGACTACACTCTCCCCGCAAACTGTCATTATACGGCGAAGCGGGAGTATTGGCACCGCGAAGGGACCGATGGTGGCGAGGTGCTTTCGGATGATGTTTTTGAAGAAGGAGTCCGCTATGACCGTTACTGGTATTTTAAGGCAGACGAGGGCTATATCTTTGACGAAAATGCCGTGATCACCATCAACGGTTCCACCGCGCTTGTGGATACATTTTTCTCAAGATACTACGAAAACGAGTTTTCTGTCTGGACAAAGCAGACCGAAGCGGTGGAAAACACCGTTATCAACAAAATCGAAATCACCGACGTGGATTTACTGCCGATTATCGGTGAAAAAACGAATGACCATATCGACTATACTTTCTCGGAAAACTGCCACTTTACGGCGGCGGAACACGGTTGGTACGATAGGACGGATAGAACGTGGGTAGAAAGCGCTGACGACACCTTTGTGGCGGGTCACATCTACCAAGTGGGCTGGTGGCTGGATGCCGACTGGGGCTACACCTTTGCGGAAGACCCCACCATTACCATTAACGGCGAAGAAAACATCAACTGGGAATACACGTATATCGACGAAGAAGACTCCATGCGCTTTTACGTTTGGAGCGAACCGAGAGAAGCGGTGGAGCTGACCGTTATCGACAAAATCGAAATCAACGGTTTCTGTGATGCAGTTGTCGGCGGCAAAGCGGGCGACTTTATTCGCCTCACGCTTCCCGAAGATGCACCGTATCATATCAAAGAGGATAGTGAGGATAGTCCGTGTTGGGAAAATAACAACAACGGCGTATTCTTGGAGGACGACGATGTGTTCGAAGCGGGGAAATCCTATGCGCTCGGCTGCACGCTGATTGCCGACGCGGGATATATCTTCGCCGAGGATGCCGGAGTTTTCCTTAACGGCGGCGACGTTGGTGTGGATGAAAAATTCACAGAAATAGACAGCGAAGACGAGGGCATTTTCTACGTTTGGAGCGAACCGAGAGAAGCGGTGGAGCTGACCGTTATCGACAAAATCGAAATCAACGGTTTCTGTGATGCAGTTGTCGGCGGCAAAGCGGGCGACTTTATTCGCTTCACGCTTCCCGAAGATGCTCCCTATTATTTCGATTATTCGTTTTGGTATAACGATACCGACATTTATGATTTGTCTTCCGGAGACACGTTTGAAGCGGGCAAATTCTATTCGCTTGGCGGCGGGTTGATTGCCGACGCGGGATATATCTTCGCTGAGGATGCCGAAGTTCTCCTTAACGGCGGCGACGTTGGTGTGGATGAATCCTGGACAAAAAGAGATGATACCGACGCGGGCTATTTCTACGTTTGGAGCGAACCGAGAGAAGCGGTGGAGCCGATCGAAAAACTCCTCGGTGATGCCAACGACGACGGCGCGGTCAATATGAAAGACGTGCTCGCCCTTCGCAAGCAGCTCGCGGGAATGAACCCCGAAATCAACATGACCAACGCGGACTGCAACGAGGACGGTGACGTCAACATGAAAGACGTGCTGCTGCTCCGCAAGTTCCTCGCGGGACTGATTACGGAATTGGGCGCGTAAAATCAAATAGAAAAACCCCGTGAGCAGAGCGCTCACGGGGTTTTTTATGTGCTTTTTACAGCATTTCGATGAGTTCTTTCAGTACCGGCTCGAATTTAACGCCGTACCAATGACTCTCGTCGCCTTGGGTATATTCGATGCACCGCAAGGTGTAATCCGCGGCGGTTTTGGCGGCGTTGTAAAGCGATTGGTCGCTTTCGAGCGCACCCACGAACGCGGAGGCGTACACGTCACCGGTGCCGTGGCAACCGTTGGCGATTTTGCGGTGTTTATAGTAGCGCATATCCGCGCCGTCAAAGGTGACAACGCCGGTCGCGCCCGCTTCGTAGCCGACACCGGTCAGCACAATTTCTTTGCCGGAAAGCGCAAAGAGCGCTTTGCACAAGTCGAGGATATACGCTTCGTCGTAGGTCTCTTTATACTCGAAATCGGTGAGGAAGCACGCCTCGGTGATGTTCGGGAGCAACACGTCCGCTTTGGCGCAGAGGGTTTTCATCGCGTCCACGTAGGCTTGGTCGAATGCCGGATACAGTTTGCCGTTGTCCGCCATGGCGGGGTCGACGATGAGCTTGCCGCCTTGTTTCAAGCGGCTGTCGGCGATGGCTTTCACGTAGTCGATTTGCTCGGTACTGCCGAGGTAGCCGGTGTAGATGGAGTCGAACGTGAGGTTTTCTTTTTCCCACTGGGCGAGGATGGCGGGCATATCTTCCGTAAGGTCACGGAAGGTATAGCCGGAGAATCCCGCGGTGTGGGTGGACAGCACGGCGGACGGAATGACCGCCGTTTCCAGTCCGCAAGCGGAGAGGATGGGGAGCGCGACGGTCAACGAGCATTGACCGACACACGACACGTCTTGGATGGTTAAGATACGTTTGTACATTTTCGACATCTCCTTATTTTTCAAGCATTTCAGAAAGCATATCCGAGGCACGGGGCAGGAAACGTCCGGTGTCTTTGGCGGTTTGTTCGGTAAAGCGGTCGGCGCCGTTCACCTCGGCGTTACTGCGATAGAGAAGATACGGCACGCAGTCCGCCACGTGGGTGCGAATGGAAAGCGGGGTCGGATGGTCGGGACAGATGAGCAGGGTGAACTCCTCACCGCTTTCGCGCAGGAACGCGAGCAACGGCGTGAGGATTTTTTCGTCGATGAGTTCAATCGAACGCGGTTTGTTTTGAATCTCGCCGCGGTGACCGCATTCGTCCGGCGCTTCCACGTGGATATAGACGTAGTCGCAACCGGTTTTGAACGCGTCAATCGCGGCGGCGGCTTTGCCGTCGAAATTCGTGTCGATATAGCCGGTTGCGCCCTCGACGTTATAGACTTTCATCTCCGCGAGTTTGCCGATGCCTTTGAGCAGGTCCACGGCGGAAATCATCGCGGCATCGAGGCCGTATTTCTCTTTGAAGTTGTCGAGCGCGGGGCGCGAACCCTGACCCCAAAACCACGCGGAGGTGGCGGGGGACAAGCCCTTTTCGCGGCGGGCGACGTTGACGGGGTGGTTTTCGAGCACCGCCACGCTTTTTTCCATCATCTCTTTGAGTTTCGCCGCGGCGGGGTCGTTCGGCAGATACTCGCCGACCACGCGGCCGCTGATATCGTGCGGCGGGGTGATTTTGCCGAGCTCTGTCTTGCCGCCGTGCCAAATCAGGCAATGGCGGTACGCCGTGCCGGTGTAAAAATCGAATTCGCCGCCGCCGAACGCCGCTTGCAGCGCCTTTACGAGTTCGTCCGCTTCGGCGGTCGAAATGTCGCCGCCGCAGTAGTCCACCATCCGTTTTTCGGCGTAGACCGGCTCGTCGGACAGCGTGACGAGGTTACAGCGAAGCGCCACGTCGTCGTCCGCCATATCCACGCCGATGTTGGCGGCTTCAAGGGGAGAACGGCCGGTGTAGCAACCGGCGGGGTCATAGCCGATGACCGAGAGGTTGGCAACGTCGCTTCCGGCGGGCATTCCGTCCGGCACGGTTTTCATAAGACCTAACTCGGACACGTTTGCAAGCGCATCCATCGTCGGTTTGTTCGCGGCTTCCATAGGGGTTTGGTTATTCAATTCGGGTACGGGGTAATCCGCCATACCGTCGCACAAAAGTACTGCGTATTTCACAAAAATCATCCTTTCAGTTCATTCGTTCGCTATTATAACACCCTTTTTCGCAAAAGAAAAGAGAAAAATGAAAATTTTTGGTTGCTTTTTTTGAGAAAATGGACTATAATTCATCATATATGCGAATATATGCGAAAAAGCAAGGAGGACCGACCGAAAATGGAGCGAGAATTGGCAAAAACTTACGATCCCCGCGAGGTGGAAAACCGCATTTATGACTTTTGGGAGTCGAACGGCTATTTCCACGCCGAGGTGAATAAAGACAAAAAACCGTACACGATTGTGATGCCGCCCCCGAACATCACGGGGCAACTGCACATGGGTCACGCGCTGGATAACACGTTGCAGGATATCCTGATTCGCTGGCGCCGGATGCAGGGCTATGAAGCGCTGTGGATGCCGGGCACCGACCACGCGTCTATCGCCACCGAGGCGAAGATTGTGGAAGCGATGCGCAAAGAGGGGCTGACCAAAGACGACCTCGGTCGCGACAAGTTCCTCGAACGCGCGTGGGATTGGCGCGCGCAATACGGCAGCCGCATTGTGTCGCAACTTCGCAAGATGGGCTCGTCCTGCGACTGGGAGCGCGAGCGCTTCACGATGGACGAGGGTTGCTCGAAAGCGGTGCGCGAGGTGTTCGTGCGCCTGTACGAAGAGGGCAAAATCTACCGCGGCGAGCGCATCATCAACTGGTGCCCGCATTGCCTGACCTCTATCTCGGATGCCGAGGTGGAGTTTGAGGAAAAAGACGCGTTCTTCTATCACCTGCGCTATCCGATGGCGGACGGCAACGGCTATCTGGAACTTGCCACCACCCGTCCGGAAACCCTGCTCGGCGATACCGCCGTGGCGGTGCATCCGGACGACGAGCGCTATAAAGCGATTGTCGGCAAAAACGTGATTTTGCCGATTGTCAACAAAGAAATCCCGATTGTCGCCGACGAATACGTCGAGATGGACTTCGGTACCGGCGTGGTGAAAATCACTCCCGCGCACGACCCGAACGACTTTGAAGTGGGTCTGCGCCACAACCTCGAAGTCATCACCGTCACCACCGAAGACGGCTTTATGAACGAACTCGCCGGCAAGTACGAGGGTATGAGCATCCTCGACTGCCGCAAAGCGATTATGGAAGACCTCGAAGCCGGCGGCTACGTCGTCAAAATCGAGCCGATGAAACACAACGTCGGTCAATGCTACCGCTGCCACACGACGGTGGAGCCGCGCGTGTCGCTGCAATGGTTCGTCAAGATGGACGAACTCGCGAAACCCGCGATTGAAGCGGTCAAATCCGGCCAAACCAAATTTGTGCCGGAGCGCTTTGAGAAAGTGTATTTCCACTGGCTCGAAAACATCCGCGACTGGTGCATTTCCCGTCAGCTGTGGTGGGGTCACCGCATCCCCGCGTGGTACTGCCCGGAATGCGGCGAAACGATTGTGTCGCGCGAAGACCCGACCGTCTGCCCGCATTGCGGCTGCGACCACCTGCATCAGGATGAGGACACGCTCGACACCTGGTTCTCGTCCGCGCTGTGGCCGTTCTCGACCATGGGGTGGCCGGACAAAACGCCCGAATACGACTATTTCTATCCCACCCACACGATGGTGACCGGTTACGACATCATCTTCTTCTGGGTGGTGCGTATGATGTTCTCCGGCTTGGCGTACACCGGCAAAGCGCCGTTTAACACCGTGTTTATCCACGGTCTTGTGCGCGACTCCAAAGGCCGCAAGATGTCCAAATCCCTCGGCAACGGTATCGACCCGCTGGAAATCATCGAGGAATACGGCGCGGATGCGCTGCGCTTTATGCTCGCGACCGGCAACAGCCCCGGAAACGATATGCGCTTTATGCAGGAGAAAGTGGAATCCTCCCGCAACTTTGCGAACAAGATTTGGAACGCCGCGCGCTTCATTCGTATGAACCTCGGCGACAAAACCGAACTCTCTCTGCCGGATACGCTGACGCTCGAAGATAAATGGATTTTGTCGAAACTCAACACGTTGACCCAAGCGGTCACCGACAACCTCGAAAAATTCGAACTCGGTATGGCGGTGCAGAAACTGTACGACTTCATTTGGGACGATTTCTGCGACTGGTATATCGAACTGTGCAAAAACCGCTTGCAGGGCGAGGACAAAGAGAACGTCTGCCGCGTGCTCGTGTACGTCATGACGAATATGCTCAAACTCCTGCATCCGTTTATGCCGTTCATTACGGAAGAAATCTGGCAGTCGCTGCCGCACACGGGCGACACGCTGATGCGTTCCGATTGGCCGACGCACGACAAGGCGCTTGCCTTTACAGCGGAAGAAAAAGAGATGGAGCGTTTGATGGAAGCCATCCGCGCCATCCGCAACCGCCGCGCCGAGATGAACGTGCCGCCGTCCAAGAAAACGGAGCTGTTTATCGAGACCGCGTTTGCCGATACGTTTAAGACCGGCGCCGCGTTTATGAACCGTCTCGCGTTTGCCACCGACGTGAACGTGGGCGAGAGCTTTGACGTGGCGGGTGCTGTCAGCATCGTCACGCCGGACGCGACCATCAAGATTCCGCTGGCGGAACTCGTTGACACCGAGCAGGAGAAAAAACGCCTGCAAAAAGAAATGGATAACGTCAAAAAACAACTGGACGGCGTGAACGCCCGTCTTGCCAATCCTGCGTTTACCGACAAAGCCCCCGAAGCCGTTGTCAACGGCGCTCGTGAGCAGGCCGCGCGGTTGCAGGAAAAACTCGCCTTGCTCGAACAGAGTATGGCCGCCATCGGCTAAGACTTCCCATTAAAGAATTTTTTCGCGCAAGGCGTTTTTCGCCTTGCGCGAACTCTATGCGGGTATGGCGGAATTGGCAGACGCGCCGGATTTAGGATCCGGTGCCGCAAGGCGTGCAGGTTCGACCCCTGTTATCCGCACCACATCGAAAATCCGCTTTCGGAAACCCGAAAGCGGATTTTTTTCTTGCGTTTTTTTCAAAAATATGCTATACTGTCGAGGAATGGGGGAATCGGTATGTTCCGACGCTCGAATGCAGGCGGGTTTCTTCTCTCGCTGTTGCTGACGATGGCGCTCAATTTGGAGTGGTTACTGCCGGCGGTGTTGCTCGTCGTGTTCCACTTTACGTTCGGTTGGTCGCTGTGGTGGGCGGCGCTTGCCGCGGGACTGTGGCTTTTATGGGTCGTGGTCGCCGTGTGGCTGTTGGGGCTTGCCTGCCGCGTGGGAAACGCGCCGCAACCCCAAACGGAGAACAAAAACCCGTATTCCAAGAAAACGGATGATGTATTTCGGTAAAACGGCGTATGCCTTTTTATAAATAAGTATTTAATAATCGAAAGGGGATTTTTACTTATGGGACTTATTAAAGCCATCACCGGTGCGGCCGGCGGCGTGCTCGCGGACCAATGGAAAGAGTTTTTCTACTGCGATGCGTTGTCGAAAGACGTTCTGGTGACCAAAGGTCAAAAACAAATCGGCGGTCGTTCCTCCAACACGAGAGGCAACGACAACATCATCTCGAACGGCTCCGGCATCGCGGTTGCCGACGGTCAGTGCATGATTATCGTCGAGCAGGGCAAAGTTGTCGAGGTGTGCGCCGAGCCGGGCGAATTCACCTACGACACCTCCACCGAGCCGAGCATCTTCGCCGGCAAACTCGGTGACAGCATTATCGAAACCTTCAAGACGATTGGTAAACGTTTCACCTTCGGCGGCGATACCGCGAAGGATCAGCGCGTTTACTACTTCAACACCAAAGAAATTCTCGACAACAAATTCGGTACGCCGACGCCCATCCCGTTCCGCGTGGTGGACAGCAAAATCGGCCTCGATATCGATATGTCCCTCCGCTGCAACGGTGTGTATTCCTATATGCTCGAAAACCCGATTCTGTTCTATACGAACGTCTGCGGCAACGTCGAGCAGGAGTACAAACGCTCGGAGATTGACGAGCAACTGAAAACCGAGTTCATCAGCGCGCTGATGCCGGTTATCGGCCGTATGTCCGATTTGGAACTGCGCCCGAACCAACTGATGGGCCACACCAAAGAGATGTGCGAGTTCATGAACGAAGAACTCACCCGCGATTGGCTCGAAAAACGCGGTATTAAAGTGGTGTCCATTGCGCTCAACCCGATTACGCTGACCGACGAAGATGCTGCGATGCTCAAACAGGCGCAACAGGCCGGTATGCTTCGCGACCCGGGTATGGCTGCCGGTACGCTCACCGGTGCGCAGGCGGAAGCGATGAAAGCCGCCGCGTCCAACGAAAACGGCGCGATGATGGGCTTTATGGGTATGGGTATGGCGGCGAACGCCACCGGTATCAACGCCGGCAACCTCTATGCCATGAACCAGCAAAATCAGCAGGCGGCGGCCGCGGCTCCGGCGGCGGGCGCGTGGAAATGCGCTTGCGGCGCGGAGGCGACCGGCAACTTCTGCCCGAACTGCGGCGCGAAAAAACCGGAAGCGGCGGGCTGGACCTGCTCTTGCGGTCAAGTGAACACCGGCAACTTCTGCTCCGCGTGCGGTGCGAAGAAACCGGCGGCGGGTGTGTGCCCGAAATGCGGCGCGAAAACCGACGGCACGGCGAAATTCTGCCCCGAATGCGGCAGCCCGATGGCGTAAACCGTCACTTTTGAAAGCCAAAAAATTCCGAGGACGTACGTCCTCGGAATTTTTTTATCATTTTTATGAAAAAAGAGGGAAAAAGTGCTTGACAGACCGAAAATCGGGTGTTATAATACACCTTGCATTTGCGCGAGTGCTGGAACTGGCAGACAGGCACGTTTGAGGTGCGTGTGTCGACGACGTACGGGTTCAAGTCCCGTCTCGCGCACCA
>JAKSPN010000053.1 GCA_024404755.1 Clostridia bacterium | reverse complement strand
TTGGAACGAATGGTATACTAAACACGTCTAACATCGCAGAAGGAGGCGAGAGCGCATCCAACCGATAGACGAACTGTACACGCAATACGCCGGCAAAGTGTACCGCTATCTGTTGCGGCTGTGCGGCAACAAGCCGCTTGCGGAGGAACTGACACAAGAAACGTTTTTACGCGCCATCGAAAAAGCAGACACCTTCAAAGGGGATTGTTCTGTAAACACGTGGCTTTGCGCCATCGCTCGCAACCTCTTTTACTCCCACCGCAAAAAGCGGGATAACAACCACACTTCTCTGACCGACTTCACCGCATCTTCCCCCTGTCGCGTTGAGGACGGCATCGAGGACCGTGAGCAGTTGATGCGCATTCATAAAGCCATGCGCACTCTCCCCGAGCCCTACAAGGAAGTGTTTTCCCTTCGGATACTGGGAGAACTCACGTTTAAGGAAATCGGACAACTGCTAAACCAAAGCGAAACATGGGCACGCGTCACCTATTTCCGCGCCAAAACAAAACTTGTGGACATTTTGCGAAAGGATGAAGCAGTATGAAATTGACCTGTCATATTGTGCGGGACTTATTGCCGTTGTACGTCGAAGACCTTTGCGAGCCCGAAACCGCCGCTGATATTCGGGAGCATTTAGCCGAATGTGAGCATTGCCGCCGCTTAGTCGGCAGTCAAGCGCAGGATATTCAAACGGGCGTTGCTGACGATGCCTCTCCCGCCAACGGATTCAAAAAAGTCAAAAAAACAATTGCAAAAAAGGTGGCCGTTCGCACGCTTGCCGTGGTGGCGACACTTGCGGTTCTCTGTGCCGCAACGGCGGCGGCGATTATCCTGCCGCTGTATCAACAGCAGACCGAAACACAGACCGCTATTGACCGCTTTGGAGTCACCTCCAACGCGCTTGCCAACCACGCGATGTGCGCCTATCTTCCCTATGATGACGAAGAAAAAACGATTGCCGCTATCAACGAAACGCTCAAAGACGAGCCGCACTTTTTGGGAATTTATTCGTTCCCGCAAACCGAACTGTTTGAGAGTGTACAAAAAGGCGACGAAACGCACTATTCGGTAGCATCGTTTGAGTACAACAAAGCACTTGATAAAGTAGGGTTTTTGCAACTGACCGCCGGCGAAATGTTCGTGTTTCGCACGTATAAGATAGACGAAGCCATTCCGATTATTGTGTCGGACAACACGGGATACAAAGTCGGCGACAAGGTGACCCTCACCATTGACCAAAGCAACGCGAAACACGGCAAAGACGAGCCGCAAATCAACGCTACCGTTTGCGGTATCGTGAAAAACGACCGTCGCCTGCCGTTTTGCCATCAAACGATGGACGAAGCTCTCGGTGAACCGCTAAATGACACCGTTTACGTCTACACTCCCACCATTGAGCGCGACGATATTTACGCCGAACGGTGGACGAAGGAGCACAACACATGGGCACCCTATTATCTCGTATTCAGTTCTCTTGATGAAGGCGAATACAACCGCATAAAAGCAGAAATCGGCAACACCGCCTATATAAGCGGCGACACCACTATGAACTACGTGTATTTTTACAATGTAGTAACCCCCGCCAAAAACACGCTGTGGGACGGTCTCAAGCAACCCCTTGTGCAACAAATGGTACTGACCGCCGTTTTGGCTCTTGCCGCCGAACTGGCACTGTTGATTCTTATCCTTTTCCTTGTAAAGAAAATAAAAACTTGTAGGGAGAATGAAGATGAATCAAACGCCACGTAAAACAAAATTGTATTGGAAATTGTTTTTTTCGGGGATCATCCTGATTCTTCTGATTGTGTTTCTAATCGACGGATGCGGCGTAGATTTCGGAGCTCTCGGTTTCAGTTTTCACATTAGTTCGGGATTGTTCTAAATACTTTATTTTCTTGTGAAAACACAAAACCCCCGACCACGTGGTCGGGGGTTTCGCTTTTTCTGTTTCGGTTAGCCCAAATTCTCGCCGGCTTCGATTTTGGAAATCAGTTCCACGCGGCGGGCGTGGCGGCCACCCTCAAACTCGGTGGAAAGCCAGGTTTTGGCAATCAGCCGCGCGACCTCGATACCGGTCACGCGCGCGCCGAGCGCCAAGACGTTACTGTCGTTGTGGCGGCGGGTCATCTCCGCCGAATACACGTCGCCGCAAAGGGCGCAGCGCACGCCTTTCACCTTGTTGGCGGCGATAGACATCCCGATGCCGGTGCCGCAAATCACGATCGCGCGGTCACATTCGCCGTTCGCCACAGCGCCGGCGGCGCGGGCGGCAAAAATCGGATAGTCGCAACTGTCCTCGGTAAACGTGCCGTAGTCGTGGTATTCAAGCCCCATTTCGTTGAGCAGGTTTTTAATCATCTGTTTCATTTCGAGCGCCGCGTGGTCGCAAGCCAAAGCAATCATTGTATATACCCTCCGTTGTTATCATTCGACCAATAGTATACACCATCTTGTGGCGAAATTCAAGGTGTTTTTTGAAGTTTTGCCACTATTTTTTCGTCCGGCGTAACGTAGACAGTCTGCTGGTGGTCGTAAATCACGCGGCCGGGTTTTGCGCCCGCGGGTTTGCGGACGTGGCGCACCTCGGTGAAGTCCACCGGCACCTGTGCGCTGCCGCTGGCTTTCGAGTAAAACGCCGCAAGCAGCGCCGCTTCGGTCACCGTGCGGTCGGGCAGCGGTTGCCCGTTGCAGACGATAATCACGTGCGAGCCGGGGATGTTTTTGACGTGAAGCCACGTGTCCCGCCCGCGCGCGGTTTTTAAGGTCAGCAGGTCGTTTTGGCGGTTGTTGCGCCCGACGTACACCGTAAACCCGTCGGAAGACACAAATTCCATCGGCGGAAGCGCCGCGGGTGCTTTCTGCTTGCCGCGCGGCAGGCGAATATAGCCGCCGGAGGCAAGTTCCTCGCGCAGTTCGCCGATTTCGCGCACCGAGCCCGCGCGGGAGAGCGCATCCGCCACCGTTTCGAAATACAGTTGCTCCTCCTCGCCCGCCGCGATTTGCTCTTGCAGCACGACGGCGGCGGTTTGGGCTTTGCGGTAGTCTTTATAGTATTTTTGCGCGTTTTGCGCGGGCGTTTTGGCGGGGTCAAGCGGAATGGTGATTGTTCCACACGCCTCGTCGTAGTAGTTGACCACCTCGGCGGAGGAAGCGCCTTTCGGGATAACGCCCAAATTGGCGTTGATGAGGTCGCCGTACAGCCGCTTTTGCTCGCGTTTTTCCGAAGCCGAAAGTTCCTCGCGCTGGCGGGCGATTTTGCGCGTTACGCGCTCGCGGTTTTGGTTCAATAACTTCGTTAAATCGCGGGAAGCGGCGCGCAAGCGCTCCGCTTCATCCTTTTCGGCATAAAACGCATCGAGCAGCGCCGACAGCGACGGCAGTTCCCGCCCCGTCGCGGACAGCCCGTACTGGGTCACCGGCAAAAACGAGAATTCGAGCGGCGCACCGTCGGGTGTATAGAGAAGATACGGCCGCGGCGCACCGCAAAGTGCGGTTTCGCGCACTTTTTCGAGATAAACGGCGAGTTTCGCCCATTGTTCGTCGGTCAAAAGCGACAGCGGCGTATCGGGCGCGCCGGTCGAAACCTTGGCGGCCTCGCGGCAAAGAAGCGGCGACAGTCCCTGCGTTGCCGCAAGAAGCGTATCGCACAGCGCCCCGTCCGCACCGGTTTTGAGGCGGTCAATAAGGGTAGATACCTCCGCCTCGCCCACGTCGAGTTTGCCCGCCATCGTCGGCGGCGGCAAGTAGGTTGTTCCCGGCAAAATCGGGCGGGATTCGGACGTTTCAAAATCCACACGGCGCACCGCATCGACGATTTTTTTCGACTCCGCGTTAAACAGTACCAAATTGCTGTTGCGCCCCATCATCTCGCACGCGAGCGTGAGCGTAACGGGATCGCCCATCTCGTTGCGGGTGGCAAAATCGAAAAAGAGCGCGCGTTCAAACCCCGTTTGGCGCACCGCGACGAGTTTTGCGCCTTGCAGGTGTTTGCGCAAAAGCATACAAAACATCGGCGGCGAGGCGGGGTTTTCCGGCACGTTTTCGGTCAGATGTACCCGCGGCGACTGCACGCGGACGGAAAACAACAACTTTTGCACGCCGCTTTTTCCGCGCAGGCAAAAGACCAACTCCTCTTTTTGGGGTTGGTGAATCTTATCGACGCGCGCGTCGATTAACTTTTCGGTCAGTTCGCGGGAAAGCGCCCGCAAAAATGCGCCGTCTAATGCCATGGCGATCTCCTTTTTATGTAAAGCGATTTCGCTTTACAGTTAAATCGTTTCATAAGGGGCGGTGGCGAGGAACGGGAGAAACTCCACGTCCGGCAGTTTTGCCGAAAGCGCCGCGCAAAGCGGCTCGACCACCACGTTTTCCGTAGCGTAATGCCCCGCATCCACCACCGTAACGTCGGGCGCGGCCAGCCATTGGTGGTGCTTGATTTCGCCGGTGACGAACGCATCCGCGGCGGCGACCTCGTCGCCTTCCAACACGTCGCCGCCGGCGCCGCCGAGCAGCCCCACGGTTTTAACCGCGCGGCTTCCCTCTTTTAGGCGCACCGCCGTGCCGAGCAAGGTTTTTACCTTTACAGCAAATTCTTTCGGTGAAAGCGCGGTTTCGAGCGTGCCGACCCGTCCGAGCCCGTACGCCTCGCGCAAATCGGTTAAACCGAGCGCGGCGGCGAGGCAATCGTTCACCCCGCCCTGCGCTTTATCCAAATTCGTGTGCATCGCGATGTTGGAAATCCCCGCCACCGCGAGTTTATAGATGAGATGGTCGGCAGGCAGGTCGGACAGCGGCGTAAACAGCAGCGGATGGTGGCTGATAATCAATTCCGCGCCGATTTTCTGCGCTTCTTCGAGCGCCGCCTCGGTCACGTCGAGGCACACGAGCGCCTTTTTGACGTTCGCTTCCAAATCGCCCACCTGAAAGCCGGCGTTATCCCATTCCTCCGCGGTGGAGAGGGGCGCCATTTCGTCCAGCACCGTCAAAATCTCGTCTACCGTTTTCATCCGATTTCCTCCTTTAAGCGGGCAACAATCTCCCGCAACGTGTCAAGTTCTTCTGCCGCGCCGCCCGCGATTTCAAGCCCCGCAAGCCGTTTTTCGGCGGCAAACAACCGTTTTTCCTGATACCGTTTTGCCGCCTCCGACGGCGTGACGTTGCCGACAAAGCAGTCGGCGGCGGTGGCGGGCGTGTTTTCGCCCGTATACTCCGCGCAGAGGACGAGATACGCTTTATCGTCTTCCGCGACGGCGGTTTCCGCGCGAATGGCAAACCCGTTATCCCACAAAAAGCGGCGCAAATCCTCCGGATGGGTCATCGGCTGGGCAATCACGCGCAACGCGGGGTCACAAATAAACGGGCACGCCGCTAAAATCGCAGCAATCGTCTCACCGCCCATACCGGCGAGCACAAAATCGTCCG
Organism: Clostridia bacterium; assembly: GCA_024404755.1. Classification (GTDB taxonomy): domain Bacteria; phylum Bacillota; class Clostridia; order Oscillospirales; family Acutalibacteraceae; genus RGIG426. Next base: position 3,259 of record JAKSPN010000053.1, on the reverse strand, counting down.
CTTCCCCCGCTTCGACGGGCGACAACCCGTCCCCGAGGCGGCATTCGATTTTGTCCGCAAGTCCCGCGCTTTGTACGTGGGCTTTGGCGTTTTCAAGCGGGCCTTTGCGCAAATCGCACGCGAGCGCGCTTTTGCACACGCCGCTTTTCACAAGTTCCACCGGCAGATAGGCGTGATCCGTGCCGATATCCGCAAGCCGTGCGCCTTGCCGCACGAACGAGGCGACCAAGTGAAGTCGCGCTGTGAGTGTCGCCACGCGATCACCCCTTTCCTCTTAAAAAAGCGGAGTGAGTATCTCACTCCGCTTTTCTTATTTCACCATCGCTTCGAGTTTTTTGAGCATTTCGTCCGCATCCACACCGTGGACAGCGCACGCCTCCGCCAGCGTTTCGCCGCGGGCGGACGGGCAATGCAGACAATGCATTCCCATCGCCACGAAACCGGGCGCGGTTTCGGGATAGGCATCCAAAATTTCGCCGATGAACATATCTTTGGTAATCGACATTGTTGTCTCTCCTTTATCGTTTATTACCCTATTAGTATACCCCATTTTCCCCTGTTTGGCAAGCCCTCTTTTTTCAATTTTTTTACAAAAAACGCTTGACAACCGCCTAAAACGGTGGTAGTGTATAGGTGTACTATTCGTGATAATACAGTTAAACACCAAAAATGATGAAAGGAGATGCACTATGTTTCGGATTGAACCCCTCTCCCGCCAGCCGGTCTACGAGCAAATCGTCGAGCAGACGGAGACGTTGGTGCTGACCGGCAGCTTAAAAGCCGGCGACCAGATGCCGTCGGTGCGGTCGTTGGCCGTTACGCTGTCCATCAACCCCAACACCATCCAAAAAGCGTATATCGAACTCGACCGGCGCGGCATTATCCAAGCCGCCCCCGGCAAAGGCAACTTCATTTCCCCCGCGGCCTACGACCTGCTTTGCCAGACAAAACGCAGTCAGCTCGATGCGTTTGACACCCTCGTTCGGGAACTGCTTTTGGCGGGTATCGAAAAAGAAGAACTGTGTGGGCGGCTTGATACTCTCGCCGCAACGTCTTTGAAAGGAGAGTGTGACGTATGATTGAAGTCACCAATTTAACCAAAAAATTCAGCGATTTCACCGCGCTTGACAACGTGACCTGCACCATCCCCAGCGGATGCGTTTACGGTATGGTCGGCTCGAACGGCGCGGGCAAATCCACCTTTTTGCGCCTGATTTCCGGCGTGTACAAGGGCGAACAGGGCACCATTAAAATCGACGGCGAGGACGTGTTCGAAAACCCCGCGGTCAAATCCCGTATCGCCTTTGTGTCCGACGACCTGTTTTTCTTGCAGGGCGCGTCCATTTTCCGTATGCGCGACCTCTACCGCGCGATTTACCCGAACTTTGACGACGAGCGCTTTAACTACCTTCTGCAATCGTTCGGGTTAAACCCCAAAAAGCCCATCCAGCATTTCTCGAAAGGTATGCGCCGTCAGGCGGCGATTTTGCTCGCGCTGTCCTGCCGCCCCGACTACCTCTTCTTTGACGAGACGTTCGACGGGCTCGACCCCGTCATGCGCGGGCTCGTAAAAGGACTTATCTACAACGACGTGGCCGAGCGCGGCGCCACCGCGATTATCACGTCCCACTCGTTGCGCGAACTCGAAGACGTGTGCGACCAGTTGGCGCTCCTCCACTTAGGCGGTCTGGTGCTGCAAAGCGACGTACAAAACCTCAAAACCTCGCTTTTCAAGGTGCAAATCGCGTTTTCCGCGCCGCCCGCGCCGGATGCGTTCGACGGCATCAACGTCGCCCAATGCAAACAACTCGGCTCGGTGTTCAGTCTCATCATCCGCGGCAACCGCGACGAAATCGTCAGTCGCTTGCAGACGATGAACCCCGTTCTCCTCGACGTGTTGCCGCTGACGCTTGAAGAAGTCTTTACCTTCGAGATGGCGAACCTCGGCTATTCGTTCCAAGAAGTGCTCGAAAAGGAGGCGCAATAAAATGAAAAAGAACAGTATTTTCTCGTTCAAGCTCTACCGCGAGGCGCTTCACCAAATCCGCGTGTGCGCCATTGTGCCGCTTGTATTTATGTTTATTGCGCTCGGCATCAGTTGTGCCGAAAGTTGCATCGAGGCGGGACAAAACCCGCGACTCGGGCAAAACGTCGCCGAGCCGATGCAAATCAACCCGCTGCTCGTTATGACCTTTTTGGTTTGTGCGCCGCTTATGACGCTTGTGCTCTTCAACTTCCTCAACCGTCGCAACCAAAGCGACTTCTACCACGCGATTCCGCAACCGCGCCAATGCGTGGCGATTTCGTTCCTCGCCGCGATTTTCACGTGGATTGTGATTTACGCGGTGGTGCCGACCCTCTGCGGCGCGATGCTTTACCGTTTCTTCCTCTTTAAGCACTTTACCTTGGATATGGGGCTTTTGTTGTCCGGTATGCTCAACGTCATCGTGTTGTCGGCGCTCATCATCTCGGCGATTTTCCTCGCCATGACCGTCACCGGCACGCTGTTCTCGAACGGCATCGTGGCGCTTTTAATCCTCTTCCTCCCCCGCTTCTTTATGACGATTGTCAACGCCGCGTTCTCCTACGACATCATCCCCGCGTCGTCGCTTTCGTTCCCGTTCGGGCCGTTCAATATGCTGTTTAACCTCTTCTTCGGCGCGGGCACGAACGGCGCCGGTGACGCCGGACTGTATCCCTTTAACGGCTGGGCGCTTCTGTATACCGCGGTGTTGGCGCTGCTCTATTTCGCGCTCGGTTTGTTCCTCTTCAAGCGCCGTCCGAGCGAGGCGGCAGGCAACCCCGCCCCCTCCCGCAAAATACAAGCGTTCCACCGCATTGTGCTGACCTGCGCCGTGGCGTTCCCGCTGACGCTTCTGTTTGTCAGTGAACCGCCCACCACGCCGGATGAAATTCTGCTTTACGTGATCGGCTATATCGTCGCCATCATCGTCTACTTTATGTACGAACTGCTCTCCACCCGCACGGTGCGCTATATGGTGAAAATCATCCCCGGCCTGCTTATCGTTGCGGTGGCGTGTATCGCCGGCGTGTTCCTCTCCAAGGGGTTCTACGGCATTCTCTTAAACGACGTGCCGAAAGCGGACGAGGTCAAATGCATCTGCATCGAAAAACTCGGCAATCGTTACGACGTGGAGGACAGCGATAGTATGTTCGACTACAACTCGCACTACTACTTCGACGAAAAAGCCGGCGAATTGGAATTCACCGATAAAGAATGCATCCGCATTACCACCGA
>JAKSPN010000052.1 GCA_024404755.1 Clostridia bacterium | reverse complement strand
GCGGACGTGAGCATCTACTGCTATTCCGGCTCGTACGCCGAGGAATACGCCAAAACCCACAATATCGAGTGCCATCTGCTCGACACCGGCGAGGTCATTCCGGCGGCGATGAGTGGCGATGCCAACGGCGACGGTGTGCGTAACTTAAAAGACGTGCTGGCGCTTCGCAAAGCGTTGGCGGATGGAACGGAGAGCGCTCTTTCCGCCGGCGCGGACTGCAACGGTGACGGCGAAGTGAATATGAAAGACGTGTTGATGCTCCGCCAGCATTTAGCCGGATTGTTCGTGTAAAAATAAAAAGAAAAGACCTCCGAAAATCGGAGGTCTTTTTTCATGCAAAAAATCTTAAATTCCCACGTGAACGAGGTCGGCCATCGTGTAGAAGCCGGCGGGTTGTTTCGTGAGGAATTCCGCGGCGGAGAGAGCGCCGCTTGCAAAAGATTCTTTCGATTGCGCGGAGTGGGAGAGGGTAATCACCTCGTCGTGGCCGCAGAACATCACGTCATGCTCGCCGACGATCGTGCCGCCGCGCACGGCGGAGTAACCGATTTCGTGCGGCGCGCGTTTTTGGCGCACGGAGTGGCGGTCAAAGGTGGGAATCGGCTCGTAGGGCAGCGCTTCCGAAACGGCTTTACCGAGCAGCAGCGCCGTGCCGGACGGGGCATCCACCTTTTGGTTGTGGTGTTTTTCGACGATTTCCACGTCAAAACCCTCGCCGAGGATACCGGCGGCGACCTTGCACAACTCGGTCAGCACGCTGATACCGAGCGACATATTGGCGCTTTTGAACACCGCGATTTCCGCCGACGCGTCTTTGAGCAGTTGTTCGTCCGTTTCCGAAAGACCGGTGGTGGCGACCACAATCGGCAATTTTTTCGCCCGCGCATACCGCACAATCGCCGGAAGCCCACTCGGGTGGGAGAAGTCGATGATGACGTCCGCTTCGACGGCGCAGTTGTCGGGGTTGGCAAACACGGGGAATCCCGCGTGGCTTTCCACGTTCAAATCCACGCCCGCGACCACGTCGCAGTCACACCGCGCGGCGGCGAGATTCGTGACCACACGGCCCATTTTGCCGTTACAACCGCAAAGAAGAATCCGCATATTCCTACGTCCTTTCGTTTAGAAAATTACGCTTTCAGCAGGCCGTATTTGTCGAGAACGGCACGGAGTTTCGCTTTGTTCGCATCGTTCAGCCCGACGAGGGGCAGACGCACGTCGCCGACGTTCCAGCCCATCATATTCATGGCTTCTTTGACCGGAATGGGGTTGACGTCGCAGAACAGGGTGTTCGCGAGTTCGAGGTATTTCAGTTGCAAATCGCGGCTTTCGTCCGGCTTGCCCTCAAACCATTTGGCGCAGATTTCGTGGGTCTCGCGCGGGATGACGTTGGACAAAACGGAGATAACGCCTTTGGCGCCCAGCGCGAGCATGGCGACGATTTCGTTGTCGTTGCCGGAGTAGATGTCGATATCGCAGCGGGACGCGATTTCCGCGACCGAAGCGAGGTTGGCGTTCGCTTGTTTAAGACCCACGATATACGGGTTTTTCGCGAGTTCCACGACGGTGTCCACGTTGATGTTCACACCGGTACGGGAAGGCACGTTGTAGAGAATGGTGGGCATTTTGACCTCGTTGACGGTCTTTTCGTAGTGCGCGATAAGACCCGCCTGCGAGGTTTTGTTGTAGTAGGGGGTGACGAGCAGCAGCGCATCCGCGCCCATCTCTTTGGCTTCCTGCGAGAGGTGGATACCGTAAGCGGTATCGTTTGAGCCGGTGCCCGCGATAACCGGAACGCGGCCGTTTGCCTGTTCCACCGCGGCGCGCATCACGGCGATATGCTCCTCGTCATCAAGGGTCGAGGACTCGCCGGTCGTGCCGCAGGTGATGATGGCATCGGTGCCGTTTTGAATCTGGTCTTCGACCAGTTCGCGATAGAGTTCGAGGTCAACCGAGCCGTCCGCTTTCATCGGGGTGACAATCGCGACACCGGCACCGGTAAAAATCGCTTGTTTCGACATAAGAATTCCTCCGTTTCAAATGGTTGTGAATACGGCTTGTGTCTCGATTAGATATAATGCTCGGCGCAAAGGAGTTCCGCCAAAAGCACCGCACCGCCGGCCGCGCCGCGCAGGGTGTTGTGGGACAGACCGACGAATTTGTAGTCGTACTGGCTGTCCTCGCGCAGACGGCCGAGCGAAATCGCCATACCGCCTTCGAGGTCGCGGTGGAGGTTGGTCTGGGGCATATTATCTTCCTCGAAATAGTGGAGGAACTGTTTCGGCGCGCTCGGCAGGTTGAGTTCCTGGGCGCGGCCGCTGAAGTTTTTCCACGTGTCGAGGATTTCTTCTTTGGTGGGTTTGTTTTCAAAGCGCACGAACACCGCGGCAAAGTGACCGTCGGTCACCGGAACGCGCAGGCATTGCGCGGTAAACGCGGGGGAAGTCGCGGGGACGATTTTGTCACCCTCGATTTTACCCCAGATTTTCAGCGGCTCTTGCTCGGATTTTTCTTCCTCGCCGCCGATGTAGGGGATGACGTTGTCAATCATTTCGGGCCAGCGCTCAAAGGTTTTGCCCGCGCCGGAAATCGCCTGATAGGTGCAGACGGCGGCTTCTTTCACGCCGAATTTCGACAGCGGGAACAGCGCCGGCACGTAGCTTTGCAGCGAGCAGTTGGATTTCACGGCGATAAAGCCGCGTTTGGTGCCGAGGCGTTTACGCTGCGCCTCGATGATTTTGATGTGGTCGGCGTTCAGTTCCGGCACAACCATCGGCACGTCCGGCGTGCCGCGGTTGGCGCTGTTGTTCGAAACAACGGGGCATTCCGCTTTGGCATACGCTTCTTCGAGAGCGCGGATTTCATCTTTTTTCATATCCACGGCGCAGAACACGAAGTCCACTTTCGAGGCGACGGCTTCCACGTCGGAAGCGTCCATCACAATCATATCCGCCATCGACGCGGGCAGGGGAGTTTTCATCACCCAGCGGCCGCCGAGGGCTTCTTTATAGGTTTTGCCGGCGGAACGGGGGCTCGCCGCGAGGGCGGTCACCGTAAACCACGGATGGTTTTCGAGCAACGTCGCAAAGCGCTGACCGACCATACCGGTGCAACCGATAATACCAACTTTGTAATTCATAAGAGAACACTCCTTTTATTACGCGCGCGGGTACGCGCATAAATATAAATTTCATACCTCGTTATAATACCACCCGAAACCTTGATTTGTCAAGCAATTCCGCGTTTTCTGAAAAATAAATTTGCAAAATGCGAAAAGATGCGGTACAATAGAAGAAACCACCGAAAAAGAGAGGCAAAAACCGTGAAAACCAGCGACTTTTTTTATGAATTACCCCCCGAACGTATCGCCCAAACGCCCATCGAGCCGCGCGACCACAGTCGCCTGCTTGTGATGAACCGCGAAGAGGATACGCTGACGGATACTTATTTTTATGATATCGAGCAGTATTTAAGACCCGGTGACACGCTGATTCTCAACGACAGCCGTGTGATTCCCGCGCGGCTTTACGGCCACCGTGAATCCACCGGCGCGCGGGTGGAACTGCTTTTGTTAAAACCGCTTGGCAACGACAAGTGGCAAACGCTTGCTCGCCCCGGAAAACGCATCAAAGAAGGGGATACGCTCGTCTTCGGCGAGGGAAAACTCCGCGCTACCGTCTGCGAGGCGGACGGGGCAGAGCGCGTGGTGCAATTTTCGTATGAGGGCAACAACTTTTATGCGCTTTTGGAAGAAATCGGTCAAATGCCGCTGCCGCCGTATATCAAAGAAAAGTTGCAGGACAAAGAGCGTTACCAAACCGTCTATTCCCGTGAACTCGGCTCGGCCGCCGCGCCGACGGCAGGCCTCCATTTTACCCCCGAACGGCTCGAATCCATCAAAAAAATGGGTGTGGATATCGGATTTGTCACGTTGCACGTCGGGTTGGGGACGTTTTTGCCTGTAAAGGTAGATGACATTACAGATCACAAGATGCACAGCGAGCATTACGAACTCTCCGCCGAGACCGCCGACCTCATCAACCGCACCAAAGCGCGCGGAGGGCGGGTGATTGCGGTCGGAACGACCTCTTGCCGCACGCTCGAGAGCATCGGGATGAAAAATGGAAAAATCGAGCCCGCAGAAGGGTTTACGGAGATTTTCATCTATCCCGGTTACGAGTTTTCCGTGCTGGACGGGTTGCTCACGAACTTCCACCTGCCGGAGAGCACGCTCATTATGCTCGTGTCCGCGTTTGCGGGGTACGACCGCACGATGAACGCCTATAAACACGCCGTTGAGGAAGAATACCGCTTTTTCAGCTTCGGCGATGCGATGCTTATTCTGTAAAGTATAACCACTTTACATATAAAAACGAGGAAATTTCTATGGAAATCAAGAAAATCATCGGCAACGCCCGCCGCGGCACGTTTGAAACGCCCCACGGAACGGTGCAAACGCCGGCATTTATGAACGTCGCCACCTGCGGCGCAATCAAAGGCGCACTCGATACCGAGGATTTGCGCCAAATCAAGTGCCAAGTGATGCTGTCGAACACCTACCATTTGCACGTGCGCCCCGGCGACGAACTCGTGCGCGACCTCGGCGGCTTGCACAAGTTTTCCGGCTGGACGGGGCCCATTCTCACCGACAGCGGCGGGTTTCAGGTGTTCTCGCTTGCCGGTCTTCGCAAAATCAAGGAAGAGGGCGTGACCTTCCAATCCCACGTGGACGGACGAAAACTGTTCATCGGGCCGGAGGAGAGTATGCAAATCCAGTCGAATCTCGGCTCGACCATTGCGATGGCGTTCGACGAATGTGTCGAAAACCCCGCCGCTTACGACTACGCCGCCCAGTCTTGCGCCCGCACGACCCGCTGGCTCGACCGCTGCCAAAAGGAAATGGCACGCTTAAACGCCGGTGATGCGATTAATAAACAGCAGATGCTGTTCGGCATCAACCAAGGGTGTACCTATGACGATTTGCGCGTGGCGCATATGAAAGAAATCGCCGCAATGGGGCTTGACGGCTACGCTATCGGCGGTTTGGCCGTCGGCGAGCCGACCGAGGAAATGTACCGTGTGATTGAGGCGGTTGAGCCGTTTATGCCGACCGACAAACCGCGGTATCTGATGGGTGTCGGCACGCCGGTCAACATCTTAGAAGGCGTGTTTCGCGGTGTCGATTTGTTCGATTGCGTGATGCCCGCCCGCAACGCGCGGCACGGGCACGTGTTTACGTGGAGTGGACGGCGCAATATGCTGAACGAAAAGTACGAGCGCGACCTGCTTCCGATTGACGAGGAATGCGATTGCCCGACCTGCCGCCGCCATTCGCGCGCGTATATCCGCCACCTTTTCAAAGCCAACGAGATGCTTGCGATGCGGCTGTGCGTGACCCACAACCTCTATTTTTACAATACGCTGATGGAGAAAATTCGTGATAGTTTAGACGACGGCACGTTCCCGGAATTTTACGAAAAATACCGCGAAATTTTGGACAAAAGAGTATAAGAAAAACCCGCAACCGATTGGTTGCGGGTTTTCGTCTTGGGTTTGATTTTTATCCGTCGGTCAAACTGCCGTTAGCCGTTATCGGGATTTTTTCGCCGCGATACGTCGGCTCCGGCTTGAAAATGCACCACAAAAAGTCTTTCGCTCGTGCCACTACTTCGCGCACGTCGCGCATTTCCTGTCCGGCATAAACACGCTCGTCTGCGGATACACCGTAAGCATCAATGCCAAGCCGCCGTGCGTCATAAACGGCACGCGGTAAGTGGTATCCTTGGGTGACGATGATGACTTTCTTTATTTCAAAAATATCTTTTGCACGATACATACTCTCGTACGTAGAGAAACCGGCGTGGTCGCAAAACACGTTGTCGGGCGAAATGCCGGATTGTACCGCAACGGATTTCATCGCGTTTACTTCGTCGTAGTTCTCGCTACCGTGGTCACCGGACATCAGCAGTCGGTCGGTAATTCCGGTTTCATACACGTGTACACCGACCGCGATTCTGTCGGCAAGCATATTCGAGGGAGAACCGTCGTCGTGTACACCGCAACCAAGAACGAGAACACAATCCACGTTTTCCAGAGTTTTCAATTCGGATTCGGGGAGGATGTAGTCTTTTGTGGCGGCAAGCACACGCCAATTTGCGGCAAGCACACCGAGCACAGCCAGTAAACACAAGCCGATTACCGCGATACTCGCTATTCGAAGAACTTTTTTTGCCGATTTCTTTTTCATTGTTTTTCTCTTAATGTTCGTGGCAGCAGCCGCCGTCGCAGGAGTCGTGAAGTTCGCCCACAAACGGGGTGGGGTCGATGCCGAGGCGGGTGTAATAGTCGGCAATCGCGGCTTTAATCGCTTGCTCGGCCAAAACCGAGCAGTGGATTTTGTGCGCCGGCAGACCGTCGAGCGCTTCGACAACGGCTTTGTTCGTGAGTTTCAGCGCTTCGGAAAGCGGTTTGCCTTTAATGAGCTCGGTCGCCATCGAACTGGTGGCAATCGCGGAGCCGCAGCCGAACGTCTTAAACTTCACGTCCACGATGACGTCGTTTTCCACTTTGATGTACATTTTCATAATATCGCCGCACACGGCGTTGCCCACTTCACCGACACCGTTCGCGTCCGCGATTTCGCCGACGTTGCGGGGATTCGTGAAGTGATCCATTACTTTTTCGCTGTAAACAGAGGCCATTTCAGTTTCCTTCTTTCTCTCGTTTCATCATGTCTTCCCACAGCGGCGACATCGCGCGCAGGCGATCCACCACTTCGGGAACGGCTTTAAGAATCGTGTCGATATCGTCGTCGGTCGTGTCCTCGTCAATCGTGAGGCGCAGCGAGCCGTGGGCGACTTCGTGTTTGAGTCCGATGGACAACAGCACGTGACTCGGGTCGAGCGAGCCGGAGGTGCACGCCGAGCCGGAGGAGGCGCAGATGCCTTTCGCATCGAGGTAGAGGAGGAGGGATTCGCCCTCGACACCCTCGAAACTCATATTGACGTTGCCCGGCAGGCGTTTCTCCGCATCGCCGTTTAAGCGGCTGTGGGAAATTTGCGAAAGACCGGCAATCAGGCGGTCGCGCTTGGCTTGAATCAGCGGCGTGACCGTATCCAGTTTGGCGCACGCGAGTTTCATCGCGGTCGCCGTGCCGATGATGCCGGCGGTGTTTTCCGTTCCGGCGCGGCGGTTGCGCTCTTGTGCGCCGCCGTCAATGAGATTGCCGAAGCGCAATCCGCGGCGGCAGAGCAGAGCACCCATGCCTTTCGGCCCGTGGAATTTGTGGGCGGAAAGGGAGAGCAAATCGATATTCATCTCTTTGAAATTGATCGGCAAGTGGCCGACCGCTTGCACCGCATCGGTATGGAACAGCACGCCCGCCTCGCGGCAGACCGCGCCGATTTCGGCAATGGGCTGTACCGTGCCGATTTCGTTGTTCGCAAACATCACGGACACAAGCGCCGTATCCTCGCGGATGGCGTTTTTCACGTCTTCCACCCGCACAACACCGTTGTCGTAAACGGGGAGAAGCGTTACCTCAAAGCCCTGTTTTTCGAGCGCTTTGAGCGTGTGCAGCACGGCGTGATGCTCGAACGCGGTGGAGATCAAATGCTTTTTGCCTTTTTTCGCCAGTTCGGCGGCAACCATTTTAATCGCCCAGTTGTCCGCCTCGCTGCCGCCGGAAGTGAAATACACTTCGCTCGCAAGGCAGCCGAGGCAGTTTGCGATGTCCTCGCGCGCATCCGCAATCGCGTAGCGGGAGGTCTGGCCGAAGCCGTAAAGGGAAGAGGCGTTGCCGTATTCTTCGGTCAAATACGGCATCATCGCATCCAAAACTTCCGGCAACAACCGCGTGGTGGCGGCGTTGTCGGCATAAATCATTTTTGCCATAGTGTCATCTCGTTTCGTAGGGGAATTTTTACCGAAAGATAATATACACCAATTTGGTAGAAATTGCAATACCTTCGGCGCAAAAAATTACGGTTTTTGCAAGAATTTTTGGTACGCCGCCACCGCCAAACGGTCACAGCGTTCGTTTTCGGGATGGCCGTCGTGCCCTTTCAGCCACACGAAGCGCACCTCGTGGATGTCGAGGAGGGTGAGCAGTTTGTCCCACAAATCCGCGTTGAGGGCGGGCTTTTTGTCGGCTTTGCGCCAACCGTTTTTCTTCCAACTGCGCGCCCATCCTTTTTGGATAGCGTCCACCACGTATTTCGAGTCGCTGTACACGGTGACGTCGCAGGTTTCTTTGAGCGCGGCGAGCCCCACAATCACGGCGGTCAGTTCCATCCGGTTATTGGTGGTCGATTCCTCGCCGTCGGACATCTCTTTTTCGTTGCCGTTATAGCGCAAAATCGTGCCGTAGCCGCCGGGACCGGGGTTGCCGGAACAAGCGCCGTCGGTAAACAAATCCACGTGTTTCAAACGAGCCGCCTCCTTATTGTCGGTTTTTTCCACTCCATTATACCAAAAATTTCCCCACATACAAGGGGGGAATGTAAAAAAATTTGTCTTGCGGCGCGTTTCGACAGAGTTTCGATTGACAAAAGGGCAAAAATGGAATATACTAATTTGTGTGTTTGCGTAATTTATAGGACTATTTGTCTTTTTTACAAGTATTAGGAGGAAATTCGTTGAAAAAACAGCAAAACCAGCGGACGAAACCGTCCGAACAGCAAAAACAAACCCCCGCGAAAAAGCCCGCGAAAAAACAGAATGCGGCGGACGGGGTGAAAACCGCGAAAACGGCGAAATCGTCGCCGCAAAAGCCGAAAAAACA
>JAKSPN010000051.1 GCA_024404755.1 Clostridia bacterium | reverse complement strand
CTACATAAACGCGGGTTCTATTACCATAACGTTTCACACGTGGAATCTATTGGGTAGTATACCAAATTTTTCGGGGGGGGGGGTCAAGTGTTATTTTGCGGGGTGCAAAAGCCGTTAATTCCGTTCGCTTTTGCCGATGAAATAGGTGCCGAAGAAGACGACCGCCGCAACGAGGACAATCATCGGGCCGGCCGCCGCTGCGTGGAAATACGAGAGGAACAACCCGACAACACCCGAGAACAGCCCGAACAGCAGGGCGTAGCCGTGATACCCGCGCATATTGCGGGCGACGTTGCGTGCCGCCGCGGCGGGGAGAATGAGCATCGCGTTGATGAGAAGCAGGCCCACAATACGGATGGAGAGCATGACCGTCACGGCGGTGACGACCACAAAGAGGTTGTCGTAAAACCGCACGGAGATGCCTTTACTGCGGGCGAGGGCGGGGGAAATCGCCACCGCGTGGAAGCCGTTGAAGCAGAGAAGCCACACGGCGACCATCGCCACGAGCGCGCCGCCGAGCATCCACAAATCGGTTGCGGTGACGTTCAAGATATCGCCGATTAAAATCGTTTGGTATTTGGCGAAACTGCCGCGCGAGAGCAACACAAGACCGAGCGCCACGCCGCAGGACGAAAACACGCCGATAATCGTGTCGGTCGAGGCGGCGCGGGAATGGCGCACGGCGTTCAGTCCGAGCGCGAACAGCACGGCGAAAATCAGCATCGCGGGGGTTACGTCGGTCAGCCCGCACAGCACGCCGATACCCATACCGGTGAGCGCCGAGTGGCCGAGCGCATCCGAGAAAAACGCCATCCCGCGGTTGACCACCATCGTCCCGAGCAGGGAGAACAGCGGCATAATGAGAAGCACCGCAAACAGCGCGGTTTTTAAGAATCCGTAGTCGAAAAAGGAAGCAAAAACGTCCATTTTACGCGCCTCCTTTCGGGAACGCGGCTTGGAATGCTTCGGAGGCGTAAACTTCCTCCGGCGTTCCCACCGCTTCCACCGTTTTGTCGAGAAGCACCACCCGTCCGGCGGCGCGTTTTACGAAATCGAGGTCGTGCGAGACGAGCAGCATCACCATATCGTCGGTGCGGCGCAGTTCCTCGACCATACCGTAAAAGCGGTCAAGCCCCGCCGCATCCACGCCGGACACCGGCTCGTCCAAAATCAGCAGGTCGGGCGCGGGAACGGTGGCGATGGCGAGCAGTACGCGCTGCAGTTCGCCGCCCGACAGCACGCCGGCGCGTTTTTCGAGCAAATCCCCCGCGCCGAAGCGGTCAAAATGGGCGCGGAGCGCTTCCACCTGCGCCTTTTTGGGCGGCAAAAACGCCGGACGGCGCGAGGTAAACGCCAGCGCCATATCGAATACGGTCGCGGGCGAGGTTTTGTCGATGTCGAGGTGTTGCGGCACGTAGCCGATGGTCGGTTTGTGCGGCGTGGGCGTGCCGTTGTGACCGGAAAACGTGACCGTTCCCTCGTGTTTCACCTCGCCCAAAATGGCTTTGAGCAGGGTGGATTTGCCCGCGCCGTTGCGCCCGATAATCGCGGTCAGTTCGCCGCAATGGGCGTGCAGGCACACGTCGTGCAAAATCTCGTCCTGCCCGTCTTTTACGGAAATATGTTCGATTTTAAGGCAATGTAATCCGCATCCGTGACTCAAAACGTCACCCCCGTAAGTACAGTTTTGTTATGTTCCATCGCGGCAAGCCACGCGTTCGCGTCATCGTCGCCGGTGGTCGCGCAGTCGAGTGTCAGCGACACGTACCGTTTGGCGTTTTTGGCAAGCGAATCGTAGGACAAATCCGCGTATTGACTGTCGTAAAGGAAAATCACGTCGCCCGCCTCACGAATTTCTTCGGCGGCTTCCACGAGTTCGTCGGTGGGAACGCCGCTGTCTTCACCGACCGAGAGCGAGGCAACGACGGTGAGCCCCAATTCGTCCGCGAGATAGGCGAGCGAGTCGTGGAACAGCACCACGTTTTTGGTCGGGAGGGTGTCGGCGGCGGATTGTAAGCCGTCAGCCGCCCGGTTTATCTTTTCAACGTACGCCGCGGCGTTTTGACGATACGAAACGGCGTTGTCGGGGTCGACAAGGCAAAGCCCTTCACAGAGAGTATGTACCTGCTCGGCGTAGCGGCCAGGTCCCGTCCACACGTGAGAGTTGACGTTGAACGTATCGGACGTGGCTTCATGGAATTCTTCTTCGGTGAGTTCGTGTTCATCTCCGTCGTGGTGATGGTGTTCGTGGTTGCTCGAAAGCAGCTCCACGTTGCCCTCGGTGCAGTCGATACACGGAAGATTCGGGCGGGCGGTGAGCGCATCCTGCAAGAACAGTTCCGCCTCCGCACCGTTCAAAATCACCGCATCGGCGGCATCCAGCGCCATCGCGTTCTCGGGGGTCAACTGATAATCGTGGACACAGCCGGTCTGCGTGCCGGTCAAGTTTGTAAGGGCAACCCCCCTTACATCGCCGACCACGTTTTTTGCGGCGATATAGACGGGGTAAAACGAGCAAACGAAGGTTTTTTCGCCCGTTTTGGTGGCGGTGGAGGTCGCCCACAGCGCGGATACCGCCGTCAGCACGGCGAGTACGCCCAAAAAGGCGAGAGTTTTCACAAACGTCGATTTCAAAGCAAGGTCTCCTTTAATCTAAAACGAGTTTTCCGTCGTGTAAGTGCAAAATACGGGGGAGTGCGGCGGCAATGCGGCTGTCGTGGGTGACGAGAATGACCGTGTTGCCGCGTGCGTTCCAGCGGGTGAGCAGGTTCATCACGTCTTCGCCCGCGCGGGCATCGAGGTTGCCGGTCGGTTCGTCCGCAAGCAGTAATTTCGGGCGGGCGACGAGGGCGCGCGCCATCGCCACGCGTTGTTGCTGACCGCCGGACAGTTCAAAGGGGCGGTGGGCGGCGCGATGTTCCAGTCCCACGGCGCAAAGCATTTGGTAAGCGCGCCGCCGGCGGGTGGCGGAGGGTACGCCGCAAAAGGTCAGCGGCAATTCCACGTTTTCGAGCGCCGTCAGCGTGGGGAGCAGGCGAAAATCCTGAAACACAAAGCCGATTTTACGAGCGCGCAGCGCCGCACGCTCGTTTGGCGAAAGGGTGGCTACGTCCCGCCCGCAAAAGCGATACTGCCCGCCGGTGGGGGACGAAAGGCACCCGAGAAGCCGCGTGAGCGTGGATTTGCCCGAGCCGGAATGCCCAACGATGCCGACCATTTCGCCCGGTTTTACCGCAAACGACACGTCCGCAAGCGCGGTTACGTCGCCGCCTTTGCGGAAATAGCGTTTTTCCACGTGATTTAATTCGATAAGATTTGACATCGCATACATCTCCACTATACACCATTTTTGTTAGTTTGTCCATCTTTTTTGAAAACACAAAAAATTCTTACAAAAAGGTGGTTTACAAGCGGGGAAAAATCGTGTATAATACGTAGTCAGATTGTTGTTTCAAAACGAAAGGAGACGTTCTCTTATGAAAACGATGAAACGTGTGCTCGGCGCGATTTTGGCGCTGACGCTTATGGTGCTTGCCGTGGGCTGCTCCACGCCGTCCGTGGCGATGTCGGTGGGCGGTTATGACTATTCCACCGCGGAATATCTCGCCTATCTCTATCAAAACGCCACCCAGATTTATCAGTATTACACTTATTTCGGCGACGCGTCCACCATGTGGGACCAGACGCTGCCGTATGAAAACCCCTATGATTTGAGCGACGAGGACGAAACCTCCGAGGTTTCCGCCGCCGAAACCGAAACCACTGCCACCGGCGCGGGTGTGACGTTGGACGACAAAGGCATTCCGGTGGCCGACTACATCAAAGCGGCGACCAAAGACCAGATTATCTATCTGTCCGCGCTGAAAGCGCTTTTGGACGAAAACAAGCTGTCCATCAGCGAAGAGGATTTAGCGGAAGTGGACGGTGTGCTCGCCGGTTACGACGAGGCGGATTTGGTGGACAACGGTTTCTCGCTTGAAAATTTCCGCAAAGCGTATATCAACGCGAACTACCTCGAAGATACCGTGTTTATGGGTCTGTTCGGTGTGGACGGCAAACAACCGACCAAACAAGCCGACGTGGACAAATATTTCGACGACAACTACCTCGCGTATGAGATTATCCAAGTCGCGCTCGTCGATACCGACGGCAACGCGCTTTCGGAGGACGAAATCGCCGCGAAGAAAGCCGACCTCGAGGGCTATCGCAACGTGTTCTATGCGACCGGCGACTTTGACGAGGCGATTGCCGCGTACGATGCCGCTACTGCCGCCGACAGCGAAGACGGCGACAAGAAAGAATACGACACCGACTATGCCGGTGAGCCGAAAGAGAACGTGACGTCTAACACCTCCGCGAACGTCCAGACGGTGGATGCCGCTTCGGACGATGCCGACCAAGACCTCGTGAAACTCATCCGTTCGGTGGACGAGGGCGAGGTGGCGATTGCCGAGTATAACCAAGGCGGCAAGAGCAAAATGGCGGCGCTCGTTTACCGCATCGATCCGGACGGCAAAGGCCGCGACACCTACCGCGCCGACAGCACCGAGGCGATTGTGAAAGCGCTCCGTCAGGACGATTTCGACAAAGCGGTGAAAGCCGAAGAAGACAAGCAGGCGGATTCGGTGAAAATCAACAGCCGCGCCATCAAAATGTGCGACCCGAAAAGCTTTTTTGAATAAGCGATAACGACAAAAACCCCGCTTCCGATTTCGGAAGCGGGGTTTCTTTTTTTGTTTTTACGCGAACAACGTTTCGGCGATGCGGACGGTGTCCATCGCATCTTTGCCGTAGAAATCCGCGCCGATTTGTGCGGCGTAGTCGGGTGTCAGCACCGCGCCGCCCACCACGACTTTCACCTGCGGGGCACGCTCGCGCAGGGCGCGGATGGTGTCCTCCATTGCGGGAACGGTGGTGGTCATCAGCGCCGAAAGCCCCACAAGTCCGGCGTTTTGTTCGAGTGCCGCCGAAACAATCGCTTCGGGCGGCACGTCGCGCCCGAGGTCAATCACCGTGAAGCCGTAGTTTTCGAGCAGCAATTTCACGATGTTTTTGCCGATGTCGTGGATGTCGCCTTTGACGGTGGCAAGCACGATTTTGCCGTTTCGCGCGACGGTGTCGCTGTCGCTCATGGCGGCTTTGATTTCTTCAAATCCGGCGGCGGCGCACTCGGCGGCGCGCAGCAGTTGCGGCAAAAATACCACGCCTTGCTCATAGCCCTGTCCCACGCGGTCGAGCGCGGGAATCATCTCGTTTTCCACGATGGCGAGCGGCGCAGTATCCGCAAGCAACGCCTTCGTTTTGGCGACTGCCGCGTCTTTCATCCCTTTGCAAATCGCATCGGCGAGCGTTTCGTCTCCGACCGAAAGCACCGGCGTGGGCGTATCTTCGAGCGAGGCGGCGTAGGTGATGTACGCTTCGCAGTTTTCGTCCTCGGCGAGCAGTACCGCGCGGGCGTAGCCGTTCGGCTCGATGTTGGGGGCGGCGGGGTTGAGAATCGCCGCCGACAGCCCGTTTTCTTTGGCGAGCGCCAAGAATTCGCCGTTGAGCAGTTCGCGGTGGGGTAGTCCGAACGACACGTTGGACACGCCGAGCGACGTTTTGCACCCGAGTTCTTCCGTAATGCGGCGCACCGCTTCCAGCGTGACGAGCGCGGCGTTTTTGTCGGCGCTCACCGTCATCGTCAGCGGGTCGAAAATCAGTTGGTCTTTGTCGATACCGTACGTTTCGGCGGTTTTAAGAATCCGTTTGGCAATCGCCACCCGCCCGTCGGCGGTCGTGGGGATGCCGGCTTCGTCGAGGGTCAGCGCAACCACCACGCCGCCGTATTTTTTGGCAAGCGGGAACACGCTTTTCATCGAATCTTCCTTGCCGTTGACCGAGTTAATCATCGGTTTGCCGATGTAACGCCGCAACGCGCGCTCCATCGCCACGGGATCGGAGGTGTCAATCTGTAAAGGCAAATCACTTACCGCCTGCACCTCCGCGACCACGTCGGGCAGGAGGGTCGGCTCGTCGATTTCGGGGGTGCCGACGTTTACGTCCAGCACGTCCGCGCCCTGCTCCTGCTGTGCCGCGGCAACGCCTAAAATGTAGGTCATATCGCGTTCGGCAAGCGCTTGACGAAACCGTTTCTTTCCGGTGGGGTTTAAGCGTTCACCGATAACGGTGAAACCGTCAAGGTTAACCGCTTTACACCCAGAACAGACGACAGCGGTGTGTTTTTTGGTGGTGGGGACGGGTTTTTGCCCGTCGCAGGCGGCAATCAGCGCCGCTAAATGCTCCGGTGTCGTGCCGCAGCAACCGCCGGCCACGCGTACACCCTTTTTAATGAGCGCCGTAACGTCGGCGGCGAACTCGTCGGGGGTCACGTCGAACACCGTTTTGCCGTTTTCCACCCGCGGAAGCCCCGCGTTGGGTTTTAATAAAACCGGCACAGAGGCGCGAGCGAGATATTGCTCCACAATCGGGGCGAGCGCTTTCGGCCCGAACGAGCAGTTGACACCGATGGCGTCCGCACCGAGCCCTTCGAGCATCGCGACCATCACGGCGGGGTCGGCGCCACTCATTAAGCGGCCGTCCTCGCTGTAGGCGTTACTGACAAACACCGGCAAATCACAGTTTTCTTTGGCGGCGAGCAGTGCCGCTTTGGTTTCATAGGTATCGTTCATCGTTTCGATGAACACGAGGTCGGCTTTGTCTTTTCCGGCGTTGACCGTTTTGGCAAACGCGGCAACGGCGTCCTCAAAATCGAGTTCGCCGTAGGGTTTCAGCAGTTTTCCGAGAGGACCCAAATCGAGCGCGATAAACTTTTTTTGTTTGGCTTCGCTTTGGTCGCGCGCGGCGGCCACACAAGCGAGGGCGTTTTCGACCATTTTTTGGATGTCGCCGTCGGCATATTTCAGCCCGTTGACACCGAACGTGTTGGTGGAAACCACGTTGCACCCCGCATCGTAGTAGCGTTTGTGGATCGCGGTGACCACGTCGGGGCGGTCGAGCCCGAATTGCTCGGAGCTGACACCCGCGGGCATTCCCGCGGCTTGCAAAAGCGTGCCGGTGCCGCCGTCCATAAATAGTAGATTGTCGGCGAGATATTCGATTACGGTCATGGGAATCCCTTCTTTTTACGGGGAATTTTTAAGCCCCACAAGCGCCGTCACGGACTTGGTGGGAGTCATCAACAACGTGTCGGTTAACGTCACGCCGATTTTGCGCGGGCAGTCGAGCGCCGCAAAAATTTCGGTTTGAAGCGTAAGCGGCAGGTCGCCGTAGCCGGGGGAAAACCGCGGTTTGGTCGCGTTGGTTTCGGCTAAAAACGCGCAAAACGCATCGCACAGCGCCTCCACCCGTTCCGCGCCGACAGCATTCGCATACAGCGCTTTTTCGGGGGACAAGCGGCGGTATTTTTCCGAAAGTTTGTCGGGCGCAAGCCCCACCGTTGCGGCGAACAGCACCACGCGGTCGCACCCGTCGAGATTGATCGCGAGATTGGCGGATTGCACGGCGGCAAACCCCAAATCGAGCACGTCGCCGTTTCGCGCAATCGGGTATTCCGCATAGCAGACTTTGTAGGAAAGCGCCGGCGAAAGTTCCGAAAACACGGCTTTGAGCGTGTCCGGCACGGCGGCGGTTTTCGGCAGCCCCGCATACCGCGCGGCTTCACCGAAATCGGGCGCGGGTGGCTCGAACGTTTTTACGAAAACGGTCGCCATACGCTCACCCCAAAATGGCGGACAGATTGTCCATAATCTTCTCCGCCACGTCCGGCTTGTTCATCGTATAGACGTGGACGTTTTTGATGCCGTTGGCGTACAGATCGATAATTTGGTCGGTAGCATAGACGATACCGGCCTGTTTCATCGCCTCGGGACTCGAGCCGAAGCGGTCCACAAGCGACTTAAAGCGAGTGGGAACGAACGAACCGGACAGTTTCACGGCGCGCTCGACCTGGTTCGCGTTGGTAATCGGCATAATGCCGGGAATCACGGGAACGGTAATGCCCGCCTCACGGATTTTATAGAGGAAATTGTAGAGCAGGTTGTTGTCGAAGAACATTTGGGTGGTGAGGAATTCGCACCCCGCATCCACTTTTTCTTTCAGGTGTTTGATATCCTCTTTTTGGTCGGCGCTTTCGGGGTGCACCTCGGGATAGCACGCACCGCCGATGCAAAAATCCGCGCCGCTTTCTTTCAGCTCGCGCACGAGATCCACCGCATAGCGATAGTCCCAATGCGAACGGTCTTGACCTTCCATCTCGGGCGTAAGGTCGCCGCGCAGCGCCATCACGTTTTCGATGCCGGCTTGTTTCATCGCCTCGATGCGCTCTTTCACCATCTCTTTGCTCGATGACACGCAGGTGAGGTGGGCGAGAGTCGGCACACCGTAGTTTTTAAGAAGATTCTCGGCGATGTCGAGCGTATATTTGCTCGTGCCGCCGCCCGCGCCGTAGGTGACGCTGACAAAACTCGGGTGCAGTCCCGCGATCGCTTCGGTTGCGATTTTCACCGTATCGAACGCCGCGTCGGTCTTCGGCGGGAACACCTCAAACGACAACGACAGTTTGTCTTGACCGAAAATTTCGGATAATTTCATACCAACACGCCCTTTTTGGGTAATATTTAACCTATTATAAACGATAATTGTCGCAATTGCAACGGTTTTATAAAAGAAAAATCCCCGCTTATGCCCAGTGTTCTTAAGGACAGTAGTTCAAGAGCACGAGCATTGGCGAGGCAAAGAGATACCGAGATTAGCAGAAATGCTTTTCTCGGTATCTCTTTTTGCTTTTTATATCCACACATTCGATTTATAGCCCTCTTTCGTCTACAATAAAGGCACAAGGAGGCGATGACTATGAAAACTAAACGGAAATACTTTTACTTGGATGACTTTGAACACAGGTTACTGGTCGGGTGCCTTATGACAGCACGGAATGAGTACATTCACGATGACAAGCCGATCGAGGACGTCAATGAACTGATTTACACATAAGGAAAGCGGCAGGATTTTGAAGTCCTGCCGCTCG
>JAKSPN010000050.1 GCA_024404755.1 Clostridia bacterium | reverse complement strand
TTCTGCCATTCCGGCGGCTGCCATCGTCCTCGCTGCTGCTTCCGCGGCTGTCCTGGGCTTTGCTCGCAAAAAGTAATTTTTGACGATTAAAGTCAAAGCGACAATCTAAAAGGTTCCGTCGGGGAGTGGGGCACACCTGCTATTTGCCCTGCTCCCCGACACACCGCTTATTCTTTACACAAATATACATAATCGAGGAAGGGACGCGCTAAAACGACGTGCCCTTTTCGTGTGTAATAAGGGTTGTGTGTATTTGTGTGGAGAATCTTGTTTTTTGTATAAAACTAACTTTTTGTTTTATTGAAAGGAGCAACCCCCTATGAAAAAATCGGTTTTGCGCGCGCTTTCTTGCCTTATGACTGTGGCGATGCTTGCGACTTTTGTCTGCACCGCGACCTTTACGGCATCGGCGGCGGTGATTAAATTGGGCGATGCCACCGGCGATGGCGAAATCAATATGAAAGACGTGCTGGCGGTCCGCAAATACGTGGGCGGCCTTGCGGTGGAACTGGATATGGCGGCGGCGGATGCTACTGATGACGGCGCGGTCAATATGAAAGACGTTCTGGCGATTCGCAAACACGTGGCCGGCATTGAACTGCTCGGCGAAAAATCCACCGTGACCTACTACGAGGACTACGATCCCAAATCCGGCATCGACTACGAAGATCCGACCATCAACTTCATTGAGGGCACCGACAACACCTTGGGTGTGTGGTGGTGGAACCAAACGAATGACGAGCAAAAGATTCGTGATTACATGGAATATTTCAAGAAGAACCAAGTGACCGAGATTTACTACGAGTGCTACACCTGGTTGTATTTGGACCAAACCAAAGACTTCAACCGTGCCGCGCTTCACAAATTCGTGCAAATTGCGGAAGAATACGGGATGCGCGTTGCGGCGCTCTACGATGACCGCAGCGTGCTGAAAGGCAATCAGAATAAGATGGCGCTTTACCAGCGTGTGACGTTCACCGAAGGCGATGAGTATACGCTGACTTGTGACATCGCCGATCTTGACGGCGAGTTGGCGCTTTGCTTCAACGATGCGGACGACTCGGTGACCGAAATCGCCGAGGGCTCGTTCGAGTACACATTCACCGCCGAAAAAGGCATGAAATACATTATGTTTGCCGGCGACCGCTCGTCCTATGCGATTTCCAACGTGAAAATGACGGACAACACCGCCGGTGACGGTGTGAACGTCCTTAAAAACGGCGATTTCAGTGTCAACGACACCCGCTCTGCCGATTTCGGCTGGACTACCGGCAACGTGGAGAGCTGGTCTATCGCCGACAACGCCTGCACCGTGCAAAACGGTATGATTCCGTTTAACCGCGCGGTGGAGGGCTTCCTCACCTACAAGAGCGAGTATCCGGACGATGCGTTGTATTCCATTCACTGCGACGTGGAGCCGAAAACCGAAGCGGAAATCAACAACTATGTGAATAATTTCATTCCGGTCATCGCTTCCGCCCGCGAGCGCGGCGTGCCGGTGGAACTGGACCTCTCCTGCAACATGGTGAACCAGGGCGGTAACCTCGTGACCTACGATCATCCGGATTACGGCACGATTAAAGGTATCTACAACATCATCGCCGCCAACTGCGACGGTATGATTCTCATGTCTTACCGTGACACCACCAATGGTATCTACGGTTGTGCCGCCGAAGCGCAGAAATCCGCGAAGATTTATCATACGCGTCTGGTGTTCGGTATTGAAATGGGCAACTCCGGCGAGGGCGATAAGGTGGACTTCTCGGATGAGGGCCGCTACACCGCGTTCAGCGAATTGTACAAACTGGACCAGAAACTGATTGACCGCGATTTCGGCAAAGAAGCCGGCGAGGAATTCGCTTATGGCTACGCCATTCACAGCGAGATCCCCTTTAAGAACCTCCGCATCCACTGGGGCGTGGAAATCGCCGACCCGACGGTGGAGGCGTAAGCACACAGATTGTGTAACGAGAAAAGGAGGACGTTTTTATGAAAACCAAGTTTCTTCCGCTTTTCTTTTGCTTTGTGTTGTTGCTCGGTTGCCTGCCGACTGCCTTGGCGGCGGCGGAAGCTTCGTCCATCGCGGGCGATGTGAACGCTGACGGCACGGTGAATATGAAAGACGTGCTGTCGTTGCGCAAAGCCCTTGCCGGGCTGGATACGGTGACGGCGGGGGACGGCGATGTCAACCTTGACGGCGACGTCAATATGAAAGACATCCTGCTTCTGCGCCGCTATTTGGCGGATATGGCAACACTTCCGACACGGGAGATAACCACCGAGAGCACGACGGCGCCAACGACGGTGAAAACCACCCACACCACCAAGGGCAAAACCACGTGGGCGACCAAATATCCGATTGACCACGATGCGCCGCGTATCAACTTTATCGACGAATCCGCCGCGACACTCGGTGTGTGGTGGTGGCACGTCAGCGATGCGTACGATGCGACACTCGGCCCGAAATATATGACGCTCTTGGAAGAAAACCAAGTGACCGAGATTTATTTCTACTGCGCCTATATGATGACCACCGCCGAAAACCGCGCGAAAGTCCACACGTTTGTGGAAGAAGCGATGAAACGCGGGATGCGCGTGTCGGTGTTGTTTGATAACCAAAACGTGGTCAAAGCGGGGGACACGTCGTTTACGAACGCGGTCAACTGCTATCTGCAATATAAAGAAGAATACCCGCAGGATGATTTGTACGGCCTGCATTGTGATATCGAACCCCAAGCGGCGGATCGCGCCAGCGAGGAGGGGTGGGATGCGTGGACACAAGGATACGTGACGAACTTCATTCCGCAAATTGCCGCCGCCCGTCAAAAGGGCGTGTGGGTGGAACTGGACATCGGCTGCGGCTGGTGGGTTTACGGTGCCAAGCGCGCTTACACCGGCACGGTGATGCACGAATACGACGGCACGACGATGGATTTGTTCGACGTGATCGCCCACAACGTAGACTGTATGTGCCTGATGTCCTATCGTGACACCGCGCAGGAAATCCTCAACATGGGAACCGGCGCGCGTACCGCCGCGGACAAAGCCGGCTGCAAAGTCGTTTACGGTGTGGAGACCGGTGATGACGGCGAGGGAGCCCACGTGGACTTTTACGCCGATTCCAAAGAGATTATGTATACCGAGTTGTCCCGCCTCAACACGAAACTCGAAAGCAAAACGCCTGTCGGCGGCTACGGGTTCGCGATTCACTATATGCGGATGTGGGATGCTTTGCGAGACAATATGGACTAATCAAAGCACCGATATAGGAGGACTCTGTGATGAAAAAGTTGATGGCTCTGCTGACAGTTGTTTGCGTGCTGATTGCTTCGTTGACGGCGGTTTCGTCCGTTGCGGCAATGGGCTCTACGCCGTATTGGGGCGACGTGAACGAAGATGCGGGAATTAACCTGAAAGACGTGCTGGTGCTTCGTCAACACATCGCGGGGCTCAAACTCCTTGCGGATGAATCCGTCGGCGACGTGAACTTTGACGGGTTCGCCAATATGAAAGACGTGCTGATGATTCGTAAATTCATCGCGGGGCTTATCGATATGCCGACTATGCCGACGACGACAGCGACTTCCGCCGCTTCGAACGACGTGTATCGCTACGATGACGACGGCGATCCGATGCTGACCTTCCTCGAAGGCGTGGATGATTGCTCGCTCGGCGTGTGGTGGTGGCAGGTGGACGACGGCCAAAACGAACGCACCCGTGAGAAATATCTTGACTTCCTCGAGAAAAACGGCACCACTGAGATCTACTACTATTGTGTGTACGATATGGTTTCTTCCTCCGGTCGCCGGTTGACGCACGATTTTGTGCTGGCGGCGAGAGAACACGGTATCAGCGTGGTTCCGCTTTACGACGACGTGGGGATGATTAACGGCGTGGAGCAATGCGACGTGCCGGTTTCCAAAATGATTAGCTCTTTCAAATCGTACAACGAGACGTACCCCGATGCGCCGCTGTCGATGATTCACTTCGACGTGGAGCCGCATCAAGTGTTCCAAGACAAAAACATCAAACACCTGACTGAAAAAGAACTTTCGTTGTATGCCAACAACTTCATCGGCGGCATCCAAGACCTGCGCGAAGCGGGCATTAAAGTGGAAGCCGCGCTCAACTGCACGTGGAACAACTACGGCGGCGAGAACGTGGAGTGGGACGGCGTGAAAGGCATCTACAACATCTGCGCCAAAGGGCTCGACAGTATGTGTATGATGGCGTACCGCGATACGGCAGAGGATATTTTGGCGCTCGGCAAACCGGGCTTTGATGCCGCGATGGAATACGGCACGCGTATCACCTACGGAATCGAGACCGGCCACTACTCCTTCAACAAAGTGGAGGAAGAGTTCGCCCAAGAGTCGAAAGAATATATGTACACCGAATTCGCCAAAGTGTTCGAGACGCTTCGCGCCAATCATCCGGAGGGCGGTTACGGCTTGGCCGTTCACTATCATCGCACGTGGATGACTATGAAAAACGAAGCAGACTTCACCTAATCAGCCAGATAATTGCCACGCGGCAGAAATGAGGATACACCTATGATTACTACGAAAATTTTAAGTTCCCTGGAAAAGGTTTTTCTTGACGAAGAGCCGAAAGCAAAAGAACGTCTTAAAGGCATGGCTCTTAAAGGAGAAAAATTCTCTTTCCAATGGGCATTCTGCCGTGACTTTGAAAACGAGTGCGGAACCCAGCGCTATCGTTTGGATTTGGAATCTCCGCTGAAAGAGTATATCCACGTCTATGCGGTGCGCAACGTCGCTTGCGAACTGCCGGCGTATCTGTATGAAAAAGATGAGGATTATCTTCGCACCCAGCCGGGTCTGTTCCCGGATGCGCTCGAAGAGGTCGCGCCCAACTTTGTGTTGATGCCGTGGCAATGGCGCGCGGTGTGGGTGATGGTGGATGTCCCGAAGGATGCCAAACCCGGCAAATATCCCATCACGCTCTATCTGCGTAAAGACGAAACCGGCAAAGCCGCCCCGAAAGGCGACGGCGAAATCCACGCCGAGGGCACGTTTACGCTCGAAATCCTCAATGCCGAACTGCCGGAGCAGGAACTGATTTTCACCCAATGGTTCCACAACGACTGCCTTGCGACCCAGTACAACGTGAAACTGTGGAGCGATAAATACTGGGCGCTTTTTGAAAAATACGTGAAAAACGCCGCCGATTTCGGTATGAATATGTTGCTCACCCCGATTTTTACCCCGCCGCTGGATACCGAGCCGGGCGGTGAACGCCGCACGACCCAACTCCTCGGCGTGACCAAAACGGGCGAAAATGCGTATGAATTCGATTTCACCAATCTCGAAAAATACATCGAGATTGCCGAAAAATGCGGCATCAAATACTTTGAACTGTCCCACCTCTTTACCCAATGGGGTGCGGCGCACGCGCCGAAAATCATCGCCACGGTGAACGGCAAAGAAAAACGCATTTTCGGCTGGGATACCGATTCCGCTTCGGATGAGTATCAAAACTTTATTAAACAACTGCTGAAAGCGCTGATTGCGTGGTTTACCGAGAAAGGAATGCTCGACCGCGTGTATTTCCACTTCTCCGACGAACCGCACCTTGAGCATATGGAAAAATACGCCGCGGCTTCGGCGGTGGCGCGGGAAATCCTTAAAGATTGCAACGTCATCGACGCGCTGTCCGAGTATCCGTTCTATGAAAACGGGCTGATTCGCAACCCGATTCCGAGCACCTATAAAGCGGCGCAGTTCTATGAAAAAGGTGTGCGCCCGCTGTGGACGTACTACTGCTGTGACCAGGCGGAGGCGGTGTCCAACCGCTTTATCGCGCAGCCGTCGTATCGCAACCGTATCCTCGGTATGCAGATGTTCAAATACGACGTAAAGGGCTTCTTGCATTGGGGCTACAACTTCTGGAACTGCCAGTTCTCGCTGTGCCCGATCAGCCCGTTCGAGACGACCGACGCGCTTTGTGCATTCCAGTCGGGCGATGCGTTCTCGGTCTACGCCGGCAAAAACGGCGAGCCGGTTCCGTCGTTGCGCCAACTCGTGTTTAACGAGGGTCTCCAAGATATGCGCGCGCTGCAACTGCTTGCCACCAAAATGGACAAAGAGGACATCCTCGAAAAATTGGAAGAAGCCAACGGCGGCACGTTCAACTTCTATCGCTTCAAACGCGATTCCCGTTCGCTTCTCAAACTCCGCAAATGGGTGAACGAGCAAATCAAAGCCCGCTTCTGCTGAACAAATAAAAACGGCTTGGCGAATGCCAAGCCGTTTTTTGCGTTTATTTTGCCGTTTTAGGCGTTTTCTTCGAGGTAGGTAAGGAGCTCCTCTACGTCGGAAAACGCGGAAAATGCCGTAATTCCCGTGTTGCCGATGAACTTTTCTTCGTGCAGCCGCGAAAGTGCCTGCAAAAGCCCGTCAAACACGCCGTCCACGTTGAAAATCGCGATGGGTTTTTGGTGGCGGTCGAGTTGGCGCAGGGTGAGAATTTCGAAAAACTCGTCCAGCGTGCCGACACCGCCCGGCGCCATAATGAACGCGTCGGACACGTCCTCCATCATCTGTTTGCGCTCGCGCATCGTTTCGGTGCGGCGGATATCGGTGCAAGCGGGGGAAAGCACGCCGTCCGGAAAGAAATTCGGCACGATGCCGACAATCTCGCCGCCGGCTTTTGCCGCGCCGCGCGCCACCGCGCCCATCACGCCGTTGCCGCCCGCGCCGAACACGAGTGTGTGGCCGCGCCCCGCGAGCGCTTCGCCGAGTTGTTCGGTTTGTTCGAGGAAAATCGGCGCGATTTGGTTGGATGCCGCACCGTAGACACAGATGTTCACAAAAACCCCCCTTAATTTTGGTGGCGGACGATTTCGTAATCGTCGTTCGAGCGATAATAGGGGCAAACGGCGTTTGTGTCGCCGAACATCCGCGCCATATCGTCTTCGTCCGCCTCTACGTCGCAGTAGAGTTGGTCGGTCTCGTCGTCATAGACGTAAAACACGCAGGTATCGCAGGAAAACGCCGCCATAAAGCCACCTTCTTTTTGAAAAGTAAAGCCCGCCCGAGTTCGGGCGGGCTTTTTTGGAGCAGGCGATGGGAATCGAACCCACAACTGAGGCTTGGGAAGCCGCCATTTTACCACTAAACTACGCCTGCACAGCAAAAGGTATTATACCACAGGTTTCGGTCGTTTGCAAGAGGAATTTTCAGATTGCAAAAAAATTGCACCAAGGCATTCCGCTTGCCGCCTCTTGACGAAACGGCGGTTTTTGGGTATACTATAGGCGATAAAATATTTGGAGGAATGACTATGCCGGTTTACGGAATCGACTGGACATATATTCTTTTGGTGCTTCCGGCGGTGATTTTTTCGCTGTGGGCGAGCGCTTCGGTCAACTCGACCTTTCAAAAATACGCAAAACAACGCCCGCTGTGCGGTATGACCGGTGCGGAGGCCGCCCGTCGCGTATTGGATGCGAACGGGTTACAGCATATTCGTATCGAGCATATCGCGGGGGAACTGACCGACCACTACGACCCGAGCGCCAACGTCATTCGGCTTTCGGATGCGGTGTACGATAACGCCTCCACCGCCGCCATCGGCGTTGCTGCCCACGAAGCGGGTCACGCGATTCAGCACGCGGTCGGCTATGCCCCGATTAAAATCCGTACCGCGATTGTGCCGCTGACCAACATCGGCTCGAAACTGTCGATGCCGCTGATTTTGGCGGGCTTGTTGTTGACGGCTGTCAGCGGACTCGGCGACCTCGGCTTTATGCTTGCTATGGCGGGTGTTATCTGCTTTTCGCTGTGCGTGGTGTTCCAACTCGTCACCCTGCCGACCGAGTTTAACGCTTCCAACCGCGCCCTCGCCGCTATCAAAGATTGCGGGCTTCTCAACCGCGAGGAACTCGCCGGCTCGCGCAAAGTGTTGCGCGCCGCGGCGATGACCTACGTGGCGGCGCTCGCCACCGCGATTATGCAACTGCTTAGGCTCATTATCATCGTCGGCGGTCGCCGTCGAGATTAACAAAACAAAACCAAAACGCCTTTGGAGAAATCTCCAAAGGCGTTTTTTTAATCCCTTACAAAATGCACCAGGTGGGCGACGGCGGGGATGCTCTCGCCCTGCTGACACGACGTGGGGGACATAAGCGCTCCCGTGCCGACAAACAGGAAATCCGACAACTCGCTGCGGTCGAAGCGGTTGAGAAGATGCCCGCATAACACGCCCGCCGAGCACCCGCACCCCGAGCCGCCGGCGTGCACGTCTTGGGTTTTGCGGTCATAGAGGAGAAGCCCGCAGTCGGTGTAGCGGTCGCCTAAATCAAACCCCTCTTTTTTGAGGAGATTGCGCAACAGCGCGCCGCCCACCGCCGACAAGTCGCCGGTAACAATGCGCTCGTAGTCGTCGGGCGTTGTTCCCGTGTCGCGAAAATAGCGAGCGAGCGTGTCCGCGGCGGCGGGAGCCATCGCCGCGCCCATATTGTTCATATCGGTCACGCCGAGGTCCACTACCCGCCCGATACATCCGTCCGCAATCCGTGCGCCGCGCCCGCCGAGCCCGACAATCGCCGCGCCCGCCGCCGTGGCCGTCCATTGCGAGGTGGGGGTGCGCTGACCGCCGTATTCGAGGGGAAAGCGGAACTGCCGTTCGGCGGTGCAAAAGTGGGAGGAAGTCACAGCGGCACATACGTCCGCCGCCCCGCCGTCTACAAACACGGCGGCGGCAAGCAGGGTTTGCGCCATGGTCGAACACGCGCCGAACTGCCCCATAAACGGAAGCGAAAACTCCCGCAGTCCGAACGTCGAGGCGATACATTGGTTTAAGAGATCTCCTGCGAACACCGCGTGCAACTCCGCCGCATCCACGCCCGCCTTTTCGAGCGCCGCCGAAAACGCTTCGGTCACAAGTCGGCTTTCCGCTTGTTCCCACGTATCCTCGCCGAGCGTGTCGTCCGCAAACAGTTTGTCAAACTCCGCCGCCAGCGGGCCTTCACTCTCTTTTTTGCCGCCCACCGCCGCGTGCCCGAGCACCCGCGGCCGCGCCGAGAACGTCACCGTTCCCGCGCCCCATCGTTCTGCCAAAATCACCACTCCTTTTTCGGTTAGTATGCGCCGAAAATTCGATTTTACCCGCGCTTTACAAAGTCCATTTTATCGGACAGTCAAGAGTGTATACTGTGGATAGTGAAAAACGAAACCACCGAGTAAGAAAGCGGGGGAGTAACGATGAACAGCGTGATTATCGAGATTTTCGGCGACGATGACGACG
>JAKSPN010000005.1 GCA_024404755.1 Clostridia bacterium | reverse complement strand
CGAGTTGACGACGGATATCCCGGTCTAAACAACAACGTAAAAAGAGCGCAGAGAGGACACCTCTCTGCGCTCTTTTCTTATCGCGAGAACACCCCGCGCAGTAAGTCGCGGCGGTGTTTTTTGTATTTTTCTTCCGGCGGGGCGGGACGGGAAACGAGGATGGTTTCGTCGCCGATAATCTCGATTTCCCGCCACGGGA
Organism: Clostridia bacterium; assembly: GCA_024404755.1. Taxonomy (GTDB): domain Bacteria; phylum Bacillota; class Clostridia; order Oscillospirales; family Acutalibacteraceae; genus RGIG426. The sequence goes on along the minus strand of JAKSPN010000005.1, from coordinate 33,837 downwards.
TGACGATATCGTCCTCGTGACCGAGCAATCCGAGCAGTTTCGGGCGACCGTACAGCACCAGCGCCGTCAGTTGGGCGCAGCAGGTGTCCACCTCCACGTCGTCTACGCAACCGAGGCGGCTTCCGTCGCAGACGTTGATGACTTCTTTGTCGTGTAAATTCGTAATGCGGCACAGCATAGGCAAGTCCTCCTTTTTTACCAATTCTATTGCAATTTTTGCGGGAATATGCTATACTGACCGCAAATATGGGAAATTCTGCCCTGAAAGGAGGAAAAACCGATGCGCGAGATACTTGCCGAAGCCAAAGAACTGTCGAAACAACGCTATATGTGGGTCGTTTTTTGCGTACTCGGACTGTTCCTCCTGCCCGAATACGTTGCGCCCATTGCCGCCGTTGTCGCCATGATTTTGGCGCACGGGGAAGTGAAGGCCACCGGACGGCGCGGCTTTTTGGTGGGCGAAACGGGGCGGCGCAGCGTGTTTTTTATCGCGGCGATGCTGTTGAGCGTGACCTATTCCATTGCGCCGCTTGGCAGTATCACGACGGTGCTGATGTTTCTTGTAATGGTGCCGGCGTATTTTGCGCTTTTGGCGGTCATCACCGATAAAGAACGGCTCGTGCGGCTGTTCCAGTCGCTGACCTTGTGCCTCGGCGTGCTCGGTGTGATTGCGTGCGTGCAATACGTCGGGTGTGCGTATGGCGGTTGGGGACGGGATGCCCTGCAATTCTGGAACTTCCTTGACCGACCGGTGTACGGACTGCTGCCGATTGACATCCGCCTTTACAGCGACGGCGTGCGGGTGGCTTCGACCTATTCCAACCCCAACATCTTCGCGGGGGCGATGGTGTTTTTGATGCCGCTTTCCGCTTACTGTATCCGCTCGGCGCGGCATACCGCGTCGCGCGTGTTGTTTTCGCTGTGTCTGTTTGCCGGCGTGTGGGGGACGGCGTTCAGTTTCTCCCGCGCCAGTTACGCCGTGATGATCGGGATTTTGTTCCTCTTTGTACTCTACCTCGTTCCGCGGGTGAAACGCCCGTGGGGTGTGGTGATTTTCGTGTCGGCCGTGGCGCTTGTGGCGTTGTTGGCGCTGACCCCGAATATCTTCTCCGAACGGATGCAAACGCTCAACAGCGGCGACGAATCGGTGTCCGAACGGACGCAACTGTGGGCGGTGGCGCTTTCCGCCATCACCGAACGTCCGGTGTTCGGCTACGGCGCGGGCATTCAGACCACCACCGCGATTATGAAAGAGGCCGGACTTGCCACCGTGCCGCACGCGCACAGTTTGTATCTCGAACTGCTGGTGGAGGGCGGCGCGGTTTTGCTGATGCTCTTCTTCCTGCCGGTGTTTAACGTGGTGTATACCCAAGGAGATACCCTGTTCCGCAAACGCCGTCAGCCGCTTCTCGGTTTTTCCGTAATGGTGTCGCTTGCGGGAATGATGGCGTTCGGGCTCGTGGGATTCCCGCTGTTTACGCCGAAATTGGTCGGTATATGGTGGGTGTTGTTCGCGCTGTCCGACATTACGGGCGCGTTTTATGCCGACAAACCCCTCGGCAAACTGATTGAGAAAAAGGAGGAGACCCCCGATGCGTGACGATATTACCAGTATCCCGATTAGTGAGATTTTCGAAACGCAGGACGGCTGTCCCATCTGCCGGATGCGGGATTTGCTCGAACAGAGAATGGTGGACTATATCACCGGCGCCGCGATGATGGAGCCGGACGTGCGCAAAGAGACGAACAAACTCGGCTTTTGCTATACCCACTACGAGCAGATGCTGAAAAAACATAACCACCTCGGCGTGGCGCTGATGATGGAGAGCCATTTGGACTCGCTCGAAAAGCGCATTTTCGGCGGGCTTATCAAAGATACCGGCAAGCAGGGGAAAGCCGCAAAAGAGGCGCTTTCCACCTGCTTTGTGTGTGAGCGCGTGGATAAGAATATGGAGCAGATGGCGGACAACCTCTGCAAGTTGTGGGAACGCGAACGCGATTTTCGCGACACGTTTGCCGCCCAGCCGACACTCTGTCTGCCGCATTACGCGCTGTTGACGGAGGCCGCGGGGCGGACGATGGGCAAGCGGTATCGCGGCGAATTCGGCGAAGCGGCGAGCAAACTCGCGCACGGCGAACTCGAAAATCTGCGGGCGGACGTGAAGCATTTTTGCTCGATGTTTGACTATCGCAACAGCGGCGAAAACGCCGATTGGGGAACGTCAAAAGATTCCGTGGAACGGTGTGTGCATTTTTTCACGTCGCGGCATACAAAGTAACGTTACGCCCCGTAAAGGGGATATAACAGACTGTCGAAAAATAAATTCAACATTCCACAATTTGGGGATGAAAAACCCACAAATCCCCATAGAAAAACCCTAAAATCATAGGGTTTTTCCACTTTTTCCACCGAGTTTTCAACAAAAACGGTGGAAAATCCCACTTTACAATATGTAAAACGCGGGTGTGTCAAGGGTAAAAAACGTCTGAATAATTTGCAGTTTTCGTCAAAATTCGTCAAAAAAATCCTCGCAAAAAAGGGTTGACAACGGCGGCGAAAACCGCTATAATAAACGGGTGCTTGGAGAGGTGTCCGAGTGGTTTAAGGAGCCGGTCTTGAAAACCGGTGACTCGTCAGAGCCAAGGGTTCGAATCCCTTCCTCTCCGCCAACCTCAAAAAGTCGCCGCCCCTTTCGGGCGCATAAAAATTAGATAGAAAACGGGCGGGTTCACCATCCGCACCGGATTCATACGGAGAAGTACTCAAGTTGGTGACGAGGCGCCCCTGCTAAGGGCGTAGGTCGGGTAACCGGCGCGGGAGTTCGAGTCTCCCCTTCTCCGCCAAAAAACCGACAAAACTCGATGAGTTTTGTCGGTTTTTACTTTTTTCACGATTCACTTTTCACTCAAAAATACAGAAACGAGGCGACTGTATGAAAACCGAAAAGAATATTCTGGTGGCGTTTTTGTTGAATTTGGCGTTTTCGCTGTTTGAGCTGGTTGGCGGGATTTTCACAAAATCCGTGGCGATTTTGTCCGATTCCGTGCACGATTTCGGCGATGCGCTCTCGATTGGCATTTCCTATTTTCTCGAAAAGAAAAGCCGCACCGCCGTGGACGAAGCGCACACCTATGGGTATTTGCGCTATTCCGTTTTAGGCGGGCTGATTACCACGGTGATTTTGATTCTCGGCTCGGGGATTATGATGAAAGAGTCGATTGCGCGCTTGTTTCACCCCGTTGACGTGGACTATCGCGGAATGTTGGTGCTCGCCGTTATCGGTGTGGTGGTCAACCTCGTTGCCGCGTTCGTCACGCGGGAGGGAGATTCGCTCAACCAAAAATCGGTCAACCTGCATATGCTCGAAGACGTGCTCGGCTGGGCGGTGGTGCTGGTCGGTGCCGTCGTGATGTGCTTCACCGATATCGGGATTCTCGATTCGCTGATGAGCATCGGTGTGGCGGCATTTATCCTTGTTTGCGCCGTCAAAAATCTTGTGGAGATTGCGAATCTCTTTTTGGAAAAAACGCCCGCCGACGTGGACGTAGCGCACTTAAAAGAGGAACTGCTCGGTGTGGACGGGGTGCAGGATATTCACCACTTGCACATCCGCAGTATGGACGGCGCGCACCATTACGCGACTTTCCACGTGGTAACCGATTCCGACGACCTGCCGGCGTTAAAAGCGGCGCTTCGGGCGGAACTTGCGGAGCATCATATCGTCCACGCGGTGATTGAAACGGAAACCGAACGCTGTGACGACGTGGACTGCCATCCCGTGTTTTCCGAAGAAAACGGACACCATCACCACCATCATCACTAAAAGAAAAAGCACCGCCCGCGGGCGGTGCTTTTTTATGCTTTTTTCGCGATGCGGTAGGCGATATACAAATCGAGCGCGAGGAAAAGATGCTCGATAACGACGGCGTAGGGGATGACCGTTTCGCCGATTTGTAAAAGCAGAGGGATGGCGAGGAGTACCAAAAACCACGTTGCCAATTTCGGTAGATGCGGGGCTTTGAGCATCGCGACGGTGGTTTGGACAAAAATCAGCACCGCGAACGCCGCAAACGGATAAATATCGTTTGGCGGAATGGTGTATAACAGCGCCAAACAAAAGAGATAAAATCCCGCTTCCGCCGCGAATACCGCCGGGGGAGAACGGCGTTCTTTTTTATCGACAAAGGTGGCGAATACCAACCCGAAACGGCGGACGGATTCGAATAACAGCGGGTGCAACACCGTCCAGATGACGGCACTCCAAAACGGGGAGAGTGCCAGCCCGTGGACAATCGAGCCGAGCGTTGCTGCGCCCGCGACAAACGCGAACAGCCGCGACCATGCTTTTGCGGCGGCGTTTTTGCGTAACAACAGCGCGAAAATCAGCGACAACACCGCAAGCGGCAGGTCGGTAAACCCTTTCAATGCTTCGTGTAATTCATTCATCGTATCACTCCAATATCCCCAGTATACCACACCCGTCAAGAGGGGACAAAAGCGTACGATTTCCGACCGATTTTATAACAAAATGTACCGTGTTTTTTCTTGACAACCGCAACCTGTCGTGGTACAATACACGAAGATGAATTCTTTAAGTCGTTCCCGTGAGTTCGGCAAGATTCAAACAAGAGAAAATGCGCGGCGCTTGTTGCGCGTTGTTTTGGTGTGTGTTTGAGCCTTGCCGTTTTGCGGCAGGGCTCTTTTTTCGGAGGTGAGCGTCGTGGCAAAGCAACAGGTGAAGCAACTGAAAACGGAATTTTTGCCCGTCGCGCTCGACGTATCGGCGGAGTTGTCCTCTCTTTTCAAAAAAACCGCCGTTTCCTCCGACAACGAAATCGTTATTTTTCCCGGCTTTTGCGACGTGCACGTGCACTTTCGCGAGCCGGGTTTTTGTTATAAAGAAACGATAAAAACCGGCTCCGCGGCAGCGGCGCACGGCGGCTACACCACCGTTTGCACCATGCCGAACTTAAATCCCGTGCCGGACAGCGCGGATAACCTCGCACCGCAACTTGAAGCGATTAAAGCGGATGCAGGCGTTTCGGTGGTGCCTTACGGCGCGATTACCGTCGGGCAAAAAGGGGAGGCGCTCGCCGATTTTGAGGCGATGGCGGCGGACGTGGTCGCGTTTTCGGACGATGGGCGCGGCGTGCAGTCGGAAACGATGATGCGCGAGGCGATGATGCGGGCAAAAGCGCTCGGCAAACTTATCGTCGCCCATTGCGAAGACAATACGCTTCTTCGCGGCGGCTATATCCACGACGGCGCGTATGCGAAAGCGCACGGTCACAAAGGCATTTGCAGTGAGAGCGAATGGGGACCGATCAAGCGTGATTTGGCGCTTGCGAAAGAGACCGGCTGCGGCTATCACGTGTGCCACATCTCCTGCAAAGAGAGCGTGGCGCTCATCCGCGAGGCGAAGAAAAACGGTGTCAACGTCACCTGCGAGACCGCGCCGCATTATTTACTGCTTGACGAAAACGATTTGCAGGAGGACGGGCGGTTTAAGATGAACCCGCCGCTGCGCTCGAAAGAGGATAAAGAGGCACTTTTGGAGGGACTTTTGGACGGTACGGTGGATATGATTGCCACCGACCACGCGCCGCATTCCGCCGAGGAAAAGGCAAGAGGGCTTCAAAACAGCGCGTTCGGTATCGTGGGGCTCGAAACCGCGTTTTCGCTGCTCTATACGGGGCTTGTGAAACCCGGTGTGCTGACACTCGACAAGTTGCTCGATTTGCTGTGTGTCAACCCGCGCAAACGCTTTAATTTGCCGTTTAACGGCTACACGGTGTGGGATTTGAGCGCCAAAGAGACAATTAACCCCGACAAGTTCCTCTCGATGGGGCGCGCCACGCCGTTTGCGGGCGAAGCCGTGTTCGGCCAATGCTTAAAAACCGTTTGCGACGGCAAGACGGTGTTTGAAATCGGATAATAAAAATTTACTATATAAACGGAGGTCTTCAAAATGGCGAAAAGAACAGACATCAAAAAAATACTGATTATCGGCTCCGGCCCGATTGTCATCGGTCAGGCGGCGGAATTTGACTACGCCGGCACGCAGGCGTGCTTGGCGCTCAAAGAAGAGGGCTATCAGGTCATCCTCTGCAACTCCAACCCGGCGACCATTATGACCGATACCGCGATTGCGGACAAGGTGTATATGGAGCCGCTGACCCTCGAATATATTGCGAAAATTCTCCGTTACGAGCGCCCGGATGCGATTGTGCCGGGTATCGGCGGTCAAACCGGTCTTAACCTTGCGATGCAACTCGAAAAGAAAGGCATTCTCAAAGAGTGCGGTGTTGAACTGCTCGGCACGTCCAGCGAGAGTATCGAACGCGCGGAAGACCGCGAGTTGTTCAAAGAGATGTGCGAATCCATCGGTGAGCCGGTGATTCCGTCGGAAATCACCTACGATTTGGAAGAAGCCAAAGCCGCGGCAGCGCGTATCGGCTATCCGGTCGTGCTTCGTCCGGCGTTTACGCTCGGCGGTACGGGCGGCGGCTTTGCCAACGACGAGGCGGAACTTATCGAAATCGGCACCAACGCGTTCAAACTCTCGCCGGTGCATCAGGTGCTGATTGAAAAGAGTGTCAAGGGCTATAAAGAAATCGAGTTCGAGGTGATGCGCGACTCGGACGACAACGCCATCACCATTTGCGGTATGGAAAACGTCGACCCGGTCGGTGTGCATACCGGCGACTCGGTGGTTGTTGCGCCGATTTTGTCGCTGAATGACCACGACCTCAAAATGCTCAACGACAGCGCGATTAAAATCATCCGCGAACTGAAAATCTCCGGCGGCTGCAACGTGCAGTTCGCGCTCGACCCGAATTCGAGCAAATATTACCTGATCGAAGTCAACCCGCGTGTGTCCCGTTCGTCCGCGCTTGCCTCCAAAGCCAGCGGCTATCCGATTGCGCGCGTTACGGCGAAAATCGCGCTCGGTATGGCGCTGAAAGACATTCCTGTCGCGGGCGGCACGGCGGCGATTGAGCCGTCGCTCGACTACATTGTGGCGAAATTCCCGCGCTTCCCGTTCGACAAATTCGCGGACGCGCCGAACACCCTCGGCACGCAGATGAAAGCCACCGGCGAAGTGATGGGCATCGGCTCGACCCTCGAAGAATGTATGCTCAAATCCGTTCGCTCGCTCGAAACCGGCGTGTGCCACTTCTATATGCCGAAATTCGATACGATGAGCGACGATGAACTGCTTGACTACATCAAAGTGTTCCGCGACGACACGCTGTACGCTGTGTTCGCGCTACTCCGCCGCGGTGTGTCGATTGAAAAAATCCACGAAATCACCGCGATTACCGAACTGTTCCTCGAAGCGTTCGCGCGCATCGTGGAAATGGAAAATCTGCTCAAAGCCAACGTCAACGACGTGAAAACGCTGAAAGCCGCGAAAATCCTCGGTTTCTCGGATAAATACATTGCTTCGCTTTGGAATCTTTCCGAAGTCGAGGTCTACCAAAAACGCAAACAAAACGGCATTACGCCGATTTTCAAAATGGTGGACACGCTGCATACCGGCAAATACATCGCCTATCTCTATTCGTCCTATACCGGCGAAAACGCCTCGCGCTTGACCGATAAAAAGAAAATCATCGTGCTCGGTGCCGGTCCGATTCGTATCGGTCAGGGTGTCGAATTCGACTACTCCACCGTCCACGCGGTGCAGACCATCAAACGCGCCGGCTACGAAGCCATTATCATCAACAACAACCCCGAAACCGTCTCGACCGACTATACGACGGCGGACAAACTCTATTTTGAGCCGCTGACGCCGGAAGACGTGATGGCGATTATCGACTTTGAACAGCCGGACGGCGTGATTGCTTCGCTCGGCGGTCAGACCGCGATTAACCTCGCTCAGCCGCTGATGGATCGCGGGGTCAAAATCATCGGTACCGACTGCGCCGCCATTGAGCGCGCCGAAAACCGCGACAGTTTCGAGAAAATCCTGCAAGACCTCAACATTCCGCAGCCGCAGGGCCGCGCCGTTACGAAGATTGAAGACGGCGTTGCCGCCGCCGCGGAAATCGGCTATCCGGTGCTTGTGCGCCCGTCGTTCGTGCTCGGCGGCCGCGCCATGCAGATTGTCGCGAACGAAGAACAACTGCGCCACTACCTCAAAACCGCCGTCGAAATTGACGCGGATAAGCCGGTGCTTGTCGATAAGTACATTCAGGGCAAAGAGGTCGAGGTGGACGCGATTTGCGACGGCCGCGACGTGTTTATCCCCGGCATTATGGAACTCGTCGAGCGCACCGGTATCCACTCCGGCGACTCGATTAGTGTGTATCCCGCGTTCTCGATTTCGGACAAAGTCAAGGGCGTGATTTTGCAATACGCCAAAAAACTCGGTCTCGGTATCGGTATCGTCGGTCTGTACAACATCCAATCCATCGTCGATAACGACGAAAACGTGTACATCATCGAGGTGAACCCGCGCTCGTCCCGTACCGTGCCGTTCCTCTCGAAATCGACGGGGTACAGCTTGGCGGATATCGCAACCGAGGTTATCCTCGGCAAATCCCTTAAAGAGCAGGGCATCTTCGACGTGTATCCGGACGAGAAAAAACGCTTCTACGTGAAAGTGCCGGTGTTCAGTTTTAACAAGATTAAAGGGCTTGATGCCTACCTCTCGCCGGAAATGAAATCCACCGGCGAAGCCATCGGCTACGATAACAAACTCAACCGCGCGCTGTATAAAGCGCTGCAAGCGTCCGGCACCCACCTGCAAAACTACGGTACGGTGTTCGTGACCGTTTCGGACAAAGACAAAGCGGAGGCGTTGCCGCTGATTCGCCGCTTCTATAACCTCGGATTCAACATCGAGGCGACCGCCGGCACGGCGCAGTTCCTGAAAGACAACGGTATCCGCACCCACGTGCTGAAAAAAATCAGCGACGATCCGGACGAGATTCCGACCTCGCTGCGCCAAGGTCATATCGCCTACGTTATCAACACCCGCGACATCGGCGCGACCGGTCAGGTGAGCGACGGTATGCAGATTCGCCGCTTGGCGACCGAAAACAACGTGACGATGTTCACATCGCTCGACACGGTCAACGTGCTGCTCGACGTGCTCGAAGAGACCACGCTGACCATTTCCACTATCGACGCGTAAGGAGAACGTAATGAAACAGGGACTTTTTACCGTAAAAGAAAATACGGCGCTCAATGCCCTTGTCTATAAAATGGTGCTTTTCGGCGACACGTCCGCGATTACCTCTGCTGGGCAGTTTGTGAACGTGCAACTGTCCGGCAAATTCCTGCGCCGCCCGATTTCCGTCTGTGACGTGAACGGTGACGAACTCACGCTTGTGTATAAAGTTGTGGGTGCGGGAACGCGGCAGATGAGCGAAATGCAAGTCGGCGACACAGTGGACGTGCTTTCGGGGCTTGGCAACGGCTACGACGAAACCAAAGCGGGGGAGCGGGTACTGCTTCTCGGCGGCGGTGTCGGTGTGCCGCCGCTGTATCTGCTTGCGAAAAACCTGCTGAAAGCGGGCAAAACCGTGTCGGTGGTGCTTGGCTTTAACAAAGCGGACGAAATCTTCTTTGAAGACGAGTTCAAGGCGCTCGGCGCAACCGTGACGGTTGCTACCGCCGACGGCTCGTACGGCAAAAAGGGCTTCGTGACCGATGCGCTTCCCGAAACTTACGACTATTTCTACACCTGCGGCCCCGAGCTGATGCTCAAAGCCGTGTATAAAGCGACGAACACCTCCGGCCAGTTCAGTTTTGAAGAACGGATGGGGTGCGGTTTCGGCGCGTGTATGGGTTGCTCGTGCAAAACGATTACCGGCTACAAGCGTATCTGCAAAGACGGGCCGGTGCTCGAAAAGGAGGAGATTTTATGGGAAAAATGAGTGTGAATCTCTGCGGAATCACGCTTGACAACCCCGTGATTCCCGCCTCCGGTACGTTCGGCTTCGGCTATGAATTCGCCGAACTGTACGATATCAACTGCCTCGGCACGTTCTCGTTTAAGGGGACGACCAAAGATCCGCGTTTCGGCAACCCGACTCCGCGTATCGCGGAATGCACCGCCGGTATGATCAACGCGGTGGGACTGCAAAACCCCGGCGTGGATAAGGTCATCGCGGAAGAACTGCCGAAACTGAAAGCGTGCTTTCATAAGCCCGTGATGGCGAACGTCTCCGGCTTTTCGGTGGACGATTACGCTTTCACCTGCGAAAAACTCGATAAAGAGCCGCAAGTCGGCTGGCTCGAAGTCAACGTCAGCTGCCCGAACGTCCACGGCGGCGGGATGAGTTTCGGTACAAACCCCGAAGCCGCGGCGGAAGTGACCAAAGCGGTCAAAGCGGTGACAACGAAGCCCGTCATCGTGAAACTGTCGCCCAACGTGACCGATATCGTCGCCATCGCCAAAGCGTGCGAAGCGGCGGGTGCGGACGGTATCAGTTTAATCAACACCCTGCTCGGGATGCGGATTGACTTAAAGACCAAAAAGCCGGTCATCGCCAACAAAATGGGCGGCTTTTCCGGCCCGGCGATTTTCCCGGTGGCGGTGCGGATGGTGTACCAAGTGGCGCACGCGGTGGATATCCCCGTTATCGGTATGGGCGGCGTTTCCTCTGCGGAAGACGTGGTGGAAATGATGCTCGCCGGCGCGACCGCGGTGGAAATCGGTGCCGCGAACCTCATAAACCCGTTTGCCTGCCGCGACATTATCGCGGATTTGCCGCGCGTGATGGCGCAGTACGGCATTGAAAACCTTTCGGATATCATAAAAGGAGCTTGATTATGGGAAAAGACGTGATTGTGGCGTGCGACTTTGCGTCCGCCGAACAGACCTATGCGTTTTTGGACAAATTTACCGGCAAAAAGCCGTTTGTGAAAATCGGAATGGAGTTGTTTTATGCCGAGGGTCCGGCGATTGTGCGCGAACTCAAAGCACGGGGACATAAGATTTTCCTCGACCTTAAACTCCACGACATTCCGAACACCGTCAAAAAGTCGATGGCGGTGCTGTCGCGGCTCGACGTGGATATCACGAACCTCCACGCCGCGGGCACAAAGCGGATGATGGAAGCCGCGGTGGAGGGCTTGACCCGTCCCGACGGCACGCGCCCGCTGCTCATTGCGGTGACCCAACTTACCTCCACCGACCAAGAGAGTATGGAGAACGATTTGCTTATCAAAGAGCCGATTGACCAAGTCGTGATGCACTACGCGAAAAACGCGAAAGACGCGGGGTTGGACGGTGTTGTCTGCTCGCCGCTCGAAGCGGGAAAAGTCCACGACACCTGCGGCAAAGCGTTTTTGACGATTACCCCCGGCGTGCGGTTTGCGGACGGGGATATCGGCGACCAAAAGCGCGTGATGACTCCGGCGGAAGCCAAAAAAATCGGCTCGGATTATATCGTGGTCGGCCGCCCGATTACCGCGGCAGACGATCCGGTGGCGGCGTATGAGCGCTGCCTTAACGAATTTGTAGACTGAGGAGGAAACGAACATGGAATGGAACAAAGTGATTGCGAAAGATTTGCTGAAAATCAAAGCGGTGTTCTTCCGCCCGGAAGAGCCGTTTACCTGGGCAAGCGGCATTAAAAGCCCCGTCTATTGCGACAACCGTTTAACGCTGACCGCGCCGGAAGTGCGGGATGACGTGGAAAACGGGCTTGCCGCGCTCATTAAAGAAAATTACCCCGAAGCGGAAGTGCTGATGGGCACGTCCACCGCCGGTATCGCGCACGCCGCGATTGTCGGTCACATTCTTAAAATGCCGATGGGTTACGTCCGTTCCGGCAACAAGGACCACGGTCGCCAAAATCGCATTGAGGGCAAACTCGAAGCGGGGCAGAAGGTGGTGGTCGTGGAAGACCTTATCTCCACCGGCGGCAGTGTGATTGAAGTGGTGGATGCCTTGCGCGAAGCGGGCGCACAGGTGCTTGGTGTGGTGTCTATCTTCACCTACGGGATGCAAAAAGGGCTTGACCGCCTCGCCGCCGCCAACGTCAAAAACATCTCGCTGACGAACTTCGACACCATTGCCGAAGTCGCCGCGGAGGAGGGTTACATTGCCGCTTCCGATATTGCAAAACTGATTGCATTCCGCAACAACCCCTCGGACGAAAGCTGGATTGGAGCGTAAGGGTATGAGAAGTCTTATCGACACCTTGAATTTGTCGGTGGCGGAACTCGACGAACTCATCGCCACCGCGGAAAACATTTTGGAATTCCCCGAAATGTACGCCGAGGCGTGTAAAGGCAAGAAACTTGCCACCCTTTTCTTCGAGCCGTCCACCCGCACGCGGCTCAGTTTCGAGGCGGCGATGCTGGAACTCGGCGGCAGCGTGCTGTCCATGTCCGGTGCGGGCGCTTCCTCGACCGAAAAGGGCGAGAGCATTGCCGACACCGCGCGTACCGTCGGGTGCTATGCGGATATTATCGCCATGCGCCACCCGAAAGAGGGCTCGGCGCTGGTGGCGGCGCAAAACGCGCGCATTCCGGTCATCAACGCCGGCGACGGTGGCCATTGCCACCCGACCCAAACGCTCGCGGATCTTTTGACCATTCACCGCCAAAAAGGGCGGTTTTCCGACCTGAAAGTGGGACTGTGCGGCGACCTCAAATACGGCCGCACCGTCCATTCGCTCATCGGCGCGCTGTCGCGGTATCCGGGGGTGGAATTCGTGCTGATTTCGCCCGAAGAACTGCGCCTGCCCGACTATGTTAAGAGCGAGGTCATCGAAAAAAGCGGCTTGCAGTATCGTGAAACCGCCTCGCTCGAAGAAGCGCTTCCCGACCTCGATATTCTCTATATGACTCGCATTCAGCGCGAACGGTTTGACGACCCCGCGGTGTACGAACGCTTAAAAGACGTGTACGTGCTGACCGAGGGAAAGATGCAAAAAGCCGCCGACGACTGCTGTGTGCTTCATCCGCTGCCGCGCGTGAACGAAATCAGCGTGAAAGTGGACGACGACCTGCGCGCCTGCTATTTTGAGCAAGTAAAAAACGGCAAATATATGCGTATGGCGCTGATTCTTAAACTGCTCGCCGAGCGCGACCTGCCTTACGAAAACGAGATGGGCGAGGAGGGCGGCCATTGCGCCAATCCGCGGTGTATCACCTCGAACGAGCAGGAACTTGCCCACCGCTTTAAGATTTCCGCTGACGGAAAAACCCGCCGTTGCGTGTACTGCGAAGCGGAAGAAAAAAATTGACAAAAAGGTGCGTTCTTCGCTTGACTTAAAAGCGCTTTTTTGATATACTGAATATGTCATTTGAAAGCGCTCTTTGTGACTGACGGAATATCGCGGAGCACCGCGGAGGATCAAAGAGTGAGGGGTAAAGTTACCCCACTTTACAGCCGACCGTCTGGGCGCACGTTGACCTTGTACAGGACTACGTGCGTCCTTTTGTTTTTTGAATTGAAACAAGGAGGTTTTTCGATGAAAAAAATCGGTATTGTTATGGGCAGCGACAGCGACCTGCCCATCATCCAAAAAGCAACGAGCACGCTGGACGGCTTGGGAATTCCCTACGAAGTTCACGTGTATTCGGCGCACCGCACCCCCGAGCAGGCCCGCGACTTTGCGGTGAATGCCCGCAAGAACGGTTTCGGTGCGATTATTGCCGCCGCGGGAATGGCGGCTCACCTGGCGGGGGCCATCGCCGCCAACACCACCCTGCCGGTGGTGGGTATTCCCTGTAAAGGTGGCGCCCTTGACGGCATTGACGCTCTCTTGGCGACGGTTCAAATGCCCTCCGGAATCCCGGTGGCGACGGTCGCGCTCAACGGAGGAGTCAATGCCGCTTTGCTTTGTGCCCAAATCCTTGCGGTGGAGGATGAAGCCCTCGCCGCAAAGTTGGATGCGAAGCGCAAAGCCGATGCGGAAGCGGTGCTCGAAAAAGATGCGGGCATTGCGGCGCGGCTGTAAAATCGTTTGTTATAAACCCTAACTACATAAAAGGAGTCGATCAACAATGGGAAACAAACTCGTGTACACCGGCAAAACCAAAAACGTCTATGCTCTGGACAACGGCAACTATTTGCTCAAATTCAAAGATGACTGCACCGGCAAAGACGGTGTGTTCGATCCCGGCGAGAACTCCGTCGGTTTGACCATCGAAGGCGTGGGCGACGTGAACCTGCGTATGTCCATCTATTTCTTCGAAAAAGTCAACGCCGCCGGTATCAAAACCCACTACGTTTCCGCTGACCTCGCGGATACCACCATGGAAGTGCTTCCGGCGAAAGTGTTTGGTAAAGGCCTCGAAGTCATCTGCCGCTACAAAGCGGTCGGTAGTTTCTATCGCCGTTACAGCGACTACTGCGAAGAGGGCGCGGATTTGCCCGCCTACGTCGAGACGACCTTCAAAAACGACGAAAAAGGCGACCCGCTGGTCACCAAAGACGGTCTTGTGGACCTCGGCGTGATGACCGCGAAACAGTATGACGACATCAAAGTGATGACCCAGCAAATCACCAAAATCGTCGCGGACGATTTAGCGGAAAAAGGCCTTGTGCTGTATGACATCAAATTCGAGTTCGGCTACGATGCGGACGGCAACGTGATGCTCATCGACGAAATCGCGTCCGGCAATATGCGCGTGTACAAGAACGGCGAATACATCGACCCGATGACCCTTTCCAAACTGTTCTTCGCCTAATTCTTTTCTACTATCTGAAACGGAGGAAATCCCATGGGAGGATTTTTCGGAATCGCATCCAAAAACGACTGTCTTGCCGACGTGTTTTTCGGAACGGACTACCATTCGCACCTCGGAACGTACAGCGGCGGTATGGCGGCGTATGACGCGGAAATCGGGCTTCAGCGCAAGATTCACCATATCGGTAACGCCCCGTTCCGCACTAAATTCGAGCATATCTTTGACGAAATGCATGGCACGTCCGCTATCGGTGTCATCAGCGACACGTTCCCGCAACCGTTGCTCATTCGCTCGAACCTCGGCACTTACGCCATCAGCGTGGTGGGGGTTATCAACAATTTCGAGGAACTGATTAAACAGTATCTGTCCTTTTCGGGCGGACATTTCGACTCGATGACCGGCGGCAAGGTGAACGGCACCGAATTGGTTGCCGCGCTCATCAACCAAAAGAGCAACTTTGCCGAGGGTGTTCAGTTTGCCCAAAAATCCATCGACGGCACGGCGTCTATTCTCATTTTGAAAGAGGACGGCGCGCTGATTGCCGCGCGCGATGCGCTCGGGCGGCTTCCCGTTGCCATCGGCAAGCGGGAGGATGGCTACGCCGTGGCGTTCGAGTCGTTCGCGTTCCAAAAACTCGGCTTTGAACCGGTGCGCGAACTCGGTCCGGGCGAAGTGGTGGAACTGACCGCGGAAAAAGAAACGCAGTTGGTCGCGCCCGGCAAGAAAAAACGCATTTGCTCGTTCCTTTGGAGTTACTACGGCTATCCCACGTCCACCTACGAGGGTGTCAACGTGGAAGTGATGCGCTATCGCAACGGGGAACTGCTCGCCGAAATTGACGAACTGTTCGGCGTGTGCGACGGGCTCGATTACGTCGGCGGTGTGCCCGATTCCGGCACGCCTCACGCCATCGGGTATGCCAACCACAGCCGCGTGCCGTTTGCGCGGGCGTTCATCAAATACACGCCCACCTGGTCGCGGAGTTTTATGCCCACCCGCCAAGTGGAGCGCGAGAAAATCGCCAAGATGAAACAGATTCCCGTGCGGGAACTTGTCGAAAACAAGGAACTTCTGTTTGTGGATGATTCCATCGTTCGCGGCACGCAACTGAAAGAAACGGTGGATTTCCTCTATGAAAGCGGCGCCAAAGCGGTGCATATGCGCTCAGCCTGCCCGCCGATTATGTACGGTTGTAAATACCTCAATTTCTCCCGCGCAACGGGGGATATGGAACTGCTCGCCCGCCGCGTTATCTTTGAGTTAGAGGGCGAAGAGGGCGAGAAGCATATCGACGAATATGCCGACAGTTATTCCGAGCGCGGCAAGAAACTGCGCGAGGCGATTTGCGAAAAATTCCATTTTGCCTCGCTCGAATTCCAATCGCTCGAAAACGTGATTAAAGCCATCGGTCTTCCCGCGGAAGACCTGTGTACCTATTGCTGGAACGGAAAGGAGTAAGCGCCATGAACGCCAATTCTCGCTCGGAGGCGTACGCCGCCGCCGGTGTGGACATTACCGCCGGCTACAAAGCGGTGGAACTGATGAAACAACATATCGCCAAGACGATGACTTCCGGAGTTTGCTCGGACGTGGGCGGCTTCGGCGGTCTGTTTGAACTGGATTTGGAGGGCATTACCCGTCCGGTCCTCGTTTCCGGCACCGACGGTGTCGGCACGAAGCTGAAACTCGCGTTTCTTATGGACAAGCACGATACGGTCGGTATCGATTGCGTGGCGATGTGTGTCAACGACATTATTTGCTGCGGCGCGAAACCGCTGTTTTTCCTCGACTACATCGCCTGCGGCAAAAACGTGCCGGAGCGCATCGCCGACATCGTTAAAGGCGTGTGCGACGGTTGCGTGCAATCGGGCGCGGCGCTCATCGGCGGCGAAACCGCCGAGATGCCCGGCTTCTATCCCGAAGACGAATACGATTTGGCGGGCTACTGCACCGGTGTGGTAGACAAAGCCAAAATCATCCAAAACAAAACGATGCAAGCGGGGGACGTGGTGATTGCGCTGCCGTCCAGCGGCGTGCACTCCAACGGCTTCTCGCTCGTGCGTAAGGTGTTCGACGTGGAAAACGCCGACATTAAAACCCCGCTTGCGGAACTCGGCGGCAAATCCGTCGGAGAAGCGCTGCTCGCGCCCACCCGCATTTACGTAAAACCCGTGCTCGCGCTTTTGGAAGCGGTGACGGTGAAAGGCATTTCCCATATCACCGGCGGCGGCTTTTATGAGAACATTCCGCGCAGTATTCCGGACGGTCTCGGCGCGAAAATCCAAAAGAGCGCGGTGAAAATCCTGCCGATTTTCGACCTCATCCAAAAACAGGGCGGCATCTCCGAACGCGATATGTTCAACACCTTTAATATGGGTGTCGGTATGAGCATCGTCGTCGCCAAAGAGGAGGCCGACAAAGCGCTCGCTGTGCTGAAAGAAGCCGGCGAGGATGCCTACGTTATCGGCGAAATCGTCGCTTCGGACGAAAAAATCATCATCGAATAATCACTGAGCACTTTCCCGAATTTCGAAAGGGGAGATGGTTGTGAAAACGAAAAAAATCAAGATTGCCGTGCTGGTTTCCGGCGGCGGCACGAATTTGCAAGCGCTCATCGACGCGCAAAAAAGCGGGATTTTGCAAAGCGGCAAAATCGCGCTCGTCCTCTCGAACAAAGCGGATGCGTTCGCGCTGCAACGTGCGGCGGATGCGGGAATTCCCACCGCTACGGTGCTCAAATCCGTCTGTTTGTCGCAAGAGCAGTTTGAGGACGAACTCATCAAAAAAATCGAAGAAGCGGGTGCGGAAATGATTGTTCTTGCCGGCTTTATGGCGATTTTGAGCAAGAAATTTACCGCGCACTTCGAGCGCCGTATCTTAAACGTGCATCCGTCGCTCATCCCGTCGTTCTGCGGCGAGGGATTTTACGGATTGCGGGTGCATAAAGCGGCGCTGGAAAAAGGCGTGAAAGTTACCGGCGCTACGGTGCATTTCGTCAACGAAATTCCGGACGGCGGCGAGATTATCCTGCAAAAAGCCGTGACCGTCCGCGACAACGACACGCCCGAAACCCTGCAAAAGCGCGTGATGCGCCAAGCGGAATGGAAAATCCTGCCTGCGGCCACCGAGAAAGTTGCCGCGGCGCTGTTAGAAGCCAAAAATCATTAACGGGGGGAACTGTTATGAACATCTATCAAGTCAACGACATTGCCGAACTCATCAAAGACAACTCCTACGTCGGCCGCGGTATCGTCATCGGCAAAACCGCCGACGGCAAAAAAGCCGCTACCGCCTATTTCATTATGGGTCGCAGCGAAAACAGCCGCAACCGCATCTTCACCGAGAAAAACGGGGAAGTGTTTACCGAGCCGTTTGATGCCTCCAAAGTGCAAGACCCGAGCTTAATCATCTACGCCGCTATTCGTTCGTATGAGAACAAACTTATCGTCACGAACGGCAACCAGACCGACACGATTTACGACAGTCTGGCGAACGGCGGTTGCTTCTGCAAAGCCCTCAAAACCCGCGAATTTGAGCCGGATGCCCCGAACTTCACCCCGCGTATCAGCGGTATGCTGACCTTTGCGGACGGCGACTTTACCTATAAAATGAGCATCCTTAAAAGTATCGACGCGGACGGTTCCGACTGCGCCCGTTATACTTTTGATTATCCGTCGGTTGCCGGCCTCGGCCACTTTATCCACACCTACGTGTGCGACGGCAACCCGATTCCGACCTTCCAGGGCGAGCCGGAGCGTGTGGCGATTGACAACGATATCGACGCGTTTACCGATAAACTGTGGAACGCGCTCGACGAGAATAACAAAATCTCGCTGTACGTCCGCTACGTGGACCTCGCCACCGGGGAAGCGGACAACCGCCTTATCAACAAGAACAAATAAGGAGTGGGAACGATGAAAGAATTTGAACTGAAATACGGTTGCAACCCCAACCAAAAACCCTCGAAAATCTTTATGCACGACGGCTCCGACCTGCCGATTGAAATCCTCAACGGCCGTCCGGGGTATATCAACTTCCTCGATGCGTTCAACTCCTGGCAGCTCGTTAAAGAGCTGAAAGAGGCGCTCGGTCTTCCGGCGGTGACGTCGTTCAAACACGTCAGCCCGACCTCCGCGGCGGTGGGTATTCCGCTGTCCGATAAACTGAAAAAAGCCTGCTTTGTGGACGATATCGAGGGTCTCGACGAGTCCCCGCTCGCCTGCGCCTATGCCCGCGCCCGCGGCACTGACCGTATGTGCTCGTTCGGTGACTGGGTGGCGCTTTCCGATACCTGCGACGTGACCACCGCGCTGATGATTAAACGCGAGGTGTCCGACGGTGTGATTGCGCCGGATTACGAGCCGGAAGCGCTCGAAATCCTTAAAACCAAGCGCAAGGGCGGCTACAACATTGTGAAAATCGACCCGAACTACGTGCCCGCCGAAGCGGAGCATAAACAGGTGTTCGGTATCACCTTTGAGCAGGGCCGCAACAACTTCAAAATCAACAAAGAACTGCTTTCCGATATTGTGACTAAGAACAAAGACCTGCCGGAAAGCGCGGTGCGCGACCTTATTATCGCGCTCATCACGCTCAAATACACCCAGTCGAACTCCGTCTGCTATGCGGTGGACGGTCAGGCAATCGGTGTCGGCGCCGGTCAGCAGTCGCGTATCCATTGCACCCGTCTTGCGGGCAGTAAAGCGGATACGTGGTTCCTCCGCCAAGCGGACAAAGTGCTCAATCTGCCGTTCAAAGCGGAAATCGGTCGTCCCGACCGCGACAACGTCATTGACGGGTACATCAACCAAAACGAGGAAGACGTGTGCGCCGACGGCAACTGGCAGAAATACTTCACCGAGCAGCCGTCGCCGTTCACCCGCGAAGAACAGCAAGCCTATCTCGCCACCATCGACGGTGTGGCGCTCGGCTCGGATGCGTTCTTCCCGTTCAGCGACAACATTGAACGCGCCAAGAAGAGCGGTGTCAAATACATCGCCGAGCCGGGCGGCTCGATTCGCGACGATTTGGTTATCGAGTGCTGTGACAAGTACGGTATGACCATGTCCTTTACGAAAATGCGTTTGTTCCACCATTAAGGAGGAAAACTATGAAACTGTTGGTCGTCGGCTCCGGAGGACGGGAGCACGCCATTATCAAAAAACTGAACGAAAATCCCGCTGTGACCGAAATTTTCGCTCTGCCGGGCAACGGCGGAATGGCGGCAGATGCCACCTGTGTGAACATCAAAGCCACCGATATTGACGGTATCGTCAATTTCGCCGTGGAAAACGCGGTGGACTATGCCGTTGTTGCGCCGGACGATCCGTTGGTGCTCGGCTGTGTCGATGCATTGAACGAAAAGGGGATTCCCTGCTTCGGGCCGAAAGCGAACGCCGCCATTATCGAGGGCAGTAAAGTGTTCTCGAAAGATTTGATGAAAAAATACGGCATTCCCACCGCCCGCTACGAGACGTTTAACGATTTGAACGCCGCGCTCGCGTATCTGGAAACCGCGCCCGTGCCGACGGTCATCAAAGCCGACGGTTTGGCGCTCGGCAAAGGCGTGGTCATCGCCGAAACGCGCGACGAGGCGAAAGCCGCTGTCGTGTCGATGATGCAGGACAAAAAGTTCGGCAAAAGCGGCGAAAATATTGTCATTGAGGAGTTTTTGACCGGCCCCGAAGTGTCCGTGTTGTCCTTTACGGACGGCAACGTGGTGGTGCCGATGGTGTCCTCGATGGACCACAAACGCGCCGGCGACAACGACACGGGACTTAACACCGGCGGTATGGGCACGATTGCGCCGAACCCGTATTACACGGCGGATATCGCGGCGGAGTGTATGGAAACCATCTTCCTGCCGACCATGAACGCCATGAACGCGGAGGGGAGAACCTTCCAAGGTTGTCTCTACTTCGGTTTGATGCTGACTCCCGACGGCCCGAAAGTCATTGAATATAACTGCCGTTTCGGCGACCCCGAAACGCAGGTGGTGCTGCCGCTTCTCAAATCCGATCTGCTCACCGTGATGCAGGCGGTGACGAACGGCACGCTCGCCGACTGCGACGTGAAATTTTACGACAAAAACGCCTGCTGTGTCGTGATGGCGTCCGAGGGGTATCCCGTTTCTTACGAAAAGGGTTTCGAGATGACCATTCCCGCCGAAACCGCACCGTACGTTTACGTGGCGGGAGCGACGCTTAAAGACGGCAAATTGCTCACGAACGGCGGCCGCGTACTCGGTGTGACCGCGGTGGAAGATACGCTTCCCGCCGCGATTAAAACCGCGTATAGCCGCGTTTCCACCGTCTCGTTCGGTAACGCCTTTTTCCGTCACGATATCGGTCAAAGAGCGCTTCGCGCTTTGGAGGAATAAACGATGGTTTACAGAATTTTTGTGGAAAAACGCGCGGGACTTCAAAACGAAGCCAACGCGCTGAAAAACGATGCGAAAAGTCTGCTCGGAATCAGCGGGCTTTCCGACGTGCGGCTGTTTAACCGTTACGATGCGGAAAACATCACCGCCGAGCAGTTCGACTACGCGGTAAAAACCGTGTTTTCCGAGCCGCAGCTGGATATCGCCACCGCCGACGTGGATTTGGCGGGGGCTACGGTGTTCGCGGTGGAATATCTGCCCGGTCAGTTTGACCAGCGCGCGGATTCTGCGGCACAGTGCATCCAGCTGTTGTTCCAAAGCGAACGCCCGCTGATTCGCAGTGCGAAACTCTATGCGCTGTACGGCAATTTGACCGAGGCGGACGTGGCGGAAATCAAAAAATACGTTATCAACCCGGTGGAGGCGCGCGAAGCCGCGCTCGATAAACCGGAAACGCTTAAAGTCGATTACGATATCCCCGAAACGGTGGAAACGCTTACCGGCTTTACGAAACTTTCCCGCGACGAGCTTGCCGCGTTTATCAAGACTTACGGTCTTGCGATGGACGTGGACGATATCGCGTTCTGCCGCGCCTATTTCGAAAAAGAACAGCGCGACCCGACCATCACCGAAATCCGTATGATTGACACCTACTGGTCGGACCATTGCCGCCATACCACCTTCGGCACGGTCATCGACGACGTGAAGTTCGAGGACAAACTGCTGGAAGAGGCGTACAACGATTATTTGGCGACCCGCAAAGAACTCGGGCGCACAAAACCCGTTTGCCTGATGGATATCGCCACGCTCGCCGTGCGCTATCTCAAAAAGACCGGCAAACTCACTAAACTCGACGAATCGGAAGAAATCAACGCCTGCACCGTTAAAATCGACGTGGAGGTGGACGGCAAAACCGAGCCGTGGTTGCTTCTTTTCAAAAACGAAACCCACAACCACCCGACCGAAATCGAGCCGTTCGGCGGCGCGGCAACCTGCATCGGCGGCGCTATCCGCGATCCGCTGTCCGGCCGTTCCTACGTCTACGGCGCGATGCGTCTCACCGGCGCGGCCGATCCGACCGTTCCGGTGTGCGACACCCTTCCCGGCACACTGCCGCCGCGTAAAATTGCGACGACTGCCGCGAACGGCTATTCGTCCTACGGCAACCAAATCGGTCTTGCCACCGGCATTGTGGATGAGTTGTATCATCCCGGCTACGCCGCGAAACGGATGGAAATCGGCGCGGTCATCGCGGCCACTCCGGCGGAAAACGTCCGCCGCGAAGTGCCCGCGCCCGGCGACGTGGTCATTCTCCTCGGCGGCAGTACCGGCCGCGACGGTATCGGCGGTGCGACCGGCTCTTCCAAAGCGCACGACTCCCATTCGGTGGAGACTTGCGGCGCGGAAGTGCAAAAAGGTAACGCCCCCGAAGAACGCAAACTCCAACGCTTGTTTAGAAACGGCGATGCCTGCCGTATGATTAAACGCTGTAACGACTTCGGCGCGGGCGGCGTGTCGGTCGCTATCGGCGAATTGGCGGACGGTCTTTCCATTGACCTCAATGCCGTGCCGAAGAAATACGAGGGTCTTGACGGCACCGAACTCGCTATCAGCGAATCGCAAGAGCGTATGGCGGTGGTCGTTGAAGCAAACGACGTGGCGGCGTTCTTGGCGCTCGCCGAAAAAGAAAACCTGCAAGCGTGTCCGGTCGCGACCGTGACCGCCGAGCCGCGGCTGACGATGACGTGGAACGGCAATACCATTGTGGACGTGAGCCGCGAATTCTTAAATTCCAACGGCGCGGACAAGCATATTACGATTTTGCCGGCGGCGACTGCTAAACCCGAAAAGGAAATCGGCGGCACGTTTACCGACAGTTATAAAGCGCTTTTAGCGGACCTCAACGTCTGCTCCAAACGCGGCCTTTCCGAGCGTTTTGACTCGACCATCGGCGCGGGCACGGTGCTGATGCCGTTCGGCGGCAAGTACCAAAAAACCCCGATTCAGGCGATGGTGCAAAAAATCTCGGTGGAAAAACAACACACCGATGACTGCTCGCTGATGTCGTGGGGCTATAACCCGTATATTACCGAGCAAAGCCCGTTCCACGGCGCGTATCTCGCGGTGGTGGAATCGGCGGCAAAACTTATTGCTACCGGTGCCAAATTCGAGGACGTGTACCTCACGTTCCAAGAGTATTTCGAGAAACCCGGTACCGACGGCAAGCGTTGGGGCAAGCCGTTTTCGGCGCTGCTCGGCGCGTTCAAAGCCCAAAAAGAACTCGGTATCGGCGCCATCGGCGGCAAAGACTCGATGAGTGGCTCGTTCGAGAATATCGACGTGCCGCCGACGCTCGTGTCGTTCGCCGTGACCACCGAAAAAACCGCTTCGGTCGTTTCGCCGGAATTCAAAAAGGCGGGCAACCGTGTGGTGTGGCTCAAACCCGAGGTGGACGAAAACGGTCTGCCGACGGCGGAAAGTCTCTTAAAACTCTTCGATAAAGTCACCGACCTGCTTCGTTCGGGCAAGGCGGTTTCCTGCTACACGCCGGGGCTCGGCGGGGTTGCGGAAGCGGTCTACAAAATGGCGCTCGGCAACGGCTTCGGCTTCGATTACGCCGACGGACTGTCGATGGAAGATCTGTTCGGCTATGCCTACGGCAGTTTCGTCCTCGAAGTAACGGGGGAGACGGACGGCGTTCTCCTCGGCGCGGTGACGAACGGCGACAGCATTACCCGCGAGGGCGAGAGTGTGGCGCTTTCGACGCTTTCCACCATTTACGAGAACAAACTCGAAGGCGTGTACGCCTGCAACATCGCGCAAACCCCGTCCGCGATGGAGACGTTCTCCTACGACGGTCGCAATACCGCTGCGCCTGCGATTACGGTGGCAAAACCGAAAGTGCCCCTTCCGCCGTTCCCGGGCACCAACTGCGAATTCGACAGCGCGAAAGCGGTCGAGGATGCGGGTGCCGAAGCGCAGATTTATGTGATTAACAACCTCTCTGCCGACGGCATTCGCCGCAGTGTGGAGGAGTTTGCCGATGCGGTCAAGCAGTCGCAAATCGTGTTTGTCCCGGGCGGTTTCTCCGGCGGTGACGAGCCGGACGGCAGCGGCAAATTCATTACCGCATTCTTCCGCAACGCCGCGATTAAAGAAGCGGTCACCGACCTGCTCGACAACCGCGACGGCCTGATGTGCGGTATTTGCAACGGCTTCCAAGCGCTTATCAAACTCGGTCTTGTGCCGTACGGCAAAATCATCGACACCGACGAGAATTGCCCGACCTTGACGTTCAACACCATCGCCCGCCACCAGTCGAAGATTGTGCGCACGCGCGTGGCTTCCAACAAGTCTCCGTGGCTTAAAGGGGTCAACGTGGGCGATATCTTGAACGTCCCGATTTCCCACGGTGAGGGCCGCTTCTATGCGAGCGAGGAACTCATCCGCGAACTCGCGAAAAACGGCCAAATCGCCACGCAGTACGTCGATTTTGACGGCAACGCGACCGGCGACGTGGCGTTTAACCCGAACAACTCCGCATTCGCCATCGAGGGTATCACCTCGCCGGACGGCCGCGTGTTCGGCAAAATGGGCCACAGCGAGCGTATCGGAAGCGGACTTTACAAAAACGTTATCGGCGACTATGACATCAAGATGTTTAAGTCGGCGGTCAAATATTTCAAAGGAGAGTGATCCCTATGGCGTATTTATCCGACATTGAAATTGCACAGCAATGCCAAATGAAACCCATCGGCGAAATCGCCGCTCGTGCCCACGTGGACGAGAAGTATATCGAACAGTACGGTCGCTATAAAGCAAAAGTCGATCCGGCGCTGATTAAAGAAACCGACCGCGAAAACGGCAAACTGGTGCTTGTTACCGCCATTACCCCGACTCCCGCGGGCGAGGGCAAAACCACCACGACCATCGGTCTTGCGGACGGTTTGTCCCGCATCGGTAAAGACGTGACGGTGGCGCTTCGCGAGCCGTCGCTCGGTCCGGTGTTCGGTGTGAAAGGCGGCGCCGCCGGCGGCGGTTACGCGCAGGTCGTACCGATGGAGGATATCAACCTCCACTTTACCGGCGACTTCCATGCGATCGGTGCGGCGAACAACCTGCTTGCCGCGATGCTCGACAACCACATCCAACAGGGCAACGCCCTCGGCATCGACGTGCGCAAAATCACGTGGAAACGCTGTGTGGATATGAACGACCGTCAGCTCCGCTTTGTGGTGGACGGCATGGGCGGCAAAACCAACGGTGTGCCGCGCGAAGACGGCTTTGACATCACCGTGGCGAGCGAGATTATGGCGGTGTTCTGCCTCGCTTCGTCCATCACCGATTTGAAAGAGCGCTTGTCCCGCATCGTCGTGGCGTATACGTTTGACGATAAACCGGTCACGGCGGGCGACTTAAACGCTGTCGGCGCGATGACCGCGCTTCTTAAAGATGCGATTAAACCGAACCTCGTGCAAACGCTTGAAGGTACGCCCGCGTTTGTCCACGGCGGCCCGTTTGCCAACATCGCCCACGGCTGCAACTCCGTGATGGCGACCCGTTTGGCGCTCAAAATGGGGGACTATACCATTACGGAAGCCGGTTTCGGCGCGGACCTCGGCGCGGAGAAATTCCTCGATATCAAATGCCGTATGGCGGGTCTTACTCCCGATGCGGTGGTGGTCGTGGCAACGGTGCGCGCGCTTAAAATGCACGGCGGGCTCGCCAAAACCGAACTGAACACCGAAGACTTGACGGCACTCGAAAAAGGTATTCCGAACCTGCTCCGCCACGTCTCCAACATCAAAAACGTGTATAAACTGCCGTGCGTGGTGGCGGTCAACCGCTTCCCGACCGATACCGATGCGGAAATCGACTTTATCATTGCGAAATGCCGCGAACTCGGTGTCAACACCGTGCTTTCGACCGTGTGGGCGGAAGGCGGCAAGGGCGGCGAAGATCTCGCGCGCGAGGTGGTGCGCCTTTGCGAAGAGGAGCAGGGCGATTTCACCTTCTCGTACGAACTCGATGCCTCGATTGAGGAAAAAATCGAAGCGGTGGTCAAAAAAGTCTACGGCGGCAGCGGCATTACCGTGATGCCGAATGCCAAAAAGCAGATT
Organism: Clostridia bacterium; assembly: GCA_024404755.1. Lineage (GTDB taxonomy): Bacteria > Bacillota > Clostridia > Oscillospirales > Acutalibacteraceae > RGIG426. The sequence goes on along the minus strand of JAKSPN010000005.1, from coordinate 7,676 downwards.
GCCCAACTGACCGCGCTCGGTTTCGATAAACTGCCGGTGTGTATCGCCAAAACGCAGTACAGTTTCTCGGATGACCCGACCAAACTCGGTGCGCCGGAGGACTTCACCGTGACCGTCAAGAACGTAAAAGTGTCCGCGGGCGCGGGCTTCGTGGTCGTTTTGACCGGCGATATTCTGACGATGCCCGGTCTTCCGAAAAAACCGGCCGCCGAGAACATCGACGTGGACGAAAACGGCAAAATCACCGGTTTGTTCTGATGTTTTGTAAAGAAAACGCCTTTTGGAAATCCAAAAGGCGTTTTTTTCTCTTTACGAAACCATAAATATATGGTATACTGCCTATGTTGTGAAAAAGGAGGGGAGAGTATGGCCGAACAAACGTCGTCGCTGATGCGGGTGCTTTTGTGGTTGCCGCAAAAATTGACTGCGCTCAACGCCAAAGCGGAGAAGATTGCCGGAAAAGTGCCGGAAACGATTGTGCTGTGTTTGTATTGCGTGCTGAAAGCCGTGATGGGCATCTTCCACGAGCCGTGGTTTGACGAGGCGGTGGCGTGGCAGATTGCGCGCGAAGCGACGTTTAAGGATCTTCTTCTCACCGTGCCGCATTACGAGGGACACCCGCCGCTGTGGCATTTAGTGCTCGCGCCGTTTGCAAAACTCGGCGCACCGTATGAGTTGTCGCTGGTGCTTGTAAGTCTTGTGTTTATGGCTCTTGCGATGTTTCTCATCCTTTGGTACGCGCCGTTTCCGCGGCTTGTCAAATGGGTGCTTCCGTTTACCTATTTTTGCTTTTACCAATACGCGGTGATTTCCCGCCCGTACTGTATGATGGTGCTCGCGTTCGTGCTGTGTGCGCTTGCGTTCGAAAAGCACAACGAAAAGCCGGGACGGTACGTGCTGTCGCTCGCGTTTTTGTGTCTGACAAGCGCGTTCGGTATCGCGGTAGCGGGCGGTTTGGCGCTTGCGTGGGTTTGGGAGATTTTGCGCGAAAAACCGCTGTCCGAAACGCTGAAAGGGTTATTCCGCGACCGCCGCGTATGGTGGCTTTTGGCGCTTTTAGCGCTTGCGTTACTGCTGATTTTGGAAATCGTTCCGGCAGAGGATACGTATGCGATAAAAATGAAAGAAGCCAGCAGTCAAAGTTCGCCGGTTGCCGGTTTTATCTACTTGATTTTGTGCTTGCCGACAGACGTGCTGGTGGCATCGGTCGGCGGTTACGGTATTTTGTTTTCTTCTTACATCGATTTTCTTAAATTAGTGTTTCCGTGTTTTGTCGGTCTGATTATTTGGTTGTTATTGGGTATTCTTGCCAAACAAAAAGGTCTGTTACTGACGTTGGTTTTGCCGTACGTTTGCTTCGCTGCTTTGGGTGCCATGGCGTATATCAATAGTCACCATGGAGGAATTGTGCTCTTGTATTTTGTCTTTTTCCTATGGGTGGCGTTGAACTCTCCCGACAAAACTGCGCCGTCGTCGATTGCTTTCGGGGTAAAACAGTTTGCCGCGGTGTTTATGGCGCTTTCCTTGTGTATTTCGTTATATTGGTGTGTTGCGTCTTGTATGGTAGACGTGAAAAAGCAGTATGCATCCTCCCGCACGATGGCGAGCTTTATCAAAGAATATCATTTGGACGAGTATCGCGTGATGACCGGCTGGAAGTATGAGGGCGATTTGATGGATATCAACTTGACGGACAGCGCCGAGTTGATGCCGTATTTCGACCACAATATCTTCTTCAACTTTATGGGCGGAGACGACCACCAAAACTATATTACCCACCGTTTTGCCACCGAGGAGGAAACGCAGAAAGCGTTTGCCGCATGGCGACAAGAGGGCGCGCCGGACGTGCTGATGTATAATCCTTCGACGGGACTTGTCTACGGCGACGACGTTCAACTGAAAGACTATGCCGTGGTGTTTCACACCGTAGGCGGCAAAATCTGGAAAGGCGGAGAGATGATGGATTCCACGTCCATCCTTGTGCGGAGGGAATTATTGCCTGCGTTGGGGCTTAAAGAAATGACCCTTGACGAAATTCTTGCCATTGACCAAAATTAAGCCAATCAAAAACCGAAAGGCGCATCGAGAGATGCGCCTTTTTTATTTTATCTCTTTACGAATACAAAGTTTTATGCTATACTATCTCTGTATAAGAAAAAGTGGGGGAGTGTACCCTGCTAACGAAAGGAAGTTTTTATGATGAGTGAATGTACCCATGATTGTTCTACTTGCGGTGAGGCGTGTGCCCACCGTAATCAACCGGAAAGCTTGATTGCCGAGCCCCACGAGTTGTCCCACGTCAAAAAAGTGATCGGCGTGGTCAGCGGTAAGGGCGGTGTCGGCAAGTCGATGGTTTCGTCGCTTTTGGCGTGCGCTATGCGCCGTCGCGGGGCGGAAACCGCGGTGCTGGATGCGGATATCACGGGCCCTTCTATCCCGAAAGCGTTCGGCATCCACGAGCGCGCCGGTGCTAACGAAATGGGCATTTTTCCGGTGCTTTCTTCCACCGGTATCAAAGTGATGTCGGTCAACCTGCTTTTAGAAAACGAGACCGACCCCGTCGTGTGGCGCGGCCCGATTTTGGCGGGAACGGTCAAGCAGTTCTGGCAGGAAGTCATTTGGGACGACGTGGACTATATGTTTGTGGATATGCCTCCCGGAACGGGCGACGTGCCGCTGACCGTGTTCCAATCGTTGCCGCTGTCCGGCATCGTCATTGTCACTTCGCCGCAGGAACTCGTGTCTATGATCGTGGAAAAAGCCGTGAAGATGGCGGAACTGATGCACGTGCCGGTGCTGGGGCTTGTGGAGAATATGTCCTATTTCGAGTGCCCCGATTGCGGCAAGAAGCACGAAATCTTCGGCGAAAGCCACATTGAAGAGATCGCCGCCGCGCACGATATTAAGGCGGTCGCCAAAATGCCGATTGACAAAGACTTGGCGGCGGCATGCGATGCGGGCAACGTGGAGAGCATTATTGTCAACTATCTCGATCCGATTTGCAAAGCATTGGAGGAGTAAATATGGGAAAACGAGCAGAAAACGCGCACGAACGGTTTACGAACGGTTACAACTGCGCCCAATCGGTTGCGGGGGCGTTCGCCGACCTGATACCGATGGACGAATCGCTGTTGCTTCGTGCTGCATCGCCGTTCGGCGGCGGTGTCGGGCGGCTTCGTGAGGTGTGCGGCGCGGTATCCGGTATGGTGTTGACCGCCGGAATTCTGTATGGCTATGACGACCCGTGCGATAAGGGTGTAAAGGCGGAACACTATGCAGTTATCCGCGATTTGTGCGAGCAGTTCCGCACCCGCCACGGCTCGATTATCTGCAAAGACATTTTAGGCGGTAACCCGCAAATCGGCGGTGATCCTGCCGAAAGAACCCCCGCGTTTTACGGCACGCGGCCGTGTTTGCGGTGTGTGTACGATGCGGCGGAGATTTTAGAAAACTATATCGCCGCGCATCCGCCGAAAACGGAAGAAAACAATACGTAAAGGCAACTAACTTTACAATGGGTTTAGAAGAAACGAGGGAAAAACGACTATGAAACTGACTTTTTTGGGCGCTGACCACGAAGTGACCGGCTCGATGACCCTGATTGAAATCGGAGAACACAAAATTTTGGTGGACTGCGGTATGGAGCAGGGCGCGGATATTTACGAAAACGCGGAATTGCCGGTATCGCCCGGTGACGTGGAAGCGATGTTTTTAACCCACGCCCACATCGACCACTCGGGCAAAATTCCGGTATTGGTGGCAAACGGTTTCGGCGGTAACATTCACGCCACCGGCGCGACCACGAAACTCTGCCACATTATGCTGATGGACTCGGCGCATATTCAAGAGAGCGAAGCGGAGTGGAAATCCCGCAAAGCCCAGCGTGCCGGCCGCGATGCGGTGGCGCCGATGTATACGACCGATGATGCCGCCCGCGCACTCAAACAGTTTAAGCCGCACGGCTACAACGAGCCGTTTACGCTGTTTGACGGCGTGACCGTGCGCTTTCTTGACGCCGGTCACCTGCTCGGCAGCAGCAGCATCGAATTTACCGTCAATGAAGACGGCAAAGAAACCGTGCTGTTGTTCTCGGGCGACGTGGGCAACGTGTCCCGTCCGCTGATTCGCGACCCGCAAAAACCGGAAAAAGCGGATATCGTGGTGATTGAATCGACCTACGGCGACCGCTTGCACGGCGAGCGCCCCGATTATCTCGCGCAACTGACCGCGATTTTGCAGGAAACGCTTGACCGCGGCGGCAACTTGGTCATTCCGTGCTTTGCCGTCGGGCGCACGCAAGAGATGCTCTATCTCCTGCGCGAAATCAAGGTGCGCGGGCTTCTTAAAGGCCACGACCGTTTCCCGGTGTACGTGGACAGCCCGCTCGCCGTCGAGGCGACCAACATTTACAGCGCGGACGATATGGAGCCGTATTACGACGACGAGACGATGGCGCTGAAAATCCTCGGTATCAACCCGATTCGTATGGACGATTTGTACTTATCCATCACGAGCGACGACAGTAAGCGCATCAACGAAGACCGCACCCCGAAAGTCATTCTCTCGGCAAGCGGTATGTGCGAGGCGGGCCGTATCCGCCACCACTTAAAACACAACTTGTGGCGCAAAGAATCCACCGTGATGTTCGTCGGTTATCAAACCGAGGGCACGCTCGGCCGCCAACTCATTGACGGCGCGACCGAAATCAAACTGTTCGGCGAAAAAATCAACGTGGAAGCCCACATCGCCCAGATGTCCGGCATCAGCGGTCACGCCGACCGCGATATGCTGCTCGGCTGGCTTAAAAACATCACGCCTGCACCGAAGCAGGTATTCGTCAACCACGGCGAGGATACGGTGTGCGACTTGTTTGCTTCGACCGTAACCGAAACGCTCGGCATTCCTGCCGAAGCGCCGTATTCCGGCGCGTGCTACGAGGTGTCCGCCGACGGCGTGACCCGCCTCGAAGACGGCAACCGCGTGAAACTCGAGAAAAAAGCGCCTGCCGCCCAAAGCGACGGCGCTGTCCGCGCCAACTCCGTTTTGGAGCGTTTGCGCGCCGCCGGCCGCCGTCTTTGCGCGATTATCGAGCGCAACAAAGAGGGTGCTAACAAGGACCTCGCCAAATTCGCCGACCAAATCAACGACTTGTGCAACAAGTGGGACAGATAAGGAGAATTTTCGATGAAAACGACCGATATGAACCTGCGCGCCGCGCATCCGAAGACGTTTATTCATGAATCCGAGCGCGATTACCGCAACCAAATTCGTGCCGCGGCGGACTCCATTTACCGCCATCGCAACGAGCGCCCGATTGTGCTGATTTCCGGCCCGTCGGGTGCGGGCAAAACCACCACCGCGATGCTGCTCGAAAAATACCTCGACCGCGCGGGGGCGGAATCCACCACGCTGTCGATGGATAACTATTTCCTGCCGCTGACGCCGGAGGAAAACGCGCTTGCCAAACAGCAAAAACTCGACCTCGAAACGCCGGCGCGCCTCGATATGGAACTCTTAAACAGCCAAATGCGCGACCTTATGGAGCAAAAACCTGTTGTCGTGCCGAAATTCGATTTTGTCACCAACACCCGCATTGAGGGCGCGGGGATGCTTCTTGAACGCAAACCGGACGAGATTATCATTATGGAAGGCATCCACGCGCTCAATCCCGCCGTGACCGGCGAGAGCGACGATTTCACCACGCGGATTTACATCAGCGTGCGTACCCGTATCGCCGATGCCGCCGATACGGAGATGCACCCGATGAAAGTGCGCCTGATGCGCCGTATGCTCCGCGACAAACTGACCCGCGGCCGCGAGATTTCCGGCACGCTCAATATGCTCGACAGCGTGAAAGCGGGCGAGGACAAACACATTATGCCCTACAAATACCGCGCGAATTTCGAGTTTGATACGTTCCTCAAATACGAACTGAACGTCTATAAAGCCCTGCTCGGCGACGACGTAAAAGCGCTTGCTGCGACGGACGAACGGCTCGTGGATATGGCGCGCATTCTCGACGAGTTAGAGCCGATGGGAACGGAGTATATTCCCGCCGACTCGCTGATTCGTGAGTTTATCGGCGGCAGTTCGTTCGAGTATTAAAAAAGGAGGTGGCGGGAGTGCCGCAACCACAAAATCACAAGCGCAAGCCCGCCCCGAAAACGGGCAAAAAGCCGCAAAACGCGATTTCCAAAGGCGCGGTCGCCGCGTGCCCGTATGCGAAAAAATGCGGCGGCTGCCAACTGCAAAATATGGATTACGAACGGCAGTTGGCGTTTAAGCAAAGCCGTGTCGTGTCGCTTTTAGGCCGCTATGCCCACGTCGAGCCCATTTTCGGGATGGACGAGCCGTATCACTACCGCAACAAGGTGCAGGCGGCGTTCGGGCTGACACGCTCGGGTAAAGTGGTTTCCGGCGTGTACCAGGCGGCGAGCCACCGCATTGTCAACGTCGATTCGTGCCTCACGGAAGACACGGTCGCCGACACGATCATCACCGACATCCGCGAGATGCTGCCCGATTTCGGCATTGTGCCGTATAACGAGGACAGCCGCAAAGGGTTTTTGCGCCACGTGCTCGTAAAACGTGGATTTGCAAGCGGGCAGGTGATGGTGGTGCTGGTCGGCGCGACGGCGGCGTTTCCGCAAAAGCGGAAATTCTGCGATGCGCTTTTGAAAAAACACCCCGAAATCACCACCGTGGTGTTTAACCAAAACGCCCGCGACACGAGTATGCTGCTCGGCGAGCGCGAGGAAGTGCTGTTCGGCGACGGCTATATCGAAGATACCTTGTGCGGTTGTCGGTTTCGCATTTCCGCCAAGTCGTTTTACCAAATTAACCCCGTGCAAACCGAAAAACTCTACGGCACGGCGATGAAATTCGCCGCCCTCAAACCCACCGACACGGTGCTGGATGCCTACTGCGGTGTCGGTACCATCGGCCTTGTCGCCGCAAAGCAGGCGGGGCAGGTGATTGGCGTTGAGGTGAATCCCGATGCCGTCCGCGATGCGCGGCGCAACTGCCGCCTAAACGGCGCGGAAAACGCCGTGTTTGAGCAGGGGGATGCCGGCGAATGGATGACCGCCGTCGCCGCCGAGGGCGCGAAAGTGGACGTGGTGTTTATGGACCCGCCGCGCGCCGGAAGCGATTTGCCGTTTCTAAAAGCGCTTTGCACGCTCGCGCCCGAACGGGTGGTGTATATCTCCTGCAACCCCGAAACGCAGGCGCGCGACCTGCGCTTCCTCACCACCCACGGCTATAAGGTCAAAAAAATCCAACCCGTCGATATGTTCCCGCACACGAGCCATGTGGAGACGGTAGTACAACTGTCTCGAACAGAAGCAAAATAGAAATTTATATTTTTTGATTTTCACTTGAAAGAGATGTTACTGTATATGGATAGATTACAAAAACGATATGGCGCCTTGGATGGGCTGAGAACTATCGCATGTATTGGCATCATTGTGATGCATATGGCGGCAAATAATCAGTATATGATATCGGGTGTCGTCTATAGTAAAGTGATACCTTCCTTCACGGATTTTGTATATTTGTTTATGGTACTTTCTGCTTTTTTTTGCTGTTCTTTTTTTTTCGGTTCAACCTGATTTGCCGCTTATCTTGCAGGTTCGGAAAATGCAGCCGGAACAGAAACCAATCCTATTAAGCGACAG
>JAKSPN010000049.1 GCA_024404755.1 Clostridia bacterium | reverse complement strand
GACCGAGCCGACCACGACCGGCACCGAAGCGGAAGACATCCTCCACGGTGACGCGAACGGCGACGGCGCGGTGAATATGAAAGACGTGCTGATTCTCCGCAAATTCCTCGCGGGTATCGACGTGTCCTACGTGGCGCGCAACTCCGACGTGAACGGCGACGGTAACGTCAATATGAAAGACGTGCTGATTCTCCGCAAATTCCTTGCGGGCATCATCACCGTGATTGACCCGACCGCGTAAACACAACCTAAAAAAGCCCTTCCCGTTTTCGGGAAGGGCTTTTCTTTTGCGGATTTGACAAAGCGGGCGGCGTATGGTAAACTTTGAGTGTATTTTGCGGCAGGGAGGAATCTTTATGGAAAACAAAACGAAAAGCCGGTTGCTTTCTTACGATATCATCCGCATTACGGCGATTTTGCTCGTGCTTCTCGTACACGTCAGCGGCTATATGGTGTTATACCACTCGGATACGTCGTCGCGGGAGTTTATCGTCGGCAATATCCTCAACGGCATTTCCCGCGCGGGCGTGCCGCTGTTTTTGATGCTTACCGGCGCGTTGCTCTTAAATGAAGACCGCAAGTTCGACGTGAAAAAGTTTTATAAAACCTCATTTTTGTGGATGGCGTTGCTGCTTGTCGGTTGGACGGTGGCGTACGGATTCTTTTACGCGGTGTTGTTCCCGACGTTCCACCATACCGCCGTGGTGTGGGATACCGTGGGTAAGACGATGTGGAACTACGCGCTGAATCTGCCGACCATGTACCCGCACCTTTGGTATATGTTTATGGTGGTGGGGCTGTATTTGATGATTCCCGTGCTGCGGCTGTTTGTGAAACGCGAGAACAAGAAGTATATCCTCGGTATCATTTTGGCGTTTGTCGTGGTGCAGTTGGCGGTCAACACGGGCAACCCCTTTACCAAATGGTGGACGTTCAATTTCACCACCATTGTGAACAAATTCCACGTTGAGCCCGCCACCGGTTTCGTCGGCTACGTGCTGACCGGCTGGTTTTTGACCAACTTCAAGATTAACAAACCCCGTCGGTTGGCGCTGTATGGATTGTCGCTGGCTTCGGTGGTGCTGGCCACCTACGAAGTGCAGACGATGCTCGACACCATCCCCGGCGTGCGCGGCGGTTTTTACGAGCCGCTGACACTCACCGCGTTCCTTTACGGGCTCGGCGTGTTCGTGCTGCTTTACACGTTGTGCGGCGAAAAGGAAACCAAAAGCCGCGTGACGGCAACGCTTTCAAAATGTGCGTTCGGCACGTATATCATCCACGCGTTTTGGATGGAAATGATTACGATGTGGTGGCCGTATTGGGAGTTCGAGGCGCAAAAACCGCTGCTCTATATGGTGATGTTGTTTATCGCCGTTGTGGCGGTGTCGTATCTCACCGTGTGGCTGGTGTCGTTTATCCCCGGTCTGAAAAAGATTTTTTACATTAAATAAACCGAGCAAAAAAGAGCCCCGACGGTTGTCGGGGCTCTTTTCATTTTACATATTGTCCGTGCGGTCCATCACAACGGCGAGGGCGGCAAGCGGCGCGGTTTCGGTGCGGAGAATGCGCGGGCCGAGCGTGACGGCTGTGGCACCGGCGGCTTCGAGCGCTTGCAGTTCTTCCGGCGCAATCCCGCCTTCCGGTCCGATAACGAGCGCAACGGCTTCGTCGGCGGGCGAGAGGACGGTTTTCAGCGGCACGCCGCCGCGTTCGTAGCAGACGAGCGTTTTGCCGCCGGCATTTTGGATTTTCGCCACCGCTTCTTTGAACGAAAGCGGGGGGCGGACGGCGGGTTTCATCCCGCGCTCGCTTTGACCGGCGGCTTCGTCGGCGATTTTTTGGAAACGGGCAAGTTTTTTGTCGCCCTTGTCGCCGATTTTGGCGATACTGCGGCTCATTTCCACCGGCACGATTTCCGCTACGCCGAGTTCGACGGATTTTTGGATAATCTGCTCGAATTTGTCGCCTTTCGGAAGCCCTTGGTAGAGCGTAACGCGGGTGTGCGGCTCGGAATGGCTGTCGCAGACAGAATCGACGGCGGCAAACACCAAATCGCCGGAAAACTCCGTGATATGCGCCGCGAGGTCGTGACCCTGCTCGTCGCACAGGTCGAGCGCGTCGCCGATATTCATACGCAGCGAACGGCGGGCGTGGGCGGAATCTTCGGGCGAGAGGGCGACCGTGTCGCCGACGGATTTTCCCGCAAACGCGGGGGAGAAAAAGCGGGGCATCAGTCATCCTCCTTTGTGAGTTCGGTTACCACGTAAGCGGCCAGCAGTAACCCCGCCGCGCTCGGCACAAAACTGATGCTCGCGGGCGGGACACGCTCGCCGTTTTCGGCGGGCAGGCGGTGGGGCGGCTCTTTCGAGTACACCACCGGCAGATGGGTGATACCGACGGCTTTCAGTTCCCGCCGCATCACGCGGCACAGCGGGCAGACGGTCGTTTTTGCGAGGTCTTCCACTAAAAAGCCCATCGGATTTAACTTGTTGCCGCATCCCATCGCGGCGACAAGCGGGATGTTTTTATCTTTGCATTCGAGTGCGAGCGCGACTTTGGCTTTTACGTCGTCAATCGCATCCACGACGAAGTCGCACCCGTCGATAAGCCCTTGCCCCGCGGTCGCGGAATAAAACGTCACCGCGGGGGTGACTTGACAGGCGGGGTTGATGTCTTTGACACGGGCGGCGACCACCTCCGCTTTGGGGCTTCCGAGGGAAGAAACGGTGGCGCACAGTTGGCGGTTTAGGTTGGTGACGTCCACCGTGTCGCCGTCGCATAAAACGAGACTGCCTAAACCGGCTCTGGCAAGCGCTTCCGCCGTATACGAGCCGACACCGCCGAGCCCGAACACCGCGACTTTCGCGGCTTGCAGGCGGGCGACGGCGGTTTCGCCGAGAAGCGCCTTTTCGCGGTCGAGCCACGCGGACAAATCGGTTGCCATCACACATTCCTCCGTTTCGCAGAATACAGTATAAGCCACGCGCCGTGCTCGTTTTCGAGTGGCGCGGAAGTTTCAAGTTCAAGATCGGCGGCTTTAAGCGCCGCCGCCACGTCGCCCTCGCGTTCGGGGCGCATACAAAAGCAAAACCGCCCGTCGGGTGCGAGCAACCGCGCCGCGGTGTTGCATAGCCGCGGGAGCGCCGCGCCATTTTCCTCTGTCCGCGCGGCGGCGCGGGCGGGATTTTGGGAAATTTTGCCGTTTTCGCGCTTAAAATACGGCGGGTTGCAGCAAATGAGCGTAAATCGCCCGTCGAGCGTGGCGGGCAGGTCGTTCCAATCGCCCTCGCGCACCGTGATGCGGTCGGACAGTCCGTTTTCCGCAATCGACTGCGCGGCGAGCGCCGCCGCAGGAGAAAAGCGTTCCACCGCGAGCACGGTTTTCGGCAGACACTTTTCCGCCGCCCACAAAAGCGGGAGAATACCGCACCCCGTGCCGAGGTCGGCGGTTTTGTCGGCGGGTGTCGGGTTACAAAAGCGGGCGAGCGCCACGGCATCCTGCCCGAAAGTCACCGCACCGTCGGTATAGACAAAGACGGTGTCGGAAAGAAATTCACGTTTCATATCATCCTCAAAAAAGCAGAATGCCGAACAACCCGTGGGGCTGTTCGGCAATCAAGCGGTCAATTAGTCCTCTTCCGGAGCGCCGACCGGGCAAGCATCCGCGCAAGCACCGCAACCGATGCAAGCGTCGGCGTCGATCACGAAGGTTTCATCACCTTCGGAAATCGCGTTGACCGGGCAACCGTCCGCGCAAGCGCCGCATTTGACGCAAGCGTCCGTAATTTTGTAGGCCATTCTGGGCACCTCCTTCTGAATATAGCGGATCGACGGGTGTCGATTCCCGCCGCCATTATCATAACAGATTGTTTTGCAAAATGCAAGTTATTCTTTATTTTCGCCGTGAGTTTTTTTGCCTCCGCCGCGATGGTGACGGCGACGGTTCGGGCGGTGGGGTTTGCGGTCGCCTTTTTCGCCGCGGTTTTCGGCGGGATTTTCGCCGTTTTCGCCGGCTTGTGCCGCCGCAAACGCCACGGCGGGGATGTCGGAAGAATAGTCTTCGCCGCCCTCAAAGAACGCATCCGCTTCGGTGACCACGTCGGCGACGGAGAATTCCGCTTCCGGCGCTTTGGGCTCTTTCGGCAGGGGTGTTCCGTCTTTGGAAAGCACGGTCACGTCCGCGAGTTTCACCGAAATCGGCGGCGCGTCGGGGGATTTTTGCAAGCGCACTTTGAGTTTGCCGGTGAGCAAACTCACGTCGGCGATAACGCCTTTACCGTCGGGCGTTTGGACCGGCGTTCCGGGGCGGGGCGTTTCGTGCCGCAGGAAATCGTAGGCCTCCTGCTCGTATTTAAGACAGCAGAGCAGTCGCCCGCACGTGCCGGAGATTTTGGCGGGGTTGGGGGACAGCCCTTGTTCTTTTGCCATTTTGATAGACACCGGCTGGAAGTCGGACAAAAAGCGGGCGCAGCAGAACGGCTGACCGCAGATGCCGAGACCGCCGAGCAGTTTGGCTTCGTCCCGCACGCCGATTTGCCGCAGTTCGATGCGGGTGTGGAAGGTGGAGGCGAGGTCTTTGACGAGTTCGCGGAAATCCACCCGTCCGTCGGCGGTGAAGTAAAAGAGGATTTTCGAGCCGTCCAGCGTGTATTCCACGTCCACGAGTTTCATTTCCAACTTGTGGTCGGCGATTTTTTGCTGGCAAACGCGCATAGCTTCCGCCTCGCGTTCGCGATTTTCCTCCGCTTTGCGGATATCGTCCGCGGTGGCGAGCCGCAAAATGGGTTTCAGCGGCACTTGCAGTTCGGACACGTCGGTTTCGCGGTTGCCGAACGTAACGGTGCCCACTTCGATGCCGCGGGCGGTGTCTACGACCACGCGATCGCCCTTTTTATAGGACTTGTCGGCGGCATCAAACGAGTAGACTTTGCCCATATTCTTAAATTGCACTCCGACGATTTGCGCCATTGTGAATTCCTCCTTCTTTTTGCCGCGTTATTTGCCCGCGGCCGCCCGCAATCGCGCACAAAACAGCGTGATGAGCAGGGTTTGGTTCATATTGTGGTGCCGCGCGTCAATCAACGCGTCGGCGGCTTGCAGTAACTGCAAGAGATGTTTTTCGGAAAGGGTGCGCGCCAGCAGTTTTGCGCCCGCCGCGGCGGGGGACAACCGCTTGGAGTCCGCGCCTTTGCGGATGTGAAGCGCATCGCGGAACAGCGGCTTTAATCCGAGCAGCACCGCATCGGTGAGCGCCGTGTCTTTCTCGAACTTGCCGGTCAGGCGGAGAAGATGAATTTCGTCCGGCGCGACGATGGCTTCGGCGATATCCTCGATCAGCGCGGCTTGCGCGGCGAAGTCGCCGCCTTCCAAACACGCGATGGCGGGCCCCAAACACCCGTCGTAGGTGGTGAGCACGGCTTGCAGTTCGTCCGGCTTTACGTCGGGGAACTTTTCCTGCAAAAACGGGAGCGCTTCCGCCGCTTCTACGCCGGTCATCGACAGGCACAACGCGCGGGAACGGATGGTTTCGAGCAGTTGCGAACGGCTTTCGCAGGTGAGCACGAACGACACGTTTTGCGGCGGCTCTTCCAAAATGCGCAACAGCGCGTTTTGGGCGGAGACGGTCATCGCCTGCGCACAAAAGAGCAGGAACACGCGGCGCTCGGCCTCGTTCGGTTTCAGATACGCCTGCTCCCGCAAGGTGCGGATTTCGTCGATATGAAACGAACGGGCGCGACTGTCGCCCCCGAACTCCAAAATATCCGGATGGGACAACGCCGCTGCTTTCACGCAGGCGGGGCAGGTGCCGCAGGGTTTGTTGCCGGCGCTTTGGCAGACGTTGGCGGCGGCAATCAACCGCGCGAGCGTGCGCTTGCCGCAACCGTCCGGCCCTTCCAGCAAAATGGCGTGGGGGAAGCGACCGGTGGCGGAGTAATCGGCGAGTTGCGCTTTGAGCGCCGCGTTGCCGACAAGGGCTTCGTAAGCCATCGTGCCCCCTCCTTTCCATTATCCTATTCAGTATACCAAAAAAACGGCGTTTAGGCAAGGGTTTTTATAAAAAACAAAAAACAGTTGAGAAAACTCCCAACTGTTTTCTTGCTGTCCGAATTAGCCGTTGGCTTTTTTGGCGAGGGCGGACTTTTTCCGTGCAGCGGTGTTCTTGTGCAGGAGACCCTTCGCAGCCGCCTGGTCGATCTTTTTGATCGCGTTTTTCACCGCGGCGTCTTTGTTCTCGCCGGATTCAATAGCGGCGTTGGCTTTTTTGATGTCGGTTTTCAGCGCGGAACGGGCGGCTTTGTTGCGCTCGGTCTTTGCTTCGATCACGCGGACACGTTTTTTGGCGGATTTAATGTTGGGCATGGTCACACCTCCTCTGTATTTGTGACGGCGGAAAGCCCGCCGAGACATTCTTTCTAAATCACGCACCATACATACTACCACATCATTTTCCAAAATGCAAGAACTTTTTTCATAACTTTTCAATTTTTTGCAAATACTATGGAAAATTCGGGAAAAACGGGGGATTTTTTATGTTTTTGAGAACCGATTTGGCGACCGAAGCCACCTTAAAAACCGATTTGTCCGCCAAAGACGTGGCGGTACACACCCACAAAAACGGCGCGGTCACGCTGACCTACACGAATATCCGCACAAACGCGGGTGCGGCGGCGGTGGGAAAACCCTGCGGGCAGTACGTGACGATGGATTTGCCGCCGCTGTCGGACAGCGACGAGGAATTGCGCGAGCACGCGACGCTTCTCGGCGAGGAGCTCAAGCGCCTGCTTCCGCCGACGGGATGTGTGTTGGTGGTGGGGCTCGGTAACGAGAGTATTACGCCGGATGCGGTGGGACCGGCGACGGCGAAATTGGTGCTGGCAACACGGCACATCGAGGGAGAATTCGCGCGAGCAAGCGGGCTTTCGGATTTGCGCCCGACGGCGGTGGTGCATCCCGGCGTGGTCGGCGAAACGGGGGTGGAGACGGCGGAACTTATCCGCGGCGTGTGTCGTACGGTAAAGCCCGCCGCGGTGATTGCGGTGGATGCGCTCGCCGCCGCGAGCCCCGAACGGCTCGGCACGACCGTCCAGATGAGCGACGGCGGCATTGCGCCGGGCGCGGGGGTCGGCAACCGCCGCCAAGCGCTCGATTGCCATACGCTCGGCGTGCCGGTGATTGCCATCGGCGTGCCGACGGTGGTGGATGCGGCGGGACTGCTTTGCGGCGACACCGAGGCGCTGCGGTATATGATGGTCACCCCGCGGGAAATCGACCTGATTGTGCATCGGTGTGCGCGGCTCATCGCGATGAGTATCCACAAAGCGCTTCATCCCGCCTACGACCCGCTGGAATTGGTCGCTTTGGCATAAATCGCCGCCTGCGCCGTATATATAAAAGGAATAGATTGAAAGGCGGGCGGGACGATGCAACGGTTTTTGAGAGGGCTTTGGCGGCTTGCGGTGTTGTGTGTGGCGGCGGCGCTTCCGGCGGCGGCGGTGTTGCTTCCCGCCAAAGCGTGGGTCGCGCCGCACGACGAACCGTCCGCCGTATCCGAGAAAAGCGCGCCGACGTTCGGCTCGCTTACGGCGGCGGAGCAGACCCCGCCGCTTTCTTCGCCGACCATTCCGCCGAAAACGGCGGGCGGCGGCACGGTCACAGAAGAGCAAGTGGGCGGCGGCGTAAAACTTGCGGACAACCTCTATTATAAAAACCGCGATGGGCTGGCGGTGGATTTTTCTTCGTTTCTTAAAAAGAAGCCGCACACCGTGTTGGAGAAAAACGGCAAACCGCAGGTGCTGATTTTGCACACCCACACCACCGAGGCGTATATGACCTACTACGCGGGATATTATAACCAAGCGGATATGGGGCGCAGTACCGACACGGACAAAACGGTGGTGGCGGCGGGCGAGTCGTTGGCTTCTGCCCTTCGCGCGCGCGGGATTGCGGTGGTGCACGATACGACGGTGCACGACGACCCCGAATACGTCGGCGCGTACTATCGCTCGGCGGATACGGCGGAAGCGGTGCGCAAACAATATCCGTCGATACAACTCGTGATTGACCTGCACCGCGATGCCATTCAGCGAAGCGACACGGTGGCGGTGAAGCCGACGGTGACGGTGGGCGGCGAGAGTTATGCGCAAATGATGTTCGTTATCGGCGGGGAAAACACCAAAGACAACCCGAATAAACACCGCGACGAAAACGTGACAATGGCGCTGGCACTTCAAGCGGAGCTGCAAGCCGCCGTGCCGGGGATTATGCGCCCGCTTTCGTTTTGCGCGTGCGAATACAACCAAAGTTTGTGCCCGGGATTTTTAGTAGAGGTGGGCGCGCAGGCAAACACGGTGGCGGAAGCCGAGCGTTCGGCGGCGGTGCTCGGCGAGGCGGTGGCAAAGGTGCTTGGGGCATCGTAAAGAGTAAGAAAAAAGGCGCTTTTTAAGCGTCTTTTTTCTTTTTGGCGGCGGGACACCCGCGGTTGTACCGAAAAAACACCCAAAATTCACAGTTCTTTCATAATTCTCCCTTGACAATCGGGCGGCGGCGTGGTATCGTATAGAAGAATTAGCACTCGATGTGTGTGAGTGCTAAAACTTTGCGAGAGGGGGAACGGCGATGGCATTGAGCGAGCGAAAAGAACGTATCTTGGGGCTTCTCACCGATGCGTATATCCGCACGGGCGAGCCCGTCGGCTCGAAATGGCTGATGGAACAGATGGATAACGCCGTGTCCTCCGCGACCATTCGCAACGAAATGGCGGAACTCGCGTTGCTCGGTTATCTCGAACAACCCCACGCTTCGGCGGGGCGCGTGCCGACGGCGAAGGCGTTTCGGCTGTATATCGACAAGTTGATGACCCCCGTCACGCCGTCCGAGGCGTTGTGCCGCGAGATCGACGATGCGCTCGAACAGGCGGCCAATCCGGACGAGCTGATGGAAACCGCCTCCGCGCTGCTCGCGCAGGAAACGGGGTGCGCCGCGATTACGACAAGCCCCACCGAAAGCCGCGCGACCATTCGCCGGCTGGAAGTGATTCCCATGTCGCCTTACGCGGTGTCGCTTTTGTTGATGACCGGCTTCGGTGTGCTTCATCACCGCGTGTGCCGCTTGTTTGACCCGATTCCCCGCGGCGTGTGCGAGCAGTTGACCGCCACGCTTTGCGCGGAATTCGTCGGCAAAACCACCGCCGACGTAACGCTCCCGAAAATGCAGCGGTTGCTCGTGTCGCTCGGCGACGAGGGATTTTCGTGTATGCCGGTGTTGACGGCGCTTTACGAATTGACCCAAGAATCCGAGCGCGCGGAAGTGCTCTTAAAAGGGCAACTGAATTTGCTCCGCAACCCCGCCTACGCCCCCGAACGGGCGCATTCGCTGATTGACTTTCTTACCCAGCGGGCGCAACTCGCCCACCTGCTTGCGGCGCATCCCGGTGGGATGCGGGTGGTGTTCGGCAGCGAAGCGGGTCGGCCGGAACTCGCGGGATCGAGTTTGATCGTGACCCGCTACGTTCCCCGCGGCGGCGACGGTGCCATCGGGCTTATCGGCCCGCAGCGCATGAATTACGCGACCGCCATTCCCACGCTTGCGTATACCGCGCGGGCGGTGGAACATATTTTTGACCAGTTTATGAAAGAATAAGAGGTGACCCCATTGAGCAAGGAAAAGAAACAACAAGCCGTTGAGGAAAAAGAAACCGTCGCGGCGGAGGAAACCGCTCCGGCAGAAGAAACCGCG
>JAKSPN010000048.1 GCA_024404755.1 Clostridia bacterium | reverse complement strand
TCCACGGATACGGAAAACGGGTAAATCGCGCTAAAAACGGGCATTTTCTTGAAAAGAGGCATAAAAAACGGGCGACCGTCGGTCGCCCGTTTTGGTTTTTCGGTGTCTTACGCGAATTTTCCGCCGACTCTGAGGGACGGATAGCCCCATTGACGGAGCACTTCGTATACCCCGACCGCGACCGCGTTCGAGAGGTTGAGCGAACGGGCGGCATCGTCGTCCAGCATCGGCAACCGCACCGCGCGGTCGATGTTCGCGAGGATGAGGTCTTCCGGCAGCCCTTTGGTTTCGCGGCCGAACACGAGGTACGCGCCGTCCGGATAGGTCATATCCGAATGGATATGCGCCGCTTTGGTGGAAAAGCAGAAAAGCGGGCCGTCGTTTTTCGCGCAAAACTCGTCCCAGTTTTCATACACGGTGATATCGAGCAGATTCCAGTAATCCAGCCCCGCGCGTTTCATTTTTTTGTCGTCGAGGGCAAACCCCATCGGCCCGACAAGATGCAGCCGCGCGCCGGTCGCGGCGCAGGTGCGGCTGATGTTGCCGGTGTTTTGAGGGATTTCCGGCTCGACAAGCACGATGTTCAAAGTAGGCATAACGAAAACTCCTTAATACAGCGGGAACAGGTCTTTTGTCAGTTGAATGATGACGTAGCCGTTATAGTGTTCCACGCCGAAGTTTTGGCGGATTTGGTTTTGGTCCGCGCTCGCGTATTCGCCGTTGGTCAGCGCGAGGAAGAATTTTTCGTCCCCCGCGCGCCCGTTAAACCAAGAGCGTTCGCTCTGGTAGTCGCCGGGCGAGAGGAAGCCGGAATTTTCGTCCATATCCGCACAGCGGCAAATCACCCGTTCGTCGGACAATACGGTGATGGCGTTGGCGTTCCAGAAGGTGGCGTAGCCGTAGGTGTAGCCGTGTTTTTCCAAATAGTCGGCGAGGTCGGCGGCGCTGCCCACCGGTTTTTGATCCGGTTTCATACACGCCACGTTAAACAGCCCGAGCCCCGCAATCAGCACGCAAAACACCAGCGCCAACAGCGCAAACCGTTTGAAAAACGGCACGGTTGCCAACCGCCGGATAAGGCAGACGGTGACGAGAAGCGCGGTAAAGAGCATCGGGGTTAAGCGCCACGGCGCGTTGGAGAGAAGCCCGAACACGAACGCAAAAAGCATGGTGGCGGACACGGTAAAGTGGCTGACGAGCAGTAATTTTTCACCGCGCGACAGTTTTTTCCAAAAGCCCACCGCAACAAACGGCGCAACCAGCACAAACAAGCCGAATAACAGCCGAATGGCCGCCGACATTCCCGCAAACGTGGTAAACGGCTCGTACATATTCACCGAGCCGGTGAACATACACAAAAACGACGGCAGGAACAACGCGAGGTTGTTGCCCCATTCGGTTTCGGACGAGAAGGTGGAAAACGCCTCTTGATACGGCGCTTCAAATCCGTGACGGAGAAGCGCGCCGAGCCCCATGCCCAACAGCGACGCGACTACGACGTAAAACAGCGGCATCGCGCGGTCAAAGTTTTCGGCGGAAAAGAATTTGACGGATTTATCGCACAGGCGCTCGAACGCGAGTGCGGCGCAAAGCGGCAACGCGAACAGCGAAAGCGACGTCAGCCCGTCGGTGGAGCAAAGCACGCACCACGCGCAAAGCGCAACGAGCCGCCACGGGATTTTTTGTTTTTTGTCTTTGTCAAGAGTGAGCACGAGCGCCAATCCCACAATCAAAAACAGTCCGCCGAGACTGTAATAGAGGACGTGGCCGAAATACACTTCGCGCAGTTTTTCCGAACTGCACAGCGCGCCCACCACGCAAAAGAGGGATGCGCCCGTCCAAAACGGGTTGGCACCGAGCGCTTTGAACAAGCAACCGAGCGCCAGCGTGAACAGCAGAAAAAACACAATCATTCCGCACGCCTGCGCCGTATACGAATAGCCGAACAACGCTACGAACGGCATCATCAGCAGTTGCCCGCCGAACGGAAGCAGGCAGGCGTAGGTGAAATCGTGGGAAAACAGGGCTTTCGCATCCACCGACGCTTTCGCCCAAGTCAGCGTGTCCGCATAGTCGGAGTTATACACACCGCGCATGGGAAACGCGATGAGATAACACACGCCGAGTATCGCCAAAAGGGTGAGCCCCGCGCCGATGAGACGCGAGGCCTTTTTGGTTTTATTTCGATTCATGATAGGATTCCTCCGTGTTGACGTTCCAAATGGGCGTGCGGTCTGCCGAGCCGGAGAGGATGGCGTTGACCGTCTCAAAGGACGTGACCATGGAGTGGTCCATGTTGTTATAGCGGTGTTGACCGTTGCGGCCGACACAGTAGAGGTTTCCGATTTCGTTCAGGTAGGACACGAGCGTGTCGATTTCGTCGTAGGTGTCGAAATACGCCGGATACGCTTTCTTGACGTGTTCGCGGTGGGAGTCGAGCACCTCGGTATCCTCCGCCAAAACGCCCATCGAGCGCAGTTCTTTGACCGCGGCGGCAACGCACTCGTCTTCCGGCATATTCCAGAACGCATCGCCTTCGGTGCAGAAGAATTCAAGCCCGATCCACACGGTGTCGTCCGGATTTTTCACCATATACGGCGACCAGTTGTTAAACACCTGAATACGGCCGAGTTTCACGCCCTCGTCCTGCACGTAAATCCAGCAGTCGGGCACGATGTTGCCGAGTGTTTTGATGTCGGTTTCGTTTTTGAGGTCAAGGCGGTTGACAAGCAGACCCACCGTGACAAAATCGCGGTACGGCAGACCCGCGGCGATACGTTTTACGTCCGCCGGCACGTCTTCGCCGAGCCCCGCCACCAAGTCTTTCAGCGGCATAGAAGAAATCACGATGTCGCACGGCTCGGTAAAGGTTTCGCCGTTTTGCTCATACGTAATCGAGGAGACGGTTTTGCCGTCGGAAGCAAGACCCACCACGCGGCGACCGAACTGAATCGTACCGCCCGCGGCTTTCACCTCGTCGCCCACGTGCTCCCACAGTTGACCGGGGCCGAATTTCGGGTAGATAAACTGCTCGATAAGCGAGGTGTTGACTTCTTTCGATTTGATGTGGAAAATCTTTTTGAACACGTCTTTGATAATGCCCGCGATAGACAGACCTTTGGTGCGCTGTGCGCCCCACGACGCGTCGATTTCGCTCGGATGGCGACCCCACAGTTTTTCGGTGTAGCCCTCGAAGAACATCGAATACAGTTTTTTGCCGAAACTGTTGATATAGAAGTTTTCAAGCGAATCTTCCGGACGTTTGTGGAACACCGAAGCGAGATAGCTGAAACCCGCTTTCATGGTGGTCAAAAAGCCCATATTGCGGATGGTTTCCCATTTCATGCTGATGGGATAATCGAAGAATTTGTGGTGGTAGTAAATACGCGACACGCGTTGGCGCAAAAGCATCACTTCGTCGGTGGTTTCCGGGTCGGGGCCGTTTTCCGCAAGCGGTTTTTCGCGGCCGAGTTTTTTATCGTCGTAAGACGGCGCACCCTGCATCGGGAGCATCTCTTTCCACCATTGCATCACGCGGTCGTCTTTGGAGAAAAAGCGGTGGCCGCCGATGTCCATCCGGTTGCCGTTGTGCTGTACCGTGCGGGAAATACCGCCGAGCACTTGGCTCTCTTCCCAGATTTCGACTTCGTATTCGTCCTTTCCCTGTTTGAGCAACTCGTAAGCCGCTGTCAAACCGGCAGGACCGCCGCCGATAATAATCGCTTTTTTCATAGCAAAAACACTCCTTTGTCTTTTACCCTATCAACAAATCAGTATACCATACTTTATAAAAAAAAGAAACCCCTTTTTGAAAAAAAGGGGTTTCCCGAAAAAATCAGTCGTTTTTCGGCGAAAAAATTCGCTTGTAAACGTCTTTGCGGCAAAGCGACCACGCGAGCAGAGCACCGCCGATTCCCGCCGTGACCAGTTCGCCCAGCCCGACTTGCAAAAAGCAAAGCCACAGCGCCGACAATTCGCCGCCGAACACCGCAAAACACAGTTCCGCGCCGACAAGCCCCGTGTTGAACACCACGGCGGGCAGCGCCGACCAAACGGGAACGGTTTTCACCCGCGCGTTGCGCAGCGCATACGCGCAAAGCGCGGCGGCAAGGGTCGCCCCCGTGCCGACAAGCAAATCCCACGCGCCCGCGAGGTTGGCGCCGACGGCGAGACCGAAGCCGTTGGCGAGAAGGCAACCGAGCGCCAGCCCCGGAACGGCGGCGGGAGTGAACGCGGGAAGTACCGTTAAAATTTCCGACAACCGAAACTGAATCGGCCCGAACGATGCCATCGGCAAAAGCAGGGTCAGCCCCGCGTATAACGCGGCAATCACCCCCGCTTCGGTCAAGCGGCGCACCTTTTTGTTTTTCATCCCGTCACCCCCGTTTCTTGCGAAAAATGGCGGTTTTTGCTTTACGAATTGTTGTTTTTACTGTTGTTTATACGCGCGGTACACGAAATTCGCCATAAAATCCCAATCGTGACCGCGCCCACCAGCGTGACCGCGCCGACAAATCCCCACGGAACAGAGGCAAATCCGGCGGCGGAAAACGTGCCGGCATCCGCATCCTGCAACCGCGAGAACACGGTGCGCACGTCCACGAACAGCGTGACTGCCGCGACCAATCCCGCGGCAACCCGCCAGCCGAAACCGTGCGCTTTCTCCCCTTTGCGGCGCGGTTCGAGATGTTCGCGCGAAAAGTCGAGCACCGAAGACAGATACAACGCCGCCGCCACCGTGACGATGGTTTCGGGAATCATATACGTCGCGTTGTACACAAGCGAAAAGCCGAGCGCCTCGGTGGTGGGAACGGAAAGCCCCGCCCACACGGTGGCGCCGGAAATCACGTGGCAGAGATAGCGAAGCACGCAGGCGCACCCCGCGCCGAGCGACACCGCCGCCGGTTGCGGCAACCGCCGAAACCACGCGCCCGCCGCCAAAAAGAAATACGCGACGAGATAATCGAGAAACACAATCGCGAGCCCCGCCCAAATCGACGTGGCGTACGAGAGATTTTTCATCCCGAGCAGCAGTTGCAACAGTCCGTAGGTCAGCCCCGAAAAACATCCCCACTTCGGCCCGTAACGGTACGCGATGAGCAGTACCGGCACCATATGCGCGACGGTCACGCTTCCGCCGTAGGGCAGGTCGATGAATTTTATAATGCTCAGCACCGTGCCGAGCGCAATCATCACCGCGGTTTCGGTCAGCCGCACGGTAGCGCTGACGCTTGGTGCGGAGTTTGTCGGTTGTTTCATAAAAAAGACTCCTTCCATGTGCGGAAGGAGTGGTGATCAAGCGGAAAAATCCGTATACCAACATCCCTCCGCCGGTATAATCCGGATCAGGTTCAAGGGTTTCGGCAAACGCCACTCTCAGCCAATCGGCACCCCTTGTCGGTTTTCAACAAGGAAAGTATAGTCCAATCGGCGGCAAAAGTCAAGCAAAACCGAAAAAAATCCAAAATTTTTGGGAAAATTCGCTTGACAAACGCCGGATAGGTGTTATAATAGACAATGCTCTGTGAAAAGAGATGCGCTGGTAGCTCAGCTGGATAGAGTGTTTGACTACGAATCAAAAGGTCGGGGGTTCGAATCCCTTCCAGCGCGCCAAAAAGCCGATTGCGAAAGCAATCGGCTTTTTTACTTTCCTAAAAAATTTTCCGCAAGTTTTCCCGCGTTCTCCCCCGCGCACCCGCTTTGCCGCAACCGCGGCGCGACTTATAATATCACATTATGAGATAAAATGCAATATCTCATTTTGAGAAACATATAATACCCTTGTCGGGGAAATTCGACAATTTTCGACAAAGGTGGGAACGGCGATGAGATTACGCGACGTGCGCGAGGATGCCGACGTGACCCAGGCGACGGTGGCGGCACATTTACACATTAAACCCAACACGTATTGCCAATACGAAACCGGAAAACGGCAGATTTCGGTGGAGATGCTGGCGAACGTGGCGGAGTTTTTCGGGGTTTCGACGGATTATTTGCTGGAACTGACCGACGAGCGCCGCCCCTATCCCCGCAAAAAGAATAAGAAATAAGTGAAAATCAAGGAAGGGACGTCGAGGGCGCCGTCCCCTACGAACTCGCCGCGAGTAAACTCTGTGACACTCTGCGGCGAGCAAAGTCTGTGACAACTTCCGGCTACGCTTTTACACAAGAGAAATAAAAATCCCCGTTCTCGTTCGAGAACGGGGATTTTTTGCATCATTTTTCAGTTACACTTAACCGACGACCGGCGTTTGGCGAAGGTTCTCATAGAACTGGGTGTGCGCCGCTTGCATATACGCGGCAACCCACAACGTACCGACACCGAGGCAAAGTTCGCCGACAATCAACCAGCCGATGAAACTCAAATCCAAAATGAACAGTTCCATTTTGTGACCCTGCATCATTTTTTGGCTTTCGTCGAGGCAGGTGCGCCAATCGTAATCGGGATGGTCGGCTTTCAGCATGAACGCCATCGAGTAGCCATACGCTTTCACGATGCCGGGGATGATGAAAAGAAGACTCCACAGCAAGATGAACAACGTTTGCAGGAAGCCGAGAAGCAGCGTGCCGCCGAAATCGTCTTTGAAACCGTCGAAGATTTGGCCGATATCCATTTTTTGGCCGTCACGCGCTTGTTTCAAGAACAATTTCGCCACACCGTAGGTGATCGGGCCGCCGATGATAATCGAAGCGACGGTGCCGACACCCGGGATACCGTTGATCGCGCCGACGAGCGCGCCTTGGATGAGGATGACGATGATGGCATACAGCCAGTTGTCTTTGAAAATGCCGCCGCCGAGTTGCGCTTTCGCGCGGGATTTCAGTTCTGCTCTTGTCACAAAATAAGACTCCTTTATATAATGGTTTAATTAAGAGACGAAAGAATTAGTTTTTGGACGGGATCTGTGCGGCAATCGTCGAAACGAAATTGCTCATCGGCATGGTTTGCAGGGTGACTTTGCCCGGGCCGGTGACCACCGTGTTGAACAGTCCTTCCCCGCCGAACAGCACGTTTTTCACGCCTTTGACGGTTTGGATGTCCATTTTGCAGGTTTCGTCCATCATAGCGAGGTTGCCGGTGTCCACGATGAGTTGCTGACCCGCGGCGAGTTCATATTCCACCGCCGAGCCGTCGATTTCGAGGAACACGATGCCGCTGCCGGACACTTTTTGCATAATAAAGCCCTCGCCGCCGAAGAAACCGGCACCGATTTTCTTTTGGAAGAAAATCGACAGTTCCACGCCGGAGGTCGCCGCCAAGAACGCGGATTTCTGGCACACAATCGGGTGGTCGGGCGTGACTTCGATCGCGCGGATAGCGCCCGGGAACGACGACGCGAACGCAATCATCCCCGCGCCGCTTTGGGCGGTGTAGATGTTTTGGAACAGCGACTCGCCGGAGAGCATCCGACCGAGCGCTTTGCCGAGGCCGCCGGCTTTGGTTTCCATTTTCATATTCGGGGTCATCCACACCATCGAGCCGCGCTCGGTAATCATGGATTCGCCCGCCGCCAGTTCGCAGGTTACGACCGGCATCGGCTCACCGATAATTTTGTAATCCATAGGGTTTTCCTCCTCACATTCGGGCATTGCCCATACTATATTTAGTATACCGCATATGGTGCGGTCTGTCAACAGATTTTTGTTTAGGGGTAAGTTTTGGTTTATGAGCCAAAAAGTACCCCTCGACGATGGCGCGCAAAAATTCCACAAAGGGACGTCGAGGGCGCCGTCCCCTACGCGCCCGCCGTTGGCAGCAAGAGAAAGAAAAAACCCACTCGGTTTCCCGAGTGGGTTTTGTGTTACCAAAACTTATTTGGCAAGGTTGGCTTTGAGGATTTCGAGCTGCTCGCGGAGCGCGGCCGGCAGTTTGTCGCCGAACTTCTTGTAGTGCTCCTCGATCTCGGCGGCCTCTTTCGTCCAGGTCTCTTTGTCCACCGTGAGGATGGATTTCAGAGTATCCAAGCTGAAGTCGAGGTCGGTGAGGTCGATATCCTCGGCTTTCGGCACGTAACCGATCGCGGTCTCTTCGGCACCGACGTTGCCTTCGCAACGGTCGATAATCCAGTTGAGCACGCGGGCGTTGTCGCCGAAGCCCGGCCAGATGAAGTTGCCTTCGTCGTCGGTACGGAACCAGTTGACGTTGAAGATTTTCGGGGCTTTGTCGCCGAGTTTCTCGCCCATTTCGAGCCAATGCGCGAAGTAGTCGCCCATGTTGTAACCGCAGAACGGCAGCATCGCCATCGGGTCGCGGCGGACAACACCCACAGCGCCGGCAGCGGCGGCAGTGGTCTCGGAAGCCATCGCGGAGCCGATGAACACGCCGTTGGTCCAGTCACGGGACTGATACACCAGCGGAGCGCATTTCGCGCGGCGGCCGCCGAAGATGATCGCGGAGATCGGCACACCGGTCTTGCTCTCGAACTCGGAGGAAATGCACGGGCAGTTGGTCGCCGGCGCGGTGAAGCGGGAGTTCGGGTGAGCAGCGCAGGTGGTCTTGTCGGCTTTGTTGAATTTTGCCGGATCCCACGGGTTGCCTTTCCAGTCGAGGGCGTTGGTCGGCAGGTCTTTGTTCAGACCCTCCCACCACACGGTGTTGTCGTCGAGGTTGAGGGCAACGTTCGTGAAGATGGTGCCTTTCTTGGTGGATTCCAGAGCGTTGAAGTTGGATTTTTCGTTGGTGCCGGGCGCCACGCCGAAGAAGCCGTTCTCCGGGTTGATGGCGTACAGGCGGCCGTCTTCACCGATGCGCATCCAGGAGATATCGTCACCGACGGTCCACACTTTGTAGCCCTTGTCGCGGAGATATTTCGGCGGGATGAGCATGGCGAGGTTGGTTTTACCGCAGGCAGACGGGAACGCCGCCGCGACGTATTTGACTTCGCCTTTCGGGTTTTGCAGGCCGAGGATGAGCATGTGCTCTGCCATCCAGCCCTCTTTCCAGCCCTGATAGGAGGCGATACGCAGAGCAAAGCATTTTTTGCCGAGCAACACGTTGCCGCCGTAAGCGGAGTTGACGGAGATGATGGCGTTGTCTTCCGGGAACTGGCAGATGTAGCGTTTCTCCGGATCGACGTCGCACTTGCAGTGCAGGCCGCGGACCCAGTCGTTGCTGTCGCCGAGGACTTCCAGCACTTTCGCGCCCACACGGGTCATGATCGCCATGTTGAGGACGACGTAGATGGAGTCGGTCACTTCGATGCCGATTTTGGCAAGCGGGGAGCCGACCGGGCCCATGGAGAACGGAATGATGTACATCGTACGGCCGGCATAGGTGCCGCGGGCGATGTCATACAGTTTTTTGTACATTTCGTCGGGATCGCACCAGTTGTTGGTCGGGCCGGCGTTCTCTTTCGTTTTGGCGCAGATGAACGTACGGTCTTCGACGCGCGCGACGTCGTTCGGTTTGGTGCGGTGCAGGTAGCAGCCGGGGAGTTTCTCCTCGTTCAGTTTGAGCATTTCGCCGGTCTCGCAAGCGATGGCACGCAGTTTGTCGAGTTGCTCCTCAGAACCGTCGATCCATTCGATGGCATCCGGGTTGAGCAGTTCGACTTTCTCGTCCAGCCAAGCCAGAACCGACTTGTTGGTGGTAAAGTTGCTGGTCATATCAAGAACTCCTTTCATAGATGCTTTTATCAAAAAAGCCCATTGTTAACCGCAGTATAGCACACCTTGCGGAAAATTGCAAGCGCTTTTTCTATAAAGGTAGTATAAAAAGCGTCGAGATAGGGCGAAAAACCGCCGCATATTGTGCGAAGGGGTAGGCTTTGG
>JAKSPN010000047.1 GCA_024404755.1 Clostridia bacterium | reverse complement strand
TTCGGTGGGGGTGACGTCGATGTGGACGGTTTCGATGCGGCGGTCATCCATTTCGGTGACGGTGAAGGTGACGTTCTCAAACGTCACTTGCTCGCCGACTTCGGGGATGTGCCCGAGTTCGGAGAGCAGAAATCCCGCGAGCGTATCGTAGTCGCCTTCGGGGAATTCCACGTCGAGTTGCTCGCTTAATTCTTCCACGTCGAGCGCACCGTCGGCTTCAAAGGCGTTGTCGCCGGTCTGTTCTAATTCTTCGGACTCGTGGTCGAATTCGTCCTGCATATTGCCGACGATGGATTCAAGCAAATCTTCCACCGTGACAATGCCCGCCGTGCCGCCGTATTCGTCGATGACAATCGCCATTTGCAGGTGTTTTTCGCTCATCTGCTGGAACAGCGCGCTGCCCTTGACGGTGGCGGGAACAAACAGCGTTTCGCGGCAAAGACTTTTGAGCGTGACCGACGACGGCAACTCTTTGCCGACGTAGGGGAGCAGGTCTTTGACGTACAGCACGCCGATGATGTGGTCGATATCTTCTTCGTAAACGGGCAGGCGGGAGTAGCCCTTTTGCATACATTCGTCAATCGCATCGGCAATCGACTCGGTCACGTCGAGCGCCGCCACGTCGATACGCGGGGTCATTAAATCTTCGGCATCCACGTCGTCAAATTCGAACACGTTTTCGAGCATATCGCGCTGGGATTCTTCGATAATACCGGCATCCTCGCCCTCGTCCACCATCAGGCGGATTTCTTCTTCGGTGACGGGGTCGTCGTCCGCGTGAGGGTCGATGCCGAAAAGCCGCAGTACGCCGTTGGTGCTTAACGCGAGGAGTTTTACGAACGGGGCGAAAATTACCGAGCAGGCGGTGAGAATGCCCGCCATTGCAAAGGCGAGTTTTTCCGCTTTCGCCATGGCGATGCGCTTCGGCACGAGTTCGCCGAACACAAGCGAGAAGTAGGAGATAATCAGCGTAATCAGCACGAGCGACACGGTTTCCACCGCCGCCGCGTGCGCCGTAAGCGACGGCGCGAGTTTTAACACCCACTTAGCAAGCGGCTCGGCCAAATACCCTGCCGCCGTCGCGGAGGCGAGAAAGCCGGCGAGGGTCACGCCGATTTGGATGGTCGCCAAAAAGCGGGAGGAATTTTGAAGCAGTTTGCAGATCTTCTTCGCTTTTTTGTCGCCGTCCTCGGCTGATTTTTCCATTTTGGTTTCGTTGAGGGAAATGAGGGCGATTTCGCCCGCGGCAAAAAACGCGTTGAGCGCAATCAGCACAATCAGCAACACGATTTGCACAAGAATATTTCCACTCGGGTCGGGATCCATAAAGTGAATACCCCTTTCTGTGTCTTCACAAAAGATTTTTGAGAAAACGGCTCTCAAATTATCCCTATCATACGGAAAAACCGCCAAAATGTCAACTGTTTTTGCATTTTATATGGAAAATGTTAAAAAAAACGAAAAAAACCTTTACAACACCCTATACAAAGTGGTAGAATACAAGTTGGTGTAAAATGCACGGCTCGATTTCGGGCCGGATAAATTTAAGGAGGAACCAAAATGGCAAGAAAGTTCAAGACCATGGACGGTAACAACGCCGCGGCTCACGTGTCGTATGCGTTTACGGAAGTCGCCGGTATTTACCCGATTACCCCGTCCAGCCCGATGGCTGACTACGTTGACCAATGGTCGGCGCAGGGCCTCAAAAATATCTTCGGCACTCAGGTGAAAGTTGTCGAGATGCAGTCCGAAGCGGGTGCTTCGGGTACTGTTCACGGCTCCCTCGCCGCCGGTGCGCTGACCACGACGTATACCGCGTCGCAGGGTCTGCTGCTTATGATCCCGAATATGTACAAAATCGCCGGTGAGTTGCTCCCGACGGTGTTCCACGTGTCGGCGCGCTGCGTTGCGTCCCACGCGCTCAACATCTTCGGTGACCACTCCGACGTGTATGCCTGCCGTCAGACCGGTTTCGCGATGCTCGCCGAAACCAACCCGCAGGAAGTTATGGACCTGTCCGCGGTGGCGCACCTTGCCGCCATCAAAGGCCGCGTGCCGTTCATCAACTTCTTCGACGGTTTCCGTACTTCCCACGAGATTCAAAAAATCGCTATCTGGGATTACGAAGATCTCAAAGAGATGTGCGATATGGACGCGGTCGCCGCGTTCCGCAAACGTGCGCTCAACCCGGAGCGTCCGACCATGCGCGGCTCGCACGAAAACGACGATATCTTCTTCCAGCATCGTGAGGCGAACAACGCCTACTATGATGCCGTTCCGGGTATCGTTGAGGAGTACATGAACAAAGTCAACGCCAAACTCGGCACCGACTACAAACTGTTCAACTACTACGGCGCGCCGGATGCCGAGCGCGTGATTGTCGCGATGGGTTCCATCTGCGACGTGGCGGAAGAAGTCATCGACTACTTGACCGCCAAAGGCGAGAAAGTCGGTCTTGTCAAAGTCCGTCTGTACCGTCCGTTCTCCGCGGAGAAATTGGTCGAAGCCATTCCGGCGACCGCCAAAACCCTCGCGGTGCTCGACCGCACGAAAGAGCCGGGCGCTCTCGGCGAGCCGCTGTTCCTCGACGTGATCGCGGCGCTCAACGCCACCGGCCGCACCGGTCTTAAAGTCCTCGGCGGCCGCTACGGTCTCGGTTCCAAAGACACCCCGCCGGCCTCCGTGTTCGCGGTGTACGACGAGATGGCGAAAGCCGAGCCGAAAGCCTACTTCACCATCGGTATCAACGATGACGTGACCCACCTCTCCCTCGAAGAGAAAGCCGCCCCGAACACCGCGGCGGAAGGCACCATCGAATGCAAATTCTGGGGTCTCGGCGGCGACGGTACGGTCGGCGCGAACAAAGACTCCATCAAAATCATCGGTGACCACACCGACAAATACGTGCAGGCGTACTTCCAGTACGACTCCAAAAAGACCGGCGGTATCACCGTGTCTCACCTGCGCTTCGGCGACAAACCGATCAAGAGCCCGTACTACATCAACAAAGCGGACTTCGTGGCTTGCCACAACCCGTCCTACATCCAAAAAGGCTTCAAGATGGTCAACGACGTGAAACCGGGCGGCGTGTTCCTGATTAACTGCCAGTGGACTCCGGAAGAACTGTCGCAGCACCTGAAAGCCGATGCGAAACAGTACATCGCGAAAAACAACATCCAACTGTACACCGTCAACGCGATTGACCTCGCGCAGCAAATCGGCCTCGGCAAACGCACCAACACCGTGTTGCAGTCCGCGTTCTTCGCGCTTGCGAAAGTGTTGCCGCCGGAAGAAGCTATCGGCTACATGAAAGAAAAAGCCCAGAAGTTCATGAAGAAGGGCAAAGAAATCGTTGAGATGAACGAGAAAGCCATCGACGCGGGCGCTACCGCGTACGTCAAGATTGACGTGCCGGCGGATTGGGCGAATGCGGTCGATACCGACAAAGCCGCCGCTAGCAAAGGCGCCGACAAACTTGTCAAGATGGTGGACGGCATCCTCAAACCCATCGGCAAGATGGACGGTTACTCCCTGCCGGTCTCCGCGTTCACCGATCACGTGGACGGCACCTTCGAGCAAGGCGCTTCCGCTTACGAGAAACGCGGCGTGGCCGTGATGGTTCCGGAATGGGATTCCACTACTTGCGCGCAGTGCAACCAGTGCTCTTACGTTTGCCCGCACGCCACCATTCGTCCGTTCGCGCTTGACGCGGCGGAGGCGGCGAACGCTCCGGCGAACTCCAAGCTCGCCGACGTGCGCAACAAAGAATACAAATACGTTATGTCCGTCTCCCCGATGGACTGCATGGGCTGCGGCGTTTGCGTGGGCGTGTGCCCGACCAACTCGCTGAAAATGGTCTCCCGCGA
Organism: Clostridia bacterium; assembly: GCA_024404755.1. Lineage (GTDB taxonomy): Bacteria > Bacillota > Clostridia > Oscillospirales > Acutalibacteraceae > RGIG426. Next base: position 6,387 of record JAKSPN010000047.1, on the reverse strand, counting down.
GAGCCAAGAAGACCAACAGCAGGTGTTCGATTATATGGTCGCGAACGTCACCGAGAAAGCCGATATGGTCGGCGACAAACCGACTGTCAAAGGCAGCCAGTTCAAACAGCCGCTGCTTGAGTTCTCCGGCTCCTGCGCGGGTTGCGCCGAGACTTCGTATGCTCGCCTCATTACCCAGCTCTTCGGCGATCGTATGTACATCTCCAACGCGACCGGTTGCTCCTCCATTTGGGGCGGCCCGGCGGCCACCTCGCCGTACACCGTCAACAAAGACGGCCACGGTCCGGCGTGGGCGAACTCCTTGTTTGAGGACAACGCCGAGCACGGTCTCGGTATGCACTTCGGCCAAAAAGCCATCCGCGATCGTCTCGCGGCGCTGACCACCGACCTTATCGCTTCCACCTCCAATGCGGCGGTGAAAGAAGCGGGTCAGGCGTGGCTCGACACCATGGCGGACGGCAAAGCCAACGCGGATGCGACCAAAGCGTACGTGGCGGCTCTTGAAGCGGCCGGCGAAGGCAAAGACATCCTTGCCGAGAAAGAATACCTCGCCAAGAAATCCGTTTGGATCTTCGGCGGCGACGGTTGGGCGTATGACATCGGCTTCGGCGGTCTCGACCACGTGCTGGCGACCGGCGAAGACGTGAACATCATGGTCTTCGACACCGAGGTGTACTCCAACACCGGCGGTCAGGCCTCCAAAGCTTCGCAGATCGGTCAGGTGGCGCAGTTCGCCGCCGCCGGTAAAGCGATTGCCAAGAAGAGTCTTGCCGAAATCGCCATGAGCTACGGCTACGTCTACGTGGCGCAGATTGCGATGGGCGCGAATATGTCCCAGACCATCAAAGCCATCAGCGAGGCGGAAGCGTATCACGGCCCGTCCCTCATCATCGGTTACGCTCCCTGCGAGATGCACAGCATCAAGGGCGGTATGACCAACTGCCAGGCCGAGATGAAGAAAGCGGTCGAGTGCGGTTACTGGAATATGTTCCGCTACAACCCGGCGCTGAAAGCGGAAGGCAAAAACCCGTTCACCGTCGACAGCAAACCGGCGACCGGTAGCTATCGCGACTTCATCATGGGTGAGGCGCGTTACAGCTCGCTGACCCGTTCCTTCCCGGAGCGTGCCGAGGAACTGTTCGGCCAGGCGGAAGAGAACGCCAAAGCGCGTTACGACCACCTGCAAAAACTCATCGCTCTCTACGGCGAATAAGTTTAACAAAAAATCCCGCAGTCGAAAGACTGCGGGATTTTTCTTTTATATATCCTTTATATTACCCCAAACGTCGCGGCGTCGGCGAGGGCGCGTTCGATGAGGAGCAGGCGGTTGTATTTCGCCACGCGTTCGCCGCGGCAGGGCGCGCCCGCCTTGATTTGCCCCGCGTTTAAGCCGACGGCGAGGTCGGCGATAAACGGGTCTTCCGTTTCGCCCGAACGGTGGGACACGACGGTTTTGTAGCCGCTTGTGCGGGCGAGCCGCATGGTGTCGAGTGTTTCGGTGAGCGTGCCGACTTGGTTCGGTTTTATCAGCACCGCGTTGCACGCTTTTGCCAAAATGCCCTGCTTTAAGCGGGCGGTGCGGGTGACAAACAAATCGTCGCCGACGAGTTGAATGCGCTCGCCGAGCCGCGCGGTGAGACGGGAAAAGCCGTCAAAATCCTCCTCGCCGAGCCCGTCTTCCAGCGAAAACAGCGGGTAATCGCGCGAGAGTTTGTCCCAATAGGTGATGAGGTCGTCGGACGTCAGCGTATAGCCGCGCTTCGGCAAAAGATAGGTGCCGTCGTCCTGTGCCCATTCGGAGGCGGCGGCATCGAGCGCGATGCGCACCTCGCCTTTTTTGAATCCCGCCGCCTCGATAGCGTTACAAAGCAGGTCGAGCGCCGCCTCGTCCGACGGCAAATCGGGTGCAAAGCCGCCTTCGTCGCCGACAGCGGTGGAAAGACCGCGGGCGCGGAGCAGAGATTTGAGTTCTGCGGTGACGGCGCACGCCCATTCGAGTGCTTCGGAAAACGAGGACGCGCCGATAGGGGCTAACATAAATTCCTGGATATCCACGTTGTTGTCCGCGTGGCGACCGCCGTTTAGGACGTTGAGCAGCGGGCAGGGAAGCCGCACGGCGCTCTGCCCGCCGATATCGCGGAACAGCGGAACGCCGCAAAACGCGGCTCTTGCGCGGGCAACGGCGAGCGAGACGGCAAGGGTCGCGTTCGCACCGAGGTTGCCTTTGTTTTCGGTGCCGTCGAGGGCGCATAATACACGGTCTACCGCCGCTTGGTCGGCGGCGGAGCAACCGCGCAGGGCGGGCGCAATCGTTTCTTCTACGTGGCGGACGGCTTTTTGCACGCCTTTGCCGCCGAAACGGTCGCCTTTGTCCCGCAGTTCGAGCGCTTCGTGCGCTCCCGTGGAGGCACCGCTCGGGACGGAGGCCACGCCGACTGCGCCGGTTTGCAAAAAGACTTCGGCGCGGACGGTGGGAACGCCGCGGGAATCCAAAATTTCCTGCCCTTGAATACGGGTGATGATCGGTTCGCTCATACGCTACCTCGTTTCGTTGGTTTTCCTTCGTAGTATGACGGACTTTGTCGCCGTTTATGCGAAAATGCGAGAAAAATAAAAGAATACTTGCGCAACGCAAAAAAAAGTGGTATAATACCCCCGTATCCGCAACGAACTTGACTCTGCAACGGCAGTTGGGAGGTTGTTTTTATGGCCAAGCATACGAAAAAACGTAAAAAATCCCGTTTTTGGAAATTTTTCTGCGTCATCACCTTGGGTGTCCTCGGTGTAACGCTTATCGGCGGCGCGGTGGCGCTGAACTTCTTGTCGGACAGTCTTTTGGACAAAATTAACTTCAAAACCGAGTCCGGCGACTCGCCCATTATCTGGAACGAGGGCGATGCGGTGGAACAGCCGGACGTGCCGATTAACCTCGCCAACTTGGAAGTGCGCGGGGATACGAAAAATATCCACAACTACTTCCTGCTCGGTATCGACTCCCGCGACGGCAGTTTCTACGGCCGTTCGGACACGATGATGATTGCTTCCATCAACGATACGACCAAGAAGATTAAACTGATTTCGCTGCTGCGCGATACGTGGGCGACCATCCCCGGTATGGACTACAACGGCGACGGGGCGGACGATTACGCCAAACTCAACGCCGCGTACGCTTCCGGCGGGTTTGAACTGCTCAACAAAACGGTGAAACAGAATTTCTGCCTCGACATCGACGAATATGCCGCCGTCAACTTTGACGCGTTCTGCGTGGCGGTGGATGCGTTCGGCGGCGTGGATATTGAAGTGGACGATGCGGCGGCGCCGTGGATTCCGCTTTATGACCCCGGCGACCCCGACCGCTTTGCCCGCGACTTCTACGGCAACCAAATCCGCGAGCCGATCGGCTACTACGGCGGCACGTACCACTTGGAGGGCTTCCAGGCGCTCGCGTTCTGCCGCGTGCGGTACTGCTATCCCAACTCGGATTTCAGCCGCCAGCAAAACCAACGCAACGTGGTGAGTGCGCTGCTTTCCACCGCCAAATCGTCCAGCCCGAAAACGCTGCTCAACGTGGCGAAAGAGGTGCTGCCCAACGTCACCACCAATATGACCAAAAAAGAACTCGAAAAATACATTGTCAACGTGTTTAAGTACACGGGCTACACGATTGAGAACGAATATCACCTGCCGCAGCCGGGCGAATATTCCGACTTGTCGCTGTCCGGCTCGCTCGGTCTTTGGATTGAAGACCCCGAGACGACCGTCCGCGCACTTCACGAATACATTTACGGCTAAAAACAAAAACACTCTGCCCCGCGGCGGGGTGTTTTTTCGGTAAGGAGAACTACTATGAAACAATCGGTAAAACGGGGATTGACCCTACTGCTTTGCATCGGTTTTTTGTGCGGCACGGTGTTTTCCACGCTGTGCTTTGCCGCCGAAACGGCGGGTGATGCGAACGTCGACCAAAACGTGAACTTAAAAGACGTGTTGGTGCTTCGGCAGTATTTGGCGGGGCTCGCACAACTTACGTCGGTGCCGCACGCGGACGTGAACGGCGACGGCGAGGTCACTATGAAAGACGTGCTGATGCTGCGCCGCTATTTGTTGGGGCAGGAAACGCTGTCGACCTTCACGACCGCAAAACCCGAGCCGCAACTCACCGCGCTCGAAGGCACCGACCGCACGCTCGGCGTGTGGTGGTGGCGCTGGTCGGACGGCCGAAAAGAAGAAACCCGCGAGATGTATCTCGATTTCTTCGAGAAAAACGGCGTGACTGAGATTTACTACTACTGCGGCAGTGTTTTGAATACGGAATACAACCGCACCATTGTCCTCGATTTTGTAAAAGCGGCGATGGCGCACGGAATGCGGGTCGCGTATCTGTTCGACGTGCAGGAAGTGGTGAATGCGGATAACCAAAGTTTCGAAAAAGCGGTGGTGAATTTTAACACCTACAATAGCGAGCATCCCGATGCGCCGCTTTACGGTATTCATTGCGATATCGAGCCGAAATGGGACCGGATGCAGGATTACGTCGATAACTTCATTGTGGGCGACGTGTCGGTGGCGCGCGCGGCAGGCGTTTGCGTGGAGCTGGATCTCAATATGAACTGGGATCGCGTGAAATTCAACTATATCGGCTCGGCGACCCACTATTTCGACGGGGAAGAACTGCCGATTTACGAGATTTTGGCGAACAACTGCGACTGTATGTGTATGATGTCCTACCGCACGTCGGCGACGCGATTGGTGAACGGCACGAAAGACAGCCGCGCGGCGGCGCAAAAAGTCGGCACGAAAATCGTTTACGGTATCGAAGTCGGCGATTCCCACGAGGGCGCGAACGTGGACTTCCACCTGCACAGCAAAGAGTACGTTTACGATTTCGTGGCGGAACTCGACCACCAAATGCAGTTCGAATTGCAGCCGGATGCCGGATGGGGATACGCTATCCATCACCAGAGTGTATGGTATCAAATGCGCGACTTTGAATAAGCGAAAAAACGAAAAAAATTCTTTACAAATGAAAATAAGTGGTGTATAATTATCACTTGTGATGAGGAAAATCCTCATAATTACTTTGCTATAAAAACTCAAATGAGGTGTTGTATATGAGCAGAATGGTAGGAACGGTTTCCCGCGGCGTGCGCGCCCCCATCATCCGTGACGGCGACAATCTCGTCGATATCGTGGTGGATTCGGTGCTCGCGGCGGCAAACGACAAAGAAGACGGGTTTGAGGTGCGCAATCGCGACGTTATTGCGGTAACGGAAGCGGTCGTTGCCCGCGCCCAAAACAACTACGCGACGGTGGACGATATTGCCGCCGACGTGAAAGCCAAATTCGGCGGCGACACGGTGGGCGTGATTTTCCCGATTCTCAGCCGCAACCGCTTTGCGATTTGCCTGCGCGGTATTGCGAAAGGCGCGAAAAAAATCGTGCTGATGCTCAGCTATCCGTCGGACGAAGTGGGTAACCACCTCGTGTCCCTCGACCAGTTGGACGAAAAAGGCGTTGACCCGTACAAAGACGTGCTGACCAAAGACAAATATCGTGAACTGTTCGGTGAGAACAAACACCCGTTCACCGGCGTGGACTACGTGTCTTACTATGAGGGGTTGATTAAAGAGTGCGGCGCCGAGGTGGAGATTATCCTCGCCAACGACCCGCGCGCCATCCTCAACTACACCGACAACGTGCTCGCGTGCGATATCCATACCGCGCCGCGCACCAAACGCTTGCTTAAAGCCGCCGGCGCGAAAAAAGTGCTTGGTCTTGACGAAATTTTGAACGCTCCGGTCAACGGCAGCGGCTACAACGAGCAGTACGGTCTGCTCGGCTCGAACAAAGCGACCGAGGACAAGGTCAAACTGTTCCCGCGCGACTGCGAGCCGTTCGTCAACGCGGTGCAGGAGAAAATCCTTGCCGCGACCGGCAAATGCGTCGAAGTCATGGTTTACGGTGACGGCGCGTTCAAAGACCCGGTGGGTATGATTTGGGAATTCGCCGATCCGGTGGTTTCTCCGGCGCACACCAAAGGACTTATCGGTCAGCCGAACGAAGTCAAACTCAAATACCTCGCGGACAACGACTTCAAAGACCTCGACGGTGCGGAACTGAAAGCCGCTATCGAGGAATATATCCGTAATAAGGATGCCGACCTCGTCGGCAATATGGCTTCGCAGGGCACGACCCCGCGCCGCCTGACCGACCTTATCGGCTCGCTGTGCGACCTGACTTCCGGCAGTGGCGACAAAGGTACGCCGATTGTCTACATTCAGGGCTACTTCGACAACTACACCGCGGAATAAGCAAAAAAATCCCGTCCGTAAGGGCGGGATTTTTTTAATTTCTTCGTCTTGACACCGGCGAAAAAGGGACTATAAT
>JAKSPN010000046.1 GCA_024404755.1 Clostridia bacterium | reverse complement strand
GTCACAGACTTCTCCTTCCGCCAGAGTCGGCACGGTGACGGTAAACACCATCATAGCCGCCAGTAACAATGCCAAAAATCGTTTCATAAAATCGGTCTCCTTTCGCGCCGCAACTGCGGCACATACAATTACAGAATAACTATATCACACATAGGTGGAAAATGCAACAAAAACTTTTTGTCTTTTTGGACATTTTTGGATATTTTGAACAGAAAAACCGTCAAAACGGCGATTTTTTGAAAAATGCAATAAAAAAACGGCTCTTCCGTTTCGGAAGAGCCGTTAAGTAAAGCAAATTTAGATTTTCACCCACATCGCCGGACGGATGCCGTGGACTTTCACGTCCACCGCGCCGCCGTAGACACAGATGTTGCCGTCTTGCAGCACGCAGGCGACCTTTTTCTTGTCATAACCCGGGGTGCGCAGAAGCCAGCCGCACTCACCCACCGAGTTGATGTAACCGGTTTGCATATACACACGGGCGTTCGACCACGCGCGGCGTTTCTCTTCGTTTTTGAAGAGTTTTTCCGCTTCCTCGGCGGAAAGCAAAAACACTTTGTCGGTGGTATCCGCGCCGCCGCACACGCCGTAGGGGTTGCAGGGAGTGGACACGACGGTATCGAGGATTTTTTTCTGTTCGGTTTTGTTGAACGCGGTCTCGAAGAACTCGCCGTTAAGGAACGCGCGCGCATCCGAGGTTTCCCACGTGGTTTCCGCGCCGTCCGCTTTGTACGGAATGCACTCCATACCGTTTTTGGCGATAACCAGAGCGCGGTCGCCCTCTTTCGCCACTTTCAACACAATCCACTCGGCTTTTTTCGGTGCTTCCTCATCCGGGAAGTAGGAGCCGATTTTCAAAATTTCGCCCTTTTTCATTTTCAATATTCCTCCGCTTTTCAGTTTTGACTAAACCTTGTATATTCTACCCGAGTTTTCCCGCTTTGTCAAGCATTTTGCGACTGTTTATGCGAAAAATCGTCCGAAAACCACAAGATATGCGATTTACTCGCCGGAAATCGCCGCAATCACCCATTCGGCACAGCGGATACCGTCCACCGCCGACGAGGTGATACCGCCGGCAAAGCCCGCACCCTCGCCGCAAGGGAAAAGTCCGCGAATCGGCGACTGGCCGCCCTCGTCCCGCACCATTTTGACCGGTGAGGACGAACGGGTTTCCACCCCCGTCAGCACCGCCTCCGCGCGGTCAAATCCGCGGAGTCGCTTGCCCATCAGCGGCAATCCCGCTTTGAGCGACTGCGCCACAAACGGCGGCAGACAGTTGCGCAAATCGCACGGTGTCACCCCGCACGGATAGGACGGCGCGACCTCGCCGAATCCGGTTGAGGCGCGGTCGGCAAGAAAATCCCCCACCGTCTGCGCCGGCGCTTTGTAGTCGCCGCCGCCGAGCGCGAACGCCTCGCGTTCCATTTTGCGTTGCAGTTCCACACCCGCCAGCGGATGGTCTGACCCGAAATCCTCCGGCGCAACGCCGACAAGCACCGCGCTGTTGGAGTTTTCGGCATCGCGGGCAAACCGGCTCATCCCGTTGACCGCCACCCCGCCTTCTTCGGATGCGGCGGCCACCACCGTGCCACCGGGGCACATACAAAACGTATACACGCCGCGCCCGTTCTCCGGCCGCACCGCGAGGCGATAATCGGCGGCGGAAAGCGCCGGATGATTTGCAAATTTGCCGTATTGCGCGCGGTCAATCCATTCGCGTTTGTGTTCAATCCGCACGCCGACGGCGAACGGTTTTTGCAGCATCGTCACCCCGCGGTTTAAGAGCATTTCCACCGTGTCGCGGGCACTGTGACCAATCGCGAAAATCGCCTGCTCACAGGGCAGACTTTCCCGCCCGTTCGGAGTATCGAGCACGAGCGCCGACAGCGCGCCGTCTTTCGTTTCGATATCGACAACACACGTGGAAAACCGCACAGAAGCGCCGTTTTCGAGCAGTTCGCGCCGCAACGCTTTCACCGTCGTTTTTAAGCGGTCGGTGCCGACGTGCGGCCGCGCCTGCCAGAGTAAATCCTCGGCATCCCCCGCTTTTGCGAGCGTTTCAAGCACGAAGCGGATGCGTTCGTCTTTAATGCCGGTGTTGAGTTTGCCGTCGGAAAACGTGCCCGCGCCGCCCTCGCCGAACTGCACGTTGGAGGCGGGATCAAGCACGCCGGTCTTCTCAAACTTTGCCACGTCGGCGGTACGGGCATCCACGTCCTTCCCGCGTTCAAGCAAAATCGGTTTCAGCCCCGCCCGCGACAAGATAAGCGCCGCAAACAGTCCCGCCGGCCCGCTTCCCACCACAACCGGCGGGTGCGCGGGTGCTTTGGTCACTTTCGGCTGAGCGTACACAAGCGGCGTAAACAGCGTGATTTGGTCGTTTCGGAGTCGCTTTACAAGCGCTTTCTCGTCCCCTTTCACCGTCACGTGAAGCGAGAACAAAAACGACACCTGCCCCCGCCGCGCATCCACCGAGCGTTTGGCTACCGCGCAGGAAAGCAGGTCGTTTTCGGAAATTTTCAGTTTTTTAGCGGCGGCGGCGCGCAGATCGCCGTCGGTATACGAAAGCGGCAACGACACCGAAGTAAGTTGAATCATCCCGCCGCCTCCTTCGCTATCGCCGCGGCGCAGACAAACGCCGAACTCCACGCAAAATGCAGGTTAAATCCGCCGCAGTCGCCGTCCACGTCCAGCACTTCGCCGATCGCATACAACCCGCGGTGGCGTTTGGATTCCATCGTCGTCGGGTCGAACGCATCCGTCTTCAAACCGCCCGCCGTCACCTGCGCGTTGGCAAATCCGGTGGTGCCGACAACTGAAAACTCCCATTTTTTGAGCGTTTTCGCAAGCGTTTTTAACTCGTCGTCCGTAAGCGTGGAAGTTTTACGCGTAAAGGGCAACGCCTTTGCGGCTTTCATCGCCGTCTGCCCCACGCGACGTTGGAACAAACCGGTGAGAAAATCCTCCAACAGCCGGTCGGAAAGTTCCGCCCGACGGATTTTTAAGTTCTCGAACAGTTCCGCTTCGCTCACGTCGGGGCAAAGGTCGAGCGAAAGCAACAAATCCCCCTGCTTTTTCCGTTCCCATTCGCCCGCAAGCCGCGACACCTGCATCACCGCAGGCCCGGACAGACCGTAGTCGCAAAACAGCACCTCGCCCGTATCGCGGCGGGTTTGCTTGCCGTTCGAAAGCGACACCGCGGCATTCACGCGAAGCCCTTTGACGGCTTTCACAAACGTGGTGTCGGTTTTTAAGGTGACAATCGACGGGGTGAGCGCCGTGCGCTCGTAACCGAGGGGCGCGAGCAGGTCGTAGCCGTCGCCGCAGCCGCCGAGTTTCGGCGAGGCGCAGCCGCCCGCCGCCAGAATGACGTTTTTGGTGTAAAGTGTTTTTACTTTACCGTCTTTGTCGAGCGTTTTCACTTCCCACTCCCCGTTTTTGGGAGCAATTTCGGTCACGGCGGTGTCACAAACCACCTCGACCCCCGCTTCGTCGAGCGCCAACCGCAAGCAATCGAGTACCGCTGCCGCCGAAGCGCATTCGGGATAGACACGCCCGTTTTGACGCACCTCGGTTTTGACCCCGATCGAGCCGAAAAACGCGCGGGCCTCCTCCGGCGAAAACGTATCCAGCGCGAAAGAAGCGAACGAGGTGTCCTGCCCGTGATAGTGCGACACGTCGGCGTGGATATTCGACAAATTGCACGTGCCGTTGCCGGTCGCAAGCAGTTTTTTGCCGACACGCGGCGCTTTTTCAAGCACAATTACGCTCATTTGCGGCGCACGGCGTTTGAGCATCAACGCCCCGCAAAGTCCCGCGGCACCGCCGCCGATAAACAACGCATCCGTCATCGCGGACACCTCCTTTTTCTACGGTTTTCAGTATAGCATTTTTTGTCGGATTTATCAAGGTTTTTTGTTGCGTTTTCGGAACTTTCGTGGTATACTGATTAGGATTAGAGTTATAAAGGGGGATTGTGCGGTGGCAAAGCGCGTATTGGTCGCTATGAGTGGCGGCGTAGACAGCGCCGTGGCGACGCTCGTACTCAAAGAGCAGGGCTACGACGTGACCGGCGTCACGCTGAAACTGCTTCCGACCGCCGCCGCCGACAAAGCGATTGCGGATGCGAAACAAGCCGCCGACACGCTCGGTATTCCCCATATTGCCCTTGACTTTTGCGACTTGTTTGAAAAAAACGTCGTGTCCCCGTTTACCGAAACCTACGTCGCAGGTCGCACCCCGAACCCCTGCATTCTCTGTAATCGCACCATCAAATTCGGGGCGTTATACGACTACGCGAGAGCGCACGGCTTTGATTTTCTCGCCACCGGCCACTACGCCCGCATACACGTAGATGCCGACGGCGTTCCCCACCTGCTGCGCGGCAAAGACCCGAAAAAAGACCAGTCGTACGTCCTCTACTCGGTGCCGCGCGACACGCTGAAACACGTGCTCTTCCCCCTCAGTGACTTGGAAAAGCCCGCCGTACGCGCGCTTGCCGAGGAACACGGATTTGTCAGCGCCGGCTCAAAAGAGAGTCAGGACATCTGCTTTATCCCCGACGGCGACTACGCCCGCTATTTGCAAACGGAGCGCGGGGTCAAGAGCGTTCCGGGCGATTTCGTCGATACAAACGGCAAGGTCATCGGTCGTCACGAAAACGTCATCCGCTTCACCATCGGTCAGCGCAAAGGGCTCGGTATGGGCTTCGGCAGACCGATGTTCGTGCTCGGGAAAAACCCGCGCACCGGCGACGTTACGCTCGGCGACGAAGCGGATTTGTTTAGCTCTACCCTCCACGCCGTCAACGTCAACTGGCTGTGTGACCCGACGGCGCTCCCCTCAACCGGTATCACCGCCAAAGCCCGCTATTCCCAAAAAGAAGCGGCGGTCACCGTTGCCCCCGCCGCCGACCAAATGAGCATCACTTTTGATGCGCCCCAACGCGCCCTTACCCCCGGGCAAGCCGTGGTGCTCTACCACGGGGACGAAGTGCTCGGCGGCGGCACGATTCAGGAAATCCATTAACCCCCATACGAAGGAGTTGTTTTTATGATTTGGCATGCACAAAACAGCGAGGATATCTTAAACGAATTTTCCGTTACCCGTGAGGGCGGTCTGTCTTCCGCCCGCGCGGAGGAAATCCAAAAGAAAGTCGGCAAAAACGTCTTGCGCGAGCGCCCGCCGCGTTCGTTCTTCATGCGCTTTTTGGACCAACTGAAAAGCGCGATGATTATTATCCTTATCTTGGCGGCGGTGCTGTCGGTCGGCATCAACCTTTACCAAACGTGGAAAGGCATTCCCACCGACTGGGTTGACCCGATTGCCATCGTGCTGATTGTGCTGATTAACGCGCTCATCGGTGTCATTCAGGAAAGCCGCGCCGAAGCGGCTTTGGCGGCGCTTAAAAACCTGTCCGCGCCGTCGGCAAAAGTCCAGCGCGACGGCGTGCGCCAAGTGGTGGATGCCACCGAACTCGTCCCCGGCGACGTGGTGTTTTTGGAAGCGGGCGACTTGGTGCCCGCCGACTGCCGTCTCCTCCACACCGCGCTCTTTAAGTGCGACGAGTCGATGCTGACCGGCGAATGCGTTGCCGCCGAAAAGGATGCCAACGCCGAAATCGACGCGATTGCGCCGCTTGGCGACCGCGCGAATATGGCGTATTCCGGCTGTATCGTCACAAACGGCACCGCCACCGCCGTGGTGGTGGATACCGGTATGGAAACCGAAATCGGCAAAATCGCCGTGATGCTCGAAAGCGAGAAAAAATCCATCACCCCGCTTCAACACAAGCTCGAAGAACTCGGCAAGAAATTGGGCATTCTCGCGCTGTGCATCTGCGCGGTGATTTTCGTCATCGGCCTTATCGACAAACTCTACTGGCTCGATATGTTTATGACCGCCGTGTCGCTCGCCGTGGCCGCCATTCCGGAAGGTCTTCCGGCGGTCGTAACGGTGGTGCTCGCGCTCGGCGTGCAGAAAATGGCGGATAAAAACGCCATCGTCCGCCGCCTGCCCGCGGTGGAAACGCTCGGTTGCGCCTCAGTTATCTGCACCGACAAAACCGGCACCCTCACCCAAAACAAAATGACCCTCACCCGCGTTTACGTGGACGGCAAAGCGCTCTATCTCGACGACCTGCCGTCCAAAGCGGTTACCTCGCTGTTGCAAATGGCGGCGCTTTGCACCGACGGCAACGTCACCGTGGTAGACGGCAAAGAAATCGCCGTCGGTGACCCGACCGAAACCGCCATTTTGTCCTATGCGCTCAAACACAAACTCGAAAAATCCACGCTGATGAACGAATATCCCCGCGTGGGCGAAATCCCGTTTGACTCCGACCGCAAACGGATGACCTCGATTCACCTGATTGACGGCAAAAAAATGGTCATCGTCAAAGGTGCGCCGGACACGCTTCTTCCCCGCTGTGTCGGCGCGGATACCGAGGAAATTCTTAAAGTCAACAAGAGTTTCGGCAAAGAGGCGCTTCGCGTGCTTGCCGTCGGCTATAAATTCGTAGACGGCGACCTGCCTGTCCACCTCGACCCGGACGAAATCGAGTCGGGGCTGACCTTCGGCGGTCTGCTCGGTATGATTGACCCGCCGCGCCCCGAAGCGGTGGCCGCCATTAAAGAATGCAAAAAAGCGGGTATCCGCACGGTGATGATTACCGGCGACCACGTGGTCACCGCCACCGCCATCGGCAAAACGCTCGGCATTGTGGAAGACGAAAGCCAAGCGCTGACCGGCGAACAACTGGCGGCGATGAGCGACGACGAGTTGTTCGACAACATCCGCAACGTCAGCGTCTATGCCCGCGTGTCGCCCACCGACAAAATCCGCATCGTCAAGGCGTGGCAGAAAGCCGGCGAAATCGTTTCGATGACCGGCGACGGTGTCAACGATGCGCCCGCCCTCTCCGCCGCCGACATCGGTTGCGCGATGGGTATCACCGGCACGGACGTGGCGAAAAACGCCGCCGACGTAGTGCTGACCGACGACAACTTTGCCACCATCGTGACCGCCGTCGAGCGCGGCCGCGGCATTTACAACAACATCAAAAAATCCGTGCAGTTCCTGCTCTCGTGCAACTTGGGCGAGGTGCTGTGCGTGTTCGTGGCGATGCTCCTTTGGAAAAAATCGCCGCTTTTGCCGGTGCAACTGCTGTGGGTCAATTTGATTACCGACAGTTTGCCCGCGCTCGCGCTCGGTATGGAGCCGACCGACAAGTCCGTGATGACCAAAAAACCGCGCCCGAAAACCGAAAGCATCTTTGCCCACGGTCTCGCGTTCAACTCCGTTTGGCAGGGCGCGATGATTGCGGCGCTGACGATGGCGGCGTACGCTATCGGGCTGAAAACGAGCGCCGACCTCGCCTGCACCATGGCGTTTGCGGTACTGGCGTTCTCGCAACTCGTTCACGCGCTCAACACGCGCTCGAATTTGTCGCTCTTCCGCGTGCATCTGCACACGAATCCGTCGATGCTGTTGGCGCTTCTCATTTCCGGCGGTCTGATGGCGGCGAGTTTGCTTGTCGCCCCGTTACAAAAAGTGTTCGGCGCGGTGGCAATGACCGGCAACGAATGGCTGACCGTGGGTCTGTTAGCGGTCGTTCCGTTCGTGGTGATGGAACTTGTCAAAGCCGCCGCATTCCTCTTGGAAACGGCGAAAAACGCGGGCAATAAAGGAGAACAAGAATGAGTCCGTTGGACGTTGTGATTTTGGTCGTGGCACTCGGTGCCGCGGTGTGTGGCATCGTTGTGACGATACGCCAACGAAAACAAGGCAAAGGTTGCTGCGGCGATTGCAGTCGCTGCGGCGGTTGTTGCCACTTGAACGAAAAGGAAAAAGACGAGTAAAGAGGGTTTTTCTATGTTTTCTTCGCTCAACAGTATGGGGCTTTCGGGCATCGACGGCTTTATGGTGAAAGTCGAAGCCGACTTGTCCCAAGGTCTTCCCGGTTTCGACGTGGTCGGTCTTCCCGGTGCGGCGGTGCGGGAATCCCGCGGGCGGGTGCGTGCCGCGCTGAAAAACGGCGGCTTCACCTACCCCGTCTCGCGTATCACGATTAACTTAGCCCCTGCCGACATCCGCAAAGAGGGCTCGGTCTACGACCTGCCGCTGTTGCTCGCGCTTCTTAAAGTCTCCGACCAACTGCGCGCGGATTTGTCCGACTGCGCGTTTATCGGCGAACTGTCGCTGGACGGCGAAGTGCGCCCCGTTACCGGCGTGTTGCCGATGGTAATTGCCGCCCGCGACAACGGCATCAAACACGTCTTTATCCCCGCCGACAACGCCGCCGAGGGCGCGGTGGTGGACGGGGTTACCGTCTACCCCGTCAAAACGGTGACGGAACTGCTGTTGCATCTCCAAGGCGGCGAGCCGATTACCCCCGTTTCCTCCGACGATTACCACGCCGAGACGGACGAGCACGTCCCCGATTTTGCGGACGTAAAAGGCCAAGCCGCCGCGCGCCGCGCGATGGAAGTCGCCGCCGCGGGCGGTCACAACATTTTGCTCATCGGCCCACCGGGCTCAGGCAAAAGTATGCTTGCCAAACGCCTGCCCTCGATTTTACCCGATATGACCCCCGCCGAAGCGTTGGAAGCGACCAAAATCCACTCCATCGCCGGCGAGTTACATAAAAACGCGGGGCTTTTAACCGTGCGCCCGTTCCGTTCGCCCCACCACACCATTTCGGTTGCGGGTCTCGCGGGCGGCGGCACCACCCCGAAACCGGGCGAAGTGTCCCTCGCCCACCACGGCGTGTTGTTTCTCGACGAGTTGCCGGAATTCTCCCGCACCGCGATGGAAAGCTTACGCCAGCCGCTGGAAGACCACCGCGTGACCATCTCCCGCGTCAGCGCCACGCTGTCCTACCCCTGCTCGTTTATGCTCGTCGCGGCGATGAACCCCTGCCCCTGCGGATTTTACGGCCACCCCACCCGCAAATGCACCTGCTCGCCCACCGCGGCGCAACACTATCTCTCGCGCATTTCCGGCCCGCTTCTCGACCGCGTGGATTTGCATATCGAAGTCCCGCCGGTGGAATTTGAGCAACTGACCTCGAAATCCGCCTCCGAATCGAGCGCTTCGATTCGCGCCCGTGTCAATGCCGCCCGCGCCATCCAAAACAAGCGCTTCGCCGGCACGGACGTCATTTCCAACGCCACCATTCCCGCCGGCAAACTGCAAGAATGGTGTCCGATGACCGAGGCCGCCAAAACGCTTCTTCAAAACGCGTTTGACCGGATGGGACTTTCCGCCCGCGCCTACGACCGCATTGTGAAAGTCGCGCGCACCGTCGCCGACCTTGATGCGGCGGACGTCATCGACGTGCCGCATATTGCCGAAGCCATCCAGTACCGCAGTCTTGACCGCAAATACTGGCAAGAACGCGGGTAATAAAATTCCTAACACACTCAAAGCGCGCCCAAAGGCGCGCTTTTTGCCGCAAAAAATCGCAAGAAACGAGGTGTCTGCCGTGAAAGCCGTTTGGCGCTACCTAAAAGAGCATATTGTCCTTTGTGTCGCGATTGTCGCGGCGGTCGTCACCTGCTTTCTTGTGCCGCCCGACCGCGCGTATCTCGGCTATTTCGACCTGCGCACGCTGACCTGCCTCTTTTTAACGCTCGCGGTCATCTGTGCCCTACGCCACATCCACTTTTTCACTATTCTTTCCCGCCGCATCGTGATGCTGACCGGCAACCTGCGCACGCTCACCCTCGCGCTCGTGTATATCACGTTTATCGGCTCGATGCTCATCGCCAACGATATGGCGCTGATTACGTTTTTGCCGCTTGGTTATTTTGCGCTGTCCTCCACCGACAACAAGCGCTATATGGCGTACGTGTTCATTCTGCAAAACATCTCCGCAAACCTCGGCGGGATGCTCACCCCGTTCGGTAACCCGCAAAACCTCTATCTTTACTCCTTTTTCCATATTCCCACCGGCGAATTCACCCGCATTATGCTGCCGCCGTTTTTGCTCGCGGTCGCCATGCTCACCGCCGCCTGCTTCTTTCTTCCGAAAACCGCCTTGTCGATTAAAGACAAGTTCCATAAATCGCTCGACAAGCCACGCACCGCACTCTATCTCGCGTTGTTCGCGTTTTCACTGCTCATCGTATTCCGCGTAATTCCCTACTACGTCGGGCTTGTCGCCATTCCGCTTGTGTTACTGTTCACCGACAAAAAAGCGCTCAAAGAGGTCGATTACGCCCTGCTTCTCACCTTTACGTTCTTCTTCCTCTTTGCGGGCAACCTCGCCCGCGTGCCCGCGGTCAACGATTTCTTCGCGGCATTACTCCAAAAAAGCACGTTGCTCGTATCCATTCTCTCCTGCCAAGTCATCAGCAACGTCCCCTCCGCGATTCTCCTTTCGCAATTTACGAGCAACTACAAAGAACTCCTACTCGGTGTCAACATCGGCGGCACGGGCACGCTCATCGCCTCGCTTGCAAGTTTAATTACCTACAGCGAATACGCCATTTTCGACCCGAAAGGCAAAAAGAAATATCTGCTCCTCTTCGCCGCGGTCAACGTCATCTTCTTGGTCGTAATGACCGCCGTGACCGCGCTGTGGTTTGTCTGAAAAA
>JAKSPN010000045.1 GCA_024404755.1 Clostridia bacterium | reverse complement strand
ACAAGCAGGGTTTCCGCCGCGTTGCACACCGACGGGCGGGACGTTTTGGCGTTCAAAATGATGTTCGTAGCCATCTCCACGTCGGCGGCGGCATCCACGAACACGTGACAGTTGCCGACACCCGTTTCGATAACCGGAACGGTGGCTTCGGACACCACGGCGCGGATAAGACCCGCACCGCCGCGGGGAATGAGCACGTCGAGATAGCCGTTTAAGTGCATCATCTCTTTGGCGCTGTCGCGGGAGGTATCGGTCACAAGTTGCACGCAGTCAGCGGGCAGTCCCGCCGCGGCAATTCCTTCGCGCAGCGCGTCCGCCACCGCCGTATTCGAGCGAATGGCTTCTTTGCCGCCGCGGAGAATGGTGGCGTTGCCGGCTTTCAGGCACAGCCCCGCCGCATCGGACGTGACGTTCGGGCGCGCTTCGTAAATAATGCCGATAACGCCGAGGGGCACACGCAGTTTGCGAATGCGCAGTCCGTTCGGGCGGGTGGTTTCTTCGAGCAAATCGCCGACGGGGTCGGAAAGCATAGCCACGTCCAAAAGCCCTTTTGCCATACCGACCAATCGCTCGGACGTGAGTTTCAGGCGGTCGATGAGCGCCTCTTTCGTGCCGGCTTCGAGGGCGGCGGCCACGTCTTGCTCGTTGGCGGCCAAAATATCCGGCTCGTGGAATTTAAGCGCCTTCGCCATGGCGGCGAGCGCCTCGTTTTTTTGCATCGTGGTCGCGGTGGCGAGCACGTGGGAAGCGGCTTTGGCGGCTTTACCCATTTCGAGAAGCGTCATACCGTTTCCTCCTTACAAAACAACGTGCCGACGGCTTCGCCGTCCACCAAATCGTAGAGTTTCGTGGGGTCGGCACCGTTCATAATCACCATCGGAATGCCCGCCGAGAACGCGATGTCCGCGGCGTGGAGTTTCGTAATCATTCCGCCGGTGCCGCGCGCCGAGCCGGAGCCGCCCGCAATGGAAAGCAGGTCGTCGTCGATTTCGGTGACAAGCGGAATTAAGTGCGCGTTCGGGTTTTTCTGGGGGTTTTCGTCAAACAACCCGTCGATATCCGAAAGCAGCACGAGCGCATCCGCTTTGGCGAGCACCGCCACCTGCGCGGACAACGTGTCGTTGTCGCCGAATTCGATTTCTTCGGTGGCAACCGTGTCGTTTTCGTTGATAACCGGAATCGCGCCCACGCGGACGAGTTCGGACAGCGTGTTGACAATGTTGCGATGGCGGACGGGATCGTCTACACCGTCGCGGGTTAAAAGCACTTGGGCGATAACGTGGCCGTAATCGGCGAACAGTTTATCGTACATATACATCAGTTCGCATTGACCCACCGCGGCGGCGGCTTGTTTGCCGGCGATGTCCTGCGGGCGCTCGGGAAGCCCCAGTTTGCCCGCGCCGACACCGATAGCGCCGGAGGTGACGAGCAGGATATCCCGTCCGCTGTTTTTGAGGTCGGACAACACTTTGACAAGCGTTTCCACTCGACGGAGGTTGAGCCGTCCACTCGCATAGGTCAGCGTAGACGTGCCGACTTTCACGACAATTCGTTTCGCATCAGAAATGGATTTCATCACAAAATCCCTCGCTTTCGATTTTACATACATTGCTATTATACCATATAAAGACCGCAAATGTAAAGAGGGGATTTTTCAGCGCTGAAAAGGTTGCACTTTGGCGTAAAATATGGTAAAATGGATACCATAGAAAGAAGGATGTCTTTATGAATATTCTCTGTGTCGGCGACGTGGTCGGCGAGCCGGGTTGCGCCCATTTACAAAAGGTGCTTTCCCGCGTAAAACGCGACTATGACGTGGACGTGTGTATCGTCAACGGCGAAAACTCCGCCTGCGGCAACGGAATGCTTCCGAAATCGGTCGAAGCGTTGTTCCAAGCGGGCGCGGACGTGGTGACCGGCGGCAACCACACGCTGCACCGCCGCGAGGTGCACGATTTGCTCGAACGCGAGCCGATGCTGTTGCGCCCCTACAACTATCCCGACGGCGCGCCCGGTCACGGTATCGCCGTGGTGGACCGCGGGCGGTATCAGGTGACCGTTATCAACCTGCTCGGCACGGTGTTTTTAGACCCGCTTGGCAACCCGTTTGAGGCGCTCGACAAAGCGCTCGCAGAAGCGGGCAACCCGAAATTCTGTATCGTCGATTTCCACGCGGAGGCGACGGCGGAGAAAAAGGCGCTGGCGCTCTATGCCGACGGGCGGATTTCCGCGCTGTTCGGCACGCATACCCACGTGCAGACCGCTGACGAGCAGGTGTTGCCGCACGGCACGGGGTTTCTCACCGACGTGGGAATGACCGCGCCGATCGATTCGATACTCGGAATGCACCCCGATGCGCCGATTGAGCGGTTGCGCCTGCATACGCCCGCACGGTTTCTGCCGGGTGAGGGCGCGTGCCAAATGGATGCGGTGCTGTTTACGCTCAATGACCAAACCGGCAAGACGACCGCGATAAAACGACTTCAAATTCGCTGAAAAGAGGAATTTTTATGGCAATTGTATCTTCGATGAAAGACCTTGTCGGCAACACCCCGTTGCTCGATGCCTCGCGGCTTGCGAGCGCGTGCGGGCTTTCCTGCCGACTGCTTCTTAAATTGGAAAAACAAAACCCCGCGGGTTCGGCAAAAGACCGCGTGGCGCTCAAAATGATTGAACAAGCGGAAAAAGAGGGGAAACTGAAACCCGGCACGACCATTATCGAGCCGACCTCCGGCAACACGGGCATCGGGCTTGCGGCGGTGGCGGCGTTATGCGGGTACGACCTCATTTTAACGATGCCGGACAGTATGAGTGTTGAACGGCGGGCGCTTCTTTCCGCTTACGGCGCGAACATCGTGCTCACTCCTGCCGCCGCCGGTATGGCGGGTGCGGTCAAAAAAGCGCAGGAACTCGCAAAAGAATATGCGCCGGCGTTTTTGCCCGACCAATTCGGCAACCCGGCAAACCCGGCGGCGCATTACAAAACGACCGGTCCGGAAATTTGGGCGGATACCAAGGGCGACCTTGCCGCGTTTGTCGCCGGCATTGGCACGGGCGGCACGGTGTCGGGAACGGGCAAGTATCTCAAAGAGCAAAACCCCGCCGTCAAAGTGGTCGGCGCGGAGCCGGCGGATTCGCCGGTTTTAACCGAGGGTCGCGCGGGCGCGCACGCGCTTCAGGGTATGGGCGCGAACTTCGTGCCGGATACGCTCGACCGCGCGGTGCTTGACGAGATTGTGACGATTACCACCGACGAAGCGTACGAAATGGGCCGCCTGCTTGTGAAAACCGAGGGCGTTTTGTGCGGCATTTCTTCCGGCGCGGCGATTGCCGCCGCGGTGAAAGTGGGAAGCCGCCCCGAAATGGCGGGCAAAACCGTGGTGGCGCTGCTTCCCGATACGGGCGACCGCTATCTTTCGGTCGAAAATTATTTGGTATAAAAGGGGGTGCGGCGTGTGACCGCACAAGAAGCAAAAGCGCGGATTGACGAACTGCGCGCAACCATTGACTACCATAGTAAACTGTATTACGACAACGATGCGCCCGAAATCGAAGACGACGAGTTTGACGCGCTGACCAGAGAACTGAAAGCGCTCGAAGCGGAATTTCCGGAATTCATCTCGCCGGATTCGTATACCCAAAAAGTCCACGGCGCGCGCTCGGAACTGTTTTCCGAGGTGGCGCACGAGGTGCCGCTTGCGAGTTTGCAGGACGTGTTTTCCGTCGAGGAGTTGCGCGACTTTGACCGCCGCGTACGCGAGACGGTGGCGCATCCGTTTTACGTGGTCGAGCCGAAAATCGACGGGTTGTCGGTGGCGCTCACGTATGAAAACGGCAAGTTGACACAGGGCGCGACCCGCGGCAACGGCGCGGTCGGCGAGGACGTAACGCAGAATATCGAACAAATCAACGATATCCCGAAAACGCTCAACAATGCGCCCGCCCGCGCGATTGTGCGCGGCGAGGTGTATATGCCGCGGCAGTCGTTTGCGCGGCTTGTGACGGCGCAGGAAGAAAACGGCGAAACGCCGTTTAAGAATCCGCGCAACGCCGCCGCCGGCACGCTTCGACAGAAAAATTCCGCCGTGGTGGGCGAGCGTGGGCTGTCGATTTTCGTCTTTAATATGCAACTGTGCGAGGGGCAGGACGTGACCGCCCACGCGCAGTCGCTTGAAATGATGAAAGCGTGGGGATGCTCGATTATCCCGTTTTACAAGCGCACCGATTCGATTGACGAGGCGATTGCCGAAGTCGAGCGTATCGGCTCTGTGCGCCAAAGTTTGCCGTTTGACATCGACGGCGCGGTGATTAAGGGGGACGATTTTGCCTCCCGCGAGGAAATGGGAAGCACGAGTAAATTCCCGAAATGGGCGGTGGCGTACAAATACCCGCCCGAGGAAAAAGAAACCACACTCCTCGACGTGGAAGTGAACGTCGGGCGCACCGGTGTGCTCACCCCGACCGGCGTGTTTGAGCCGGTCACGCTCGCGGGGACAACCGTATCCCGCGCGACGCTCCACAACGAGGATTTTATCGCCGAAAAAGGGCTTGCCATCGGCGATAAAGTAATTTTGCGCAAAGCGGGGGACATCATCCCCGAAGTGGTGCGCGTTGTCGCGCATAACGAGCACGCCGCCCCCTACGAAATGCCGCGCGAGTGCCCGTCTTGCGGCTCTCCTGCGTTCCGCGAAGCGGGGGAGGCGGCGCTTCGGTGTCTTAACCCCGATTGCCCGGCACAGCGACTGCGCAACCTCATCCACTTCACCTCCCGCGCCGCGATGGATATCGAAGGGCTCGGCGAAGCGGTGCTTGAACAACTTGTGGATGCGGGACTGCTCGTCCACGCGTACGATTTGTATACGCTCGATTTTGCGGCGGTGGCGGCGCTTGACCGCCTTGGCGAAAAGTCGGCGGAGAATCTGCGCGCCGCCATTGAAAAATCCAAAGAAAACGATTTGTACCGCGTGATTTACGCGCTCGGCATTCGTCATATCGGCGAAAAAGCGGCGAAACTGCTCGCCGACCGCTTCGGCAATATGGAAGCGCTCATAAACGCCACCCTCGACGAGGTGTCGTCGATTGACGGGTTCGGCGGCATTATGGCGGACAGTGTGTGTCGGTTTTTTGCGCAGGAATCGTCCCGCGCGTTTGTGGAAAACCTGCGCGAGGCGGGCGTGAATATGGAAAACAAAACCGTCCGCACCGACGACCGCTTTGCCGGTAAGACGTTTGTGTTGACCGGCACGCTTCCGTCGATGGGTCGCGCGGAGGCGTCGGCGCTCATCGAGCAATACGGCGGCAAAACCTCCGGCAGCGTGTCCAAAAAGACGGATTACGTGTTGGCGGGCGAGGAAGCCGGCAGTAAGCTCACCAAAGCGCAATCGCTTGGAATTCCGATTATCAGCGAAGCGGAATTTTTGGCGATGATTGAATAATCACAAAACAAAAACCCCCGCAACCGTGAGGTTGCGGGGGTTTCTTTGCGTTTTATTCGTTGTCGTCTTTCTTCTTGAACTTCGGCAAGAGGAACAACACGGCGAGCACCACGACGGCGGCAATGCCGGCAATCAGGGCGCCTTTCGGAATCGAATCGCCGGTGGCGACGGCAAGCAGCAAATCCGTAGTCATAAATTAAAACACGAATTTGGTCAGGAGCATACCGGCGAAG
The DNA here is from genome assembly GCA_024404755.1 of Clostridia bacterium. Lineage (GTDB taxonomy): Bacteria > Bacillota > Clostridia > Oscillospirales > Acutalibacteraceae > RGIG426. The sequence goes on along the minus strand of JAKSPN010000045.1, from coordinate 5,012 downwards.
CACAGCACGAAGAAGCCGATGGCGATAAATTTCGTCCAGCGGCCGAGCATCGCGTCCACCGTGCGGGCGCGGCCTTTATCTAAGAAAGAATCCGCAGCACCGGAGATGGCGCCGAGGTTCGCCTGGCGGCCCTGCTGAAGCAGAACAACCACGATGATGAGAAGCGACGCGAGAATCAAAATCGCGCCGGCAAGGTACATAAGCCAATCCATAATTCATATCCTCCAAAGCGGCAAAAATGCCGGAATTTTTTACATTTCTCTGCAAATGCTCATATATCATAGCATATAAAAACGCAAAATGCAAGAAAAATTTTTATTTTTCCGAAAATCAGAAGGTGAGTTGCTCGCCCACGTCCTCCGCGGCGAGCGTTGCGCCGGCGGCGGGGATGTTTTTGGTGCGATAGCGGGCGGGCTTGGCGACCATCCCTTCTTCAAACGGAACGACCGCTTCCACGCGATGTGCGCCTTTGAGGGTCATCACCTGCACACCCTGCGTGTTGCGGGTGGTTTTGGGCGACAGCGCACCGGAGTGGAGAAGCAGACGGCGGCCGGAAGTCGAGGAGAGCAGGAATTCGCCGTCCTCTTTGATGTGGTAAATCGCCACAAGCGGGGATTTGTCGCTGTACGCGCCGACGAGTTTTTTGCGGTTCGATTTAGTATCGTAAGCGGAAAGCGGGACTTTCGCCACTTTACCGTTTTCGAAGAAGAAGAGAAGATAGCCGGCAAAATCGGTGGTGGCGACCATATGAATGGCGGTTTCACCCGCATCAAACGACAGTTTCGTGGCGACGAAGTCACCGAGTACGCTCGCTTTGGTGTCCGCAAAGTCGTAGGCGTGGGCTTTGTAGCAGGAAGCGCCGTTCGAGAAGAACAGGAGTTCATGGGCGTTGGTCGCTTCCACCGTGACGAGCATACGGTCGTTTTCTTTGAACTTATGCTCGCTGCTCATACGCAGAGAGTTCGGCTGAATTTTCTTGAAATAGCCCTCTTTCGTGAAGAACAAGGTGCAGGGATAGGCGTCGATTTCCTCGGCGGCATCCACCTGCGCTTCTTGCACGTCGGCGGCGTAGAGAATCTGGGTGCGGCGGGGTTGACCGTGTTTTTTCGCTACTTGTTTTAACTCGTCGATGATGATGTTGCGCACGCGGGTGCGGCTTTTTAAGATATCTTCCATATCGGCGATGTTCTTTTCGAGGTCTTCGATATCGGTCAGGCGTTTTAAGATGTATTCGCGGTTAAAGTGGCGCAACTTGATTTCCGCCACGTATTCCGCCTGAATCTGGTCGATGCCGAAGCCGATCATCAAGTTGGGAACGACCTCGCTCTCCTCGTCGGTCGAACGGACGATTTGCACCGCTTTGTCGATGTCGAGCAGGATTTTTTGGAGTCCCTTTAAGAGATGCAGTTTCTCTTTGGCGCGGGACAAATCAAAATAGGTGCGGCGGCGGACACATTCGGTGCGAAACGCCGTCCACTCGTCGAGCAGTTCCCGCACGCCGAGCACTTGCGGCATCCCGCCGCAAAGCACGTTGAAGTTGCAGGAGAAACTGTCTTCCAGCGGGGTGAGCGCGAACAGCCGCGCCATCAGTTTTTCGGGATCGACACCGCGTTTTAAGTCAATCGTGATTTTAAGACCCGCTTTACCGGTCTCGTTGCGGATGTCGTTGATTTCTTTGATTTTTCCCGCTTTAACGAGGTCCACCACTTTGGCGATAATCGCTTCGAGGTTGGTGGTATAGGGAATTTCGGTCACGTCGATGCAGTTGTTTTCCTTGTCGTAGGTGTAGTTGGAGCGCACGCGGAAACTGCCGCGACCGGTTTTGTAAATCTTCGCCATTTCCGCGGGGTCATAGATGAGCGTGCCGCCGCCGGGGAAGTCGGGCGCGGGCATCGTTTCGAGCAGGTTGTGGTCGGGATTTTTCATCAGCGCGATGGTGGTTTCGCACACCTCGCTCAAATTAAACGAACAAATCTGGCTCGCCATACCGACGGCGATACCGAGGTTGTTGTTGACGAGAATAGACGGGAACGTCACCGGGAACAAGGTCGGCTCGGTGGTGGTCGCGTCGTAGTTATCCACGAAATCGACGGTGTCTTTGTCGATGTCGCGGAACAGTTCCGCCGCAATCGGCGCGAGTTTCGCTTCCGTATAACGATAGGCGGCGTATTCCATATTGGTGGAATAGAATTTACCGAAGTTACCCTTGGAATCCACAAACGGGTGCAGGAGCGCTTCGTGGCCGACCGCGAGGCGCACCATCGTGTCGTAAATCGCGGCATCGCCGTGGGGGTTTAACTTCATCGTCGCGCCGACGATGTTGGCGGATTTGGTGCGCGCGCCGGTGAGCAAACCCTGTTTATACATTGTATAGAGCAGTTTGCGGTGGGACGGCTTGAAACCGTCGATTTCCGGAATGGCGCGGGACAAAATCACGCTCATCGCGTAGGGCATATAGTTGTTTTTGAGCGTGTCGGTGACCGCTTCGTGTTCGAGCAGTCCGGCGCCGGAAATGCGCACGTTCGAGGGGAGCGTTTCAAGGGCGGTTTGCTTTTTCTGTGTTTTTTTAGCCATTGTCGTTCCCTCCTTAACTCAAATCCAGCATATCGAGATAGTCGCCGCCGGTCGTGGCAATCATCTCTTTGCGCTCGGCCAAATTGTCACCGAGCAGGGTGTCGAACATCGCCGCCGTTGCCTCGGCATCCGCGGGTTCCACGCGAATGAGGCGGCGCGTCGGCGGGTTCATCGTCGTCAGCGACATCATATCGGCATCGTTTTCACCAAGACCTTTGGAGCGCTGGATGGTGTACTTTTTGTCGCCGATTTCTTCTAAAAACTCCGCTTTTTCGCGGTCGTTATAGGCAAAATAGGTGGTGTCTTTCGTGCTGATTTCATAAAGCGGGGTTTCCGCGATATAGACGTAACCCTGCTCGATGAGCGTGGGGGTCAGCCGATAGAGCATCGTTAAAATCAGCGTGCGGATTTGGAAGCCGTCCACGTCGGCATCGGTACAAAGGATGATTTTCGAGAAGCGGAGAAGCGACAAATCGAACGTCGCGAGGTTTTTGTTCGCTTTGCTCTTGACTTCGACACCGCAACCGAGGACTTTGAGTAAATCCACGATGATGTCGCTTTTGAAAATCTTGTCGTATTCCGCTTTTAAGCAGTTTAAGATTTTACCGCGCACCGGAATGACCGCTTGGAAATCGGGGTTGCGCGCTTGGATGCACGCGCCCATAGCGGATTTACCTTCCACGATAAACAGTTCGCGCTCAGCGACGTCGCGGCTGCGGCAATCGACGAAGTTCGCGACGCGCGACGTGATGTCGTTGCCGGATTGCAGTTTCTTTTTGATGTCGATACGGGTGCTTTCCGCCTTTTCGCGCGAGCGTTTGTTGACCAGCACTTGGTTGGCGATTTTGTCCGCATCGGCTTTGTTTTCGAGGAAGTAGATTTCGAGGTTTTGCCTAAGGAAATCGGTCATCGCTTCCTGGATAAACTTGTTCGTAATCGAGAGTTTCGTCTGGTTCTCATACGACGTTTGGGTGGAGAACGACGACGACACGAATACGAGGCAATCCTGCACGTCTTGGAACGTGATTTTGCTCTCGTTTTTGTTATAGCGGCTGTTTTGCCGCAGATACGCGTCGATTTGGGACACGAACGCGGATTTGACCGCTTTTTCGGGTGCGCCGCCGTGCGCGAGCCAACTCGAGTTGTGATAATATTCCAGCTTGTTCACGCGATTCGAGAAGCAAAGCGCGACCTCGAACTTGACTTTGTAGTCCTCTTTGTCGGCACGGTCGCGACCGCGGCGTTCCGCCGACCAGCATTGGGTTTCGGTCATCGCTTGCTCGCCGACGATTTCGCCGACGTAGTCTTCGATACCCTTTTCGTAGAGGTATTCGCTCGTCTCGAACTCGCGACCGTTTTGCCAGCGAAGCACGAACGTCACTTTCGGGTTGACGACCGCTTGGCGGTTTAACACGTCCTCGAAATACTCTTTCGGGACGTTGATGTCGGTAAACACCTGCAAGTCCGGTTTCCAGCGAATGGTCGAGCCGGTGTCTTTTTTGGCGTACGGCTCTTTTTTGAGTCCGCCGATGTTTTCGCCGTGCTCAAAGTGGAGCGTATAGCACGTGCCGTCGCGGTGGACTTCCACGTCCATATATTCGGACGAATACTGCGTGGCGCACGCACCGAGACCGTTTAAGCCGAGCGAAAACTCATAGTTTTCGCCGGCGTTCGTGTTGTATTTACCGCCCGCGTACATCTCGCAGAAAATCAGTTCCCAGTTGAAGCGTTCTTCTTTCGGGTTGTAGTCCAGCGGGATACCGCGCCCCATATCTTTGACCTCAAACGAGTTGTCGTCAAAGCGGGTGAGCACGATTTTTTTGCCGTAACCCTCGCGTGCCTCGTCGATGGAGTTGGAGAGAATTTCAAAGACGGCGTGTTGACAGCCCTCCAAACCGTCCGAGCCGAAGATAACCGCGGGGCGTTTGCGCACGCGGTCGGCACCTTTTAAGGATTGGATACTGTCGTTGTCGTAATTTTGCTTTTTCTTTTCAGCCATGTTTTGTCCTCACTTATTCGGATTTCGTCTTTTCAATAGAAAACTATCAAACCGTGATGCCGCCGTCTACGGCGAGCACCTGACCGGTAATGAACGTACTTTGGTCGCCGGCGAAAAACGCGACGGCGTTCGCCACCTCGGCGGGTGTGCCGATGCGGCAAAGCGGGGTTTCGTCGGCGAGAGCTTTGAGGTCGTCGTCGCTCAAATGGGCGTTCATCGGCGTGTCGATAACGCCGGGTGCAACACAGTTGACCGTAATGCCCGACGGGCCGACCTCTTTGGCAAGCGATTTTGTAAAGCCGATTAAAGCGGCTTTGGCGGCGGAATACGCCACCTCGCACGAGCCGCCGGAAATGCCCCACATCGAGGAGATTTGGATGATGCGGCCCGCTTTTTTGCGAATCATCGCGGGCAGTACCGCGCGGGAGAGGTAAAACGC
>JAKSPN010000044.1 GCA_024404755.1 Clostridia bacterium | reverse complement strand
GAGGAAACCGTCGAAGAGGTTGCCGAAGTCCCCGCTTTCGCGGATGAGCAACCGGCGGAATTCGCCGAAGTCCCCGTTTTTGCGGATGAGCAACCGGTGGAATTCGCCGAAACCCCCGCTTTCGCGGATGAGCAACCGGTGGAATTCGCCGAAGCCCCCGCTTTTGCGGATGAGCAACCGGTGGAATTCGCCGAAACCCCCGCTTTCGCGGATGAACAACCGGTGGAATTCGCCGAAACCCCCGTTTTTGCGGATGAGCAACCGGTGGAATTCGCCGAAACCCCCATTGAGTTTATCGATCCGGTGGCGATTTCCGACGAAATGCCCGCTACCGTCGCGGATGAGCCGGTGGCGTTTGCGGACGAAGTCCCCGTTTCCGTGGCGGAAGCCGAAGCGTTCACCGAGTCGCTGAATGCGGATATCCCCACGCCCGCCGCCACCACGGCAATTGTGCCTTTTGCCACCTCGTTGAGCGAGAAATTCTTCGGTCCGAAGAAAGCCGGCAAAGCCAAACACGCCGCCGCCAAGCGGTTTAAGAGTGACCTGCCGAAATCCGCGAAACACGTGAAAACCCGTGCCCTGCGGAAATTGGAAAAACTCGCTGCCCGCCACGCCGGCAGCAACCACAGTATGGCCTGAACTAAAAAATTCTCAAAAAAGAGCGCTTCGGCGCTCTTTTTTCTTGTCAAACGGGAAAAAGCGTGTTATAATGATGGTGTTAAATTATATATTAAGGAGGCGCGCACGATGATTTTATATCTTAATTGTTGCGTGCGAAGCGATTCCCGCACCGACCGTTTGGCGCGCGCCGTGCTTCAAAAACTGGGCAACGACGTAACCGAAGTGTGCTTGCCCGCGCTTGCCATCGCCCCGCTTGACGAAAAAACGCTCGCGTGGCGCACCGCCAAAGTGGCGGCGGGCGATTTTTCCGACCCGTATTTCGATTTGGCCAAGCAATTTGCCGTCGCCGACACGATTGTAATTTCCGCGCCGTTTTGGGACCTCTCGTTCCCCGCGGTGCTGAAAGTCTATTTTGAAAACATCTACGTCCTCGGGCTCACCTCGTCGTATAACGAAAACGGCGTTCCCGTCGGGCTGTGCCGTGCCAACACGCTCTACTACGTCTCCACCGCCGGCGGCCCGTTCGTTCCGGAATACGGCTATCACTACGTCCGCGACCTTACTACCCGCTGTTTCGGCGTGAAGCAGGCGAAAACCGTTGTCGCCGAAGGACTGGACGTATTCGGCAACGACCCGGAAGCGATTTTGAACGCCGCGATTGCCGCCCTTGACACCACTCTGTAAGAAAAGGAGTTGACCTCTATGCCGGAAGCGTATATCAAACTGTCCATCGCCGCGTTGTTACCGGTTATTTGCGCCATCATTCTCTTTTTGTTGGATAAACACACCAAATTCGGGCGGCTTAACTATGTGCTCAAGCAAATCATCTTCGGCTTGGTCTTCGGCGGACTTGCCGTTCTCGGCACAGAGTGGGGAATCCCGGTCAACGGTGCCGTCGCCAACTGCCGCGACGGTGCTGTGCTCATCGGCGGTCTGATGTTCGGCGCGCCCGCCGGCATTATCGCCGGTATCATCGGCGGTGTCGAACGGTGGATTGCCGTCGCGTGGGGTGTCGGCAGTTTTACCCGCGTCGCGTGCAGCGTTTCCACGATTATCGCCGGCTTCTATGCTGCCGCGCTGCGCAAATGGATGTTTGAAAACAAAAAACCGGGCTGGTTTATCTCCCTTTGCACCGGTGTCGTGATGGAAGTGTTCCACCTGACGATGGTGTTCATCACCAATATGAACACCCCCGAAAAGGCCATGGAAGTGGTCAAAGTGTGCACCGGCCCGCTGGTTGCCGCCAACAGTATCGCGGTGATGCTCACCGCCATCGTATTGGCGCTTCTCTCCGGCGAACCGCTGATTAAGAAAAAATCCGGCATCCGCATCTCCCAAACCATCCAAAAACGGATGCTTGCTACCGTGGTGGTCGCGTTTGTCGCCACCTCCGTCTTTGTGTTTCAATTACAGAACCAAATCGCCGAGGCACAGGTGGAAAACCTGCTCTCTATGGCGCTTGACGATATAACCGCCGACATCGACGATACCACCAACGAAAACCTGCTGTCGCTCACCCGCAAAATCGCCGCTGAGCTCGAAACCTCCGACCTGAACACGCTGGCGGACAAATACGACGTAGCGGACATCAGCATCGTGGACAAAAACGGCATTATCGTGGACAGTTCCGCAGAAAGTTTCATCGGCTTTAATATGGCGTCCGGCGAACAGTCCGCCGAATTCCTCGCCCTTCTCGGCGATACAAAGGAATTCGTGCAGAAATACCGCCCCATCACCAACGATGCCAATCTGTTGCGGAAATACGCCGGTGTCAAAACCGAAACCGGCTTTTTGCAGGTCGGTTACGATGCCAACCGCTTCCAGCGGAATATCGACGAGAGCGTTGTCGGCATTACCAAAAACCGCCACGTCGGCGAAACCGGCTATATCCTCATTTTGGACGAAACGTATTCGGTAATCAGCGCTCCCAAGGGGCTCTCGCCCGCCACGTTGCAGGAGAATTTCAGAACCTCCGGTATCGGCAAACCCAACACCACCTTTTCGATGAATTTGGGCGGTGTGCCTTGCTTTGCCCGCTACCGCACCACTGAGGGCTACTACGTCGTGTCGGTGCTGCCGTGCGACGAAGCGTTCCGGATGCGCAACATCGCGGTGTTCGTCAACACGTATATGGAAATTCTCGTGTTCGCGGCGCTGTTCGCTCTCATTTACCTCTTGATTAAACGCGTGGTCGTCAACCAAATCAAAGACATCAACAGCTCACTTTCCAAAATTGCCAACGGCGATTTGAAAGAGACGGTCAACGTCCGTTCCAACGAGGAATTCGCCTCGCTGTCGGACGATATCAACTCGACGGTGGATACCTTGAAACGCTATATCGACGAGGCCTCCGCCCGTATCGACAAAGAGTTGGAGTTTGCGAAGAACATTCAGGCCTCGGCGCTTCCCAACGTGTTCCCCGCGTTCCCGAAACGTAAAGAATTCGAGATTTACGCGTCGATGAATCCCGCCAAAGAGGTCGGCGGCGACTTCTACGACTTCTATATGACCAACCAAGACACACTCCACTTCCTCGTGGCGGACGTGTCCGGCAAGGGAATCCCCGCCGCGATGTTTATGATGCGCGCCAAAACCGAGCTGAAAACCCTCACCGAAGCGGAATTGCCGCTGTGCGACGTGTTTACCCGCGGCAACAACGCGCTGTGCGAGGGCAACGATGCCGGTATGTTCGTTACCGCTTGGCAGGGCAGCGTGGACTTGGAAGAGGGCGTTTTGCGCTATGCCAACGCCGGTCACAACCCGCCGCTTGTGCGCCACACAGACGGACAGTTTGAATTTTTGCGTACCCGTGCCGGCTTTATTTTGGCAGGCATGGAGAACGTCAACTACAAAACGCAAGAACTCCGGCTTGTCCCCGGCGACACGGTATTTCTCTATACCGACGGTGTGACCGAGGCGACCAACGCCGATAACAAACTGTATGGTGAAGAACGCCTGCAAACCGCGCTCAACTCCCGCGAATTCGACGATATGCAAGAACTGTGCGACTTCATCAAAACGGACGTGGATGCGTTCGTCGGCGATGCGCCGCAGTTTGACGATATCACGATGGTGGCGTTCCGCTTCCTCGGCGCGCCCGCCATCCCCACCATTCACTTCGACGAGGCGAAGGTGGAGGATATCAACGACGTGACGGCATTTGTCGAAGCCGAACTCGAAAAACTCAACTGCCCGATGAAGACGGTCATCCAAATCAACGTCGCCATCGACGAACTGTTCAGCAACATCGTCCACCACGGCTATCCCGACCACAAGGGCCCGGTGACGGTCAAAGTGGTGAAAAAAGATACGCCTCACCACGCGGTGTGTGTCCGCTTTGAGGACGAGGGTATCCCCTACAACCCGCTGCAAAAAGAAGATCCGGACGTGTCGCTGACGGCGGATGAACGCCAACCCGGCGGGCTCGGCATCTTTATGGTGAAAAAGACCATGGACGATCTCAAATACAAATACGAAAACGGCAAAAACATTATGACCATCATCAAAAACCTGGAGGACTGACATGAACGTATTGGAGGAAGCCATCCTCTTTGCCACCGAAGCCCACAAAGGGCAAATGCGCAAGATGGCGAAAACCCCGTATATTCTCCACCCGCTTGAAGTTGCGGCGATCATCTCCACCATCACCCCCGATTTGGAGACGATGGCGGCAGGCGTTTTGCACGACACGGTAGAGGATTGCGACGTAGACCCCCGCGAAATCAAACGCCGTTTCGGTGCGCGGGTCGCGGCACTGGTACAAAGCGAAACGGAAGACAAAATGTCCACCCGCCCCGCCGCGGAAACGTGGAAAGAGCGCAAAGACGAGTCGCTTCTTATGCTGATGCTTACCCCCGACCGGGACGTGCGCATCCTATGGCTCGCCGACAAACTGTCCAATATGCGCTCGTTCTATCGTTCTTACTTAAAAGACGGCGACGAGATGTGGCAAACGCTCAACCAGAAAGACCCCAAAATGCACGAATGGTATTACCGCACCATCGCCGACTATATTCGGGACGATTTGGGCGATACCGCCGCGTTTGCGGAATATATGGACCTTGTTGAAAAAACGTTCGGAAAGGAAGAAACAATATGAGTTTAATTCAAGCCAAGACGGACGACGGCATTTTAACGCTGTTCGCCCAGGGGCGTATCGACTCCACCAACGCCCCGCAGGTGGAAACGGATATCGACGTAATTCGGGAAGAAAATCCCCACGAAAAAGTCACGTTGGACGTGGAAGACCTCGAATACATTTCGAGCGCCGGCCTGCGCGTGATTTTGCGGCTGCGCAAAAACGAGCCGTCGCTGTCGGTGATTAACGCTTGCAGCGAGGTGTATGAGATTTTTGAAATGACCGGTTTTTCCGAGATGATTCCCGTGTCCAAGGCCTACCGCAAACTGTCGGTGGACGGATGCGAGGTCATCGGTCAGGGCGCGAACGGTAAAGTGTACCGTATCGACCCCGACACCATCGTTAAAGTGTATATGAACGCCGATGCCCTACCGGACATCCACCGCGAGCGTGAACTCGCCCGCCGTGCATTCGTGCTCGGCATCCCCACCGCCATTCCCTACGACGTGGTAAAAGTCGGCGAGGGTTACGGCTCGGTGTTCGAGTTGCTCAACGCCGAATCGTTCGCCAAACTCGTGAAAAACGATCCGGAAAACGAGGACAAATACGTTGGCCTCTACGTCGATTTGATGAAGAAAATCCACAGCACGCTCGTCCGCCCCGAAGATATGCCGGATATGCGCAACGTCGCTATCAACTGGGCGAACTTCCTCATCCCCTATCTGCCGGAAGGCAAGGGCGACCAACTCGTCGAACTCGTGAAAGACGTGCCGATTGACCACCATATGCTCCACGGCGACTACCACCTCAAAAACGTCATGATGCAAAACGGCGAGGTGCTGCTCATCGATATGGACACGCTGTGCCAAGGTCACCCCGTGTTCGAACTGGCGAGCGTGTTTAACGCCTACGTCGGCTTCTCCGAGGTGGACCACACCGTGGTCGAAAGTTTCCTCGGTCTGTCCCGCGAAACCACTCTGCGGATTTGGGACAAAACCCTTTCCCTCTATCTCGGCACCGACGACAAAGAAAAAATCGCCGCCGTCGCCGACAAAGCGATGCTCATCGGCTATACGCGCTTGATGCGCCGTCTCATCCGCCGCGGCGGACTGGAAACCGAACAGGGCAAACAGGAAATCGAAACCTATAAAACGCACATTTTGGAGTTGCTCGACCGCGTCGACACTCTCGTATTTTGAAAGGAGTAAAGAAGTATGCAAATCAACAAAACGAAAAACGACTCGAACCTGACTCTCGCGCTTTCCGGCCGTCTTGACACCAACACCGCCCCCCTGCTCGAAGCCGAACTCGGCGGCAACCTCGACGGCGTGACCGACCTCGTTCTCGATTTCGCCAACCTCGAATACATCTCCTCCGCCGGTCTGCGCGTGATTCTCTCCGCCCAAAAAGAGATGAACGCCCGCGGCAAAATGGTGATTAAAAACGTCTGTGCCGACATTATAGACGTGTTCGACATCACCGGCTTCTCCGATATCCTGACGATTGAATAAGCGTACATAAATGCGAAAAACCCCCGACGTTGTCGGGGGTTTTTGTTTGGGGTTTTAATATTTCTTATCCTCATAGGGGGCGCAATCATATCCGTTTTCCATAAGTTTTCGCACTTTTTTATCCAGTATCCGTTTAAAAAACGTTCGAAATCCGCTAAAATCTCCAAACCACTTGACGGCTATCGGACTCACAGCATAATACAATTTAATAAATGCTTTTCCCCACCACATCGTATCCAACCACTCATCGCGGTAACGACGAAGTGCCCACACCTGCGGACAATCGTACGAGCCATACACGCACGTAGCAACATAGCAACCCTTTTTAGCCGGTTTTTCAACAATCTCTTCTTTCGGCATTGGCTCTGCCTCTATCTTATCGAAATGATGCTTACGCTCCACCGGCTTCGTTAGCGCTTCCACCACTTTTTCACGAATATATGCACCGTTAACGCCGTACGACGTCCATAACACGATAAGCGGAATACCCGCTTCTTCTAAAATATTATGTACTTTCTCGTCACGTTCGCGACGGTCGTTTGTTAAATGAGTTTGGTCGTTGATTTCAAATGCAATTTTCGGTGTATACGCCGCATCGGTTACAAGAAAATCCACATTGCGGAATAATTCGTTGCGATACCGCGCATTATCGGTACGGTCAATAAACGTCGCCAAGTTTATCTGCGGAAATACTTGATACCCCACCGGAATATTGGCTTTAATCGCCGCAAAAAAAGCCTGCTCCGCCAGAGAAATCAGCGTTTTATGCGGCTCATACAAAAACGCCGTATTCGTGACCGAGACAACCTCCCCACACGGCGCATCTTTGTAGTGCCACCGATTACATTGCGAACACTTGATTACAAGTCCCTGTTCTTTTTTGGTATTACACGCACGACAAAGCGGATATTTTCCGCTTTCGGCACCACACACTTGGCATTTCATTTTTGCACTCTCCTTTTCCTATACTTGTACAGTAAATATATTTTACCACATTTCCAACCTCTTTGCAAGTGAAACCCCCGACGTTGTCGGGGGTTTTTGTTATGCGATTTTGTGACTGAAAGTATAAACCGTTTTTTCGCTTTTCGCTCACTTGACGCAATAAATTTCAATCGCTTCGGCGGCAAACCGTGCGGTGCCGGCACCGCCAGCGCGGTCGATATTTTCGGTGAACTCGCCGCCCGCCGCATACATCTGCCCAAGCGAGCCGAGAATCGGTTTCGTGCAGGTGTAAAAGTGCGCCGAAACGTACTCCTGCAACGCTTTAACGAGTTCTTGCGCCTCGTCGGACGCGGGGTCAGTTTCTTTGATTTCGCCGAATTTTACGAAAAATTCCATCAGCCCCGCGCCGGCGGCTTGCTCATCCTCGGCGGTGCGTTTTTTTGCTTTTTCCGCGTATTCTTTATACGCCTCGGTCTGCCCCCACTCCGCTTTCGCGCGGGCGGCATAGTCCTCTAATTTGCTTTTATCAAACGCCGAAAAGTCCACAACGTTTCCTCCTTTTTCGCGCATCTCTTTCGCCTTTTTAAGCAGCGTTTCGAGGTGCGCTTTTTTCAGTTTTAACAGTTCGATTTGCTGGTCGAGCGCCCGCGTTTCGTCAAACGTCGGCGACGAGAGCATCTCCCGAATGTCCGCGAGAGGAAACTCCAACTCCCGATAAAGCAAAATCTGCGACAGCCGCAAAAGCTCCGCCTCACCGTACAACCGATAGCCGGCCTCGGTCACGACGGCGGGCGACAGCAACCCGATTTGGTCGTAATAGTGAAGTGTGCGCACACTCACCCCGCACAAGTCGCTTACCTGCTTGACGGTTTTCAGCATCTCGTTCACGGCGCTTCCTCCTTTCGGTAACTCTATCATACACTATGACGTACCGTCAGAGTCAAGCGTTTTTTGAAATTTTTTGAGGACCGATGTGTAAAATTTGCGGAAAAACCCGACCGTTTTTGTAAACGTATTGTCATTTTCGCCGTTTCTTTGACAATATCGCATATTTTTTTACGTTTCTTGTTGACATAGGCTAACTCTTATATTAAAATACTACCATAAGCATCGTGTGGCAGTATGCCCTTTTGGTGGCCGCCGCACAATCTTCTATATAAAAGCTTTATAAGGAGGGGAGAAGAATGAAACAACCGCAATCGACCAAAAAGCCGTCCGGCATTTTGTCGCTTCGTCTGGCCGCTGTCTTGTTGTGCCTTGTCGTTCTGCTCACCTGCTTATCCGCCGGCATCTTTGCCCGCTACGTCGGCACCGGCAAAACGAACAACCCCGCGCGCGTGATTCAGTTCGAAAAACTGACCATCAACGACAACGATAACGTCTTTACCGACCCCGACACGCACACGATGCTCCTCGCCCCCGGAATGACCATTCACCGCAACACTTCGATCTCCTTCGGCGGGTCGGAAGCGGCGTGCTACGTGTTCCTGCGGGTCACCACCGCCGAGTTTTCCAAAGCCGACAACTTTGCTTACCGTTACGGCACGGTTTCCGGCAAAACCATTGACTTCGCAGTGGACAACGGCTGGACGTTCTTAAAAACCGACAACGGCGCTTCCGTCTACTACACGATTACCGACCCGAACGAAGCGCTCGATGCCAAACCCGTGTTGCAAAACGGCACTATCACCGTAGGCGCGTCCCTCACCCGCACCGACATCGAGGCGCTGCCCGCCACGCTGAACGTCGCGTTTGATGCCTACGCCGTCCAGTTAGACGGTTTCGGCGACTACGCCACCGAAGCGGCTCACGCCGCCGCCGCGTGGGATTCGGTCAAACAACACGACATTTACATTTGAGTTAGCATACCCTAAAATTTCTTCGAAAGGAGGTCTGCGATATGACGAACAAAACGAAACGTCTTTGCAAGCGCGCGCTGTCGCTGCTTGTCTGCTTTGCCGTGCTCTGTTCGCTGTCGCTGACCTCTATCGCGCTGCCGCAATCGACGGACAGCGCCGTTCTCAACGCGGTTGACACCGCCGAAACCGCAACCGCGCTCGCCGGCGGCAACCAAACGCCCATCATCACCTCTGACCTCGCCATTTTGTGCGACGGTGTCGAGGTGCAGGACGTGATTTTGCCGATGGGCGACGAAAAAGACCTCTCGCTCGCCACCAACGGGCTTTCCGTGACCGATGTTCAGTGGCAAATTCTCGTCGACCGCGACCAAAACCAGTGGGCGAACATCCAGGATGCCACCGACCGCCACTTCCGGCTTTCCTACGCGGTCGTGATGTCCGCGCTGTACGATAACGACGTTGCCTCGCTGCGCGTTTCCGCCAAGGACGAAGACGGCGACCTGCTCGTCAGCGAATCGCTCCTCGTGAAAGTCACCGAAGCGCCCGCGGCAGCCGACACGTCGCTGCTCTCCTCCAAAAAATCGCCGCTGCTCGCGCTGGGCGAACAAGAGCCGATTTTGTCCGCCGACCCGGACGCGGACTATATCAACATCCAAATCAACTACCTGAGTGCGGACGACCCGTCCCGCCAAGTGTACGCGCCGTACACCGCGAGCGTGCTCGTCACGTCCAGTTACAGCCAAAACGTGTTGAGCCCGACCCAAATCGGCTTTGCGCCGTACTACATCGGCACGCAGGGCGCCCCCGCTTTGGAAGACGGCGACACGGTGACCGCCACCCACGGCGGCGAGGAGCGCACCTACACCTACAACGCCCTGGCCGGCACGTATATTGACAACGAAACCTCGGTTGCGGAGACCGATTCCGAATGGCTTACCGCCATCGAAAGTGCCATCATCCAAGAGGCCGCCACCACCGAAGCGAACTCCATCTACGTCAGCTACGACTACGGTGTCAGCCCCGTGCAAGACATCGTCTATAACGTCTACTACGTGAGTATCGACGTGCCGTATTCGGTGCGCTACTACTTCCAAAACATCAACGACGACGAATACACCCAAAACGCTGCCATCTCCTTTATCGGTATGGCGAAAACGGGTACAATCGTCGACGATAACACCCTCGAACAGCCCGTCTACGATTTCTACGGCGTGGAGCCGGGCGAGGACTTCGGTTTCTCCGCCCTTTACCACTACCCCGAATCCGTCGCGGCGGACGGCTCGACCGTGTTCGACTACTACTTCGACCGCAACTACTACATCATCAAATTCGACAACAACGGCGGCTACGGCGTGGAGCCGATTTATGCCCGTTACGACGCGTCCTTCGTCGTAACGCCGCCGGTGCGCCCCGGCTACGTGTTCCAAGGCTGGGACGAAATCACCACCTATGAGTTCAACGTCTACGCGAACGTCGGCGGCGTGGAGACCCAAGTCGGTACCCAAACCCTCACCGCCGCGCAGTACGTAGACCTCGGCAGCCCGTCTGCCTACACCCGCAACTACACCGCCCCGAACGGCACGGTGTATCAAAACGCCACCCACCGCTTTGTCGATTCCTACGGCGACGGCACGGCGGACGAAGGCACCTCCGCTTCCCACACCTTCAACGGCAACATCGCCGCGCGCACCGTTGCCTACAAAGCGTTGTGGTCGGTGACGAACTCCAACGTCAACATCATTTACTGGAAAGAAAACGCCAACGACGACGGCTACTCCTACTGGGGTGCCGACACGGTGTACGCCGTGTCCTCCTCCACCGTCGGCGGCAGCACGATGAAAATCTACAAGAACGGCGACAACTACGTCACCCAGACTGTTCCGTATACCGAACTCCCCGCCTCGCTGAAAACCGGTGACTACAACCAATTCTATTACAGCCACGCCGACAGTAACGTGTTGGTCGAGGGTGACGGTTCTTCCGCCGTCAACGTCTACTATCGCCGCAACGTCTATTCTATCACTCTGCGCGATTCCGGCGTTGCCTGCCAAATCGAGGAACACACCCACACCGACGATTGCTACGATTACCTCTGTGACCAGCACGTCCACACCGCCGATTGCTACGACTGCGGCAAAGAGGAAATTCCCCACACCGAAGCATGCTGCTCGCTCGTGGAACACACCCACACCGCGGACTGCCTGCTCGAGTGCGATAAAGAAGAACACACCCACACCAACGCGTGCTATTCCTGCGGCTTTGCCCCGGATTATCGTCATACCCACACCGCCGC
>JAKSPN010000043.1 GCA_024404755.1 Clostridia bacterium | reverse complement strand
TGTGGGATTTTGATGGGACGTGCGGCGAAAAATCTTGCCGCAAAAGCGCAAAACACTTGCATTTTGGCGGCGAGTGGGGTATCATATAGAGGTTGTGATTTTATGAAAAAGGAGGCGACACCGATGGAAAAATCCCGGCGCGATTTGGTGCGCGGTGCACGGCACGGCATTCCGATTATGCTCGGATATTTGTCGGTGTCGTTTGGATTCGGCATTTTTGCGGTCAGTTCCGGCTTATCGCCGTTTATCGCCACCCTGATTTCCGCCGTCAACCTCACGTCGGCGGGGCAATTTGCCGGGGTTACGGTGATTGCGGCGGCGGGCACGCTTGTGGAATTGGTGTTGACCCAGCTCGTTATCAACGCGCGCTATGCGCTGATGTCGATGTCGCTGTCGCAAAAATTGGACCCGTCGTTTTCGTTCGGGCATCGGTGTGTGGCGGCGTTCGGTATGACCGACGAAATCTTCGCCGTCGCCGCTTCCCAGCTGTACCCCGTGACACCGGCGTATATGTACGGGCTGATTCTCGTCTCGATGGCGGGATGGACGGGCGGCACGGTACTCGGCGCGGTGGCGGGCAAACTCCTGCCGGCGTTTATTGTCAGCGCGATGGGCATTTTGCTTTACGGGATGTTTATCGCCATTGTGTTGCCACCCGCCAAAAAGAACCGCCGCATTTTGTTTGTGGCGGGCGTAGCGGCGCTTTGCAGCGTGGCGTTTTACTACCTTTTGCCGGCGCTGTCTTCCGGTTTTTCGGTGATTATCAGCGCGGTAGTCGCGGCGGTGCTCGGCGCGTGGCTGTTCCCGTCGGAAAGCGAGGCGGGCGTATGAGTATAGCGATGTATATCGCGGTGATGGCGGTCGCCACCTACCTCATCCGCGCCGTGCCTTTTGTGGCGTTCAAAAAGAAAATCGAATCCCGCTTTTTGCGCGATTTCCTCGGCTATATCCCCTATGCGGTGCTGACGGCGATGACCATTCCCGCCATTTTCTATTCCACCGGTAGCGTGGCGACAGCCGCCATCGGCACGGTGGTGGCGCTTGTGCTCGCTTACGTGGATATGCCGATGGTGGTCGTGGCGCTGGCGGCTTCCGCCGCGGCGCTGATTGCCGGATTTTGGCTTTGAAAGACCGACCCATTACGGGTCGGTCTTTTGCTTTTCAAAAAGTGCTTCCCACCACTCGACCACTTTGAACTTGACCGCGTAGTGCGCGCTGTCGGTGACAAGCGCATCCTCGGCGGGGGTCAGCACGTCGGCGGTGGTCTTTTTGTCGGTCGCCGCCGATACACAAAGCGGCGGAAACAGCACGCACCACCAGTTGTGTCCCTCCCCTTTGCCGAGCAGTAACCGCACCGCCGGATACCGCCCCGCGGGGAGCGTGACGTTGTCGTACACGCGGGTGGGGAAATACGCTGTTGTCACTTCGGCAAAAACGCCGTAATCCGCCCCTTGCTCGCGCAAAACGCGCCGCGCCACGGCGCATACCTCGTCGAGTTGCGTTTCGGCGAGTGTGGCGGCCTCGTCGGCATTCGTAGCGCCGTCGAGCAGTCCCGCGCACTCCTCTACCACCGCATCGCGGACTTTGAGTTTTACGCTTTGGTCGATTTCACTGTCGGAATTGGCTAAAATATGCAGCCGCAGCACCCGCCCTCGCAGGTCGTCTACCTCCCCCGCAAAGCCGCAAATCGAAAGACAAAGACAAAGTACGAGCCCGCCGCAAACGGCGCGCACAAAACGATTTTTAAGCATAAAAAATCCCGCCCAAACTGTCAAAATTTCCCTTTCGGGTAAGGACAGTATGGACGGGATTTTGCGGTTTATTCAGCGGCGGCGTTTTTGCGGCGATTTTTTCTTGTTTGCCACCGGCTTTTGCGTTTTTTTGCCGGTTTGCGGCGGCTTCGGGTCGGGTTTTACAAGGCAGTTCGGTCCCGTGCCGATTAAATCAAATCGCCCCGCTTTTTTGAGGGCGGAAAGCACGATTTGGCGGTTTTGCGGCAGGAAATATTGGAGCAGAGCGCGCTGTTCCGCCTTTTCTTTCGGCGTGCGCGGCACGTAGACGGGTTCGAGCGTGTACGGGTCGAGCCCCGTGTAGAACATACACGTGGAAATCGTGCCGGGCGTGGGATAAAAGTCCTGCACCTGTTCGGGATGAAGCCCCTCTTTTTTGAGGAACAACGACAACTCGATGGCATCTTTGATGGTGCTTCCGGGGTGGGAGGACATCAGATACGGCACGAGGTATTGCTCTTTTCCGACGGATTTGGTGAGTTCGTAAAACCGCTTTTGGAAGCGGCGGTAGGAGTCGATTTGCGGCTTGCCCATTTTGGCAAGCACCGCCGCCGAGCAATGCTCGGGCGCGACTTTCAGCTGACCGCTGACGTGGTGTTCGACGAGTTCTTTGAAGAAACTTTCGTCTTTGTCTTCGATGAGATAGTCAAACCGGATGCCGGAACGGATAAACACTTTTTTGACTTTCGGAAGCGCGCGCAGGCGGCGCAACAGATGCAAATATTCCTCGTGGTCGGCTTTGAGCGCGGGGCAGACGGTGGGCGCCAAGCACTTTTTGCCCTTGCACAGTCCCGCCGTTTTCTGCTTTTCGCAGGACGGATGACGGAAGTTCGCGGTCGGGCCGCCCACGTCGTGGATGTAGCCCTTGAAATCCGGCAGTTCGGTGAGTTTTTTCGCCTCATCCACGAGCGATTCTTCGCTTCTCGTGGAAATCGCGCGGCCTTGGTGGTAGGCAATCGAGCAGAAGTTGCACGCGCCGAAACACCCGCGGTTGTGGGTTAAGGAGAATTTGACTTCTTTAATGGCCGGAACGCCGCCCATCGGCTCGTACGACGGGTGATAGTCGCGCATATAGGGGAGCGCGTACACCGCGTCCATTTCCGTTTGCGAAAGCGGCGGCATCGGCGGGTTTTGCAGAACAATCACGTCGCCGTGCCGCTGAATGACCGCTTTGCCGCGCACCGCATCCTGCTCATCGAGTTGCTTGCGGCAGGAAATGGCGTATTGCTTTTTGTCGGTTTTGACCGTTTCGTACGGCGCACACTCCACGCACGGCCGCGGCACGTATTCTTTCACGGGAATGGCCACGCACGTGCCTAAAATATCGGTCATCGTTTTCGGCGATTCGCCTGCCGCCCATCGGTCGGCGATTTCGACGGCGTGTTTTTCGCCCATACCGAACATAAGAATGTCCGCGCCGCTGTCCACAAGCAGCGAGGGCCGCACCGCATCGTCCCAGTAATCGTAGTGGGCGAAGCGGCGAAGCGATGCTTCCAGTCCGCCGATGGCAAGCGGCACGTCACCGTACGCCGCGTGCACCCAGTTGCAGTAGGTTAAAACCGCGCGGTCGGGGCGGAGTCCCGCTTTGCCGCCGGGGGAATAGGCATCTTCCGAGCGTTTGCGTTTGGCGGCGGTGTAGTGGGCGACCATCGAGTCGATGTTGCCGCCGGTGACGAAAAAGCCGAGTTTCGGGCGGCCGAAGCGTTTCACGTCGGCAACGCCTTGCGGCTGCGGCAAAATCGCCACCTTGTAGCCCGCGTGTTCCAGCACGCGGGAGATAATCGACACGCCGAAACTCGGGTGATCCACGTAGGCATCACCCGTGATATACACGATGTCGGCGGCATCCCAGCCGCGCTCGCGCATTTCTTCTTTTGTAATCGGTAAAAACGGCATATTGCCACCTCGTTTCGTTTAGCCCTTCGCATCAAACCACGTCTCGCCGACGTGGGCATCCACCGCCATCGGAACGGAAAGCGACACCGCTTTTTCCATTTCCTCGGCGAGCAGTTGTTTCACTTGTTCCGCTTCCGCTTGCGGCGCTTCCACGATGAGTTCGTCGTGCACCTGCAAGATGAGTTTTGCCGCAAGCCCTTCGGCTTTTAAGCGGTTTTCCACGCGAATCATCGCGATTTTGATGATGTCCGCCGCCGTGCCCTGAATCGGCATATTGCGGGCGGCGCGCTCGCCGAATGCGCGGAGCATATGGTTGGATGAAGCCAGCTCCGGAAGCGGGCGGCGGCGACCGAACAACGTCTCGCCGTAGCCCTTTTCGCGGGCGCTTTCCACAAGTCCGTTCATAAACGCGGTAATCGCGCTGTATTTTTCAAAATACGCGTCAATATATTTCTTCGCCTCGCCGTAACTAATCGACAAATCCTCGGCAAGCGAGTGGGCGCCGATGCCGTAGACAATGCCGAAGTTGACCGCTTTCGCGCGGGTGCGCCACAGGGGCGTGACCTCGTCTTCCGGAACACCGAATACCTGCGCCGCCGTGGTGCGGTGGATATCCGCGCCCGAGACGAACGCCGCGGTCATGGTCGGTTCGTTTGCCATGGCCGCCAACACGCGCAGTTCAATTTGGGAATAGTCCGCATCGCACAGCACACAGCCGTCGGCGGCTTTGAAGAAGCGGCGCAGTTCGCGCCCGAGTTCCGAGCGCACGGGAATGTTTTGCAGATTCGGTTCAAGCGACGAAATGCGCCCCGTGCGGGTTTCGGTTTGGTTAAAACTGGTGTGTACCCGCCCGTCGGGGGTAATCACTTTAAGAAGCCCGTCGCAGTAGGTGGATTTGAGCTTGGAAAGCGAGCGATAATTTAACAAATCGTCCACAACGGGGTACAGCGGGCGCAGTTTTTCGAGCACGTCCGCGTTGGTGGAGTAGCCGGATTTGGTCTTTTTGCCGTGCGGCATCTCCATATCCTCAAAAAATGCTTTGCCGAGTTGTTTCGGGGAGTTTAAGTTGAATTCATATCCGACTGCGGCGCACACTTCTTTGCGATACGCCTCGATGTCATCGTCCAACCGTTCGCCGAATGCGGCGATGCCCTCGCCGTCTACCGCAAAGCCGCGGTGTTCCATTTTGGCGAGCACGAGTGCCAAGGGAAGTTCCACTTCTTTGAGTAAATACTCCTGTCCGTTGTCGGCAACAAGCGCGGGTAATGCGTCCGCAACGGCGGAAAACGTCGCCGCGGCTTTCACGGCTTCGTCTTCGCCGTCGGCAAGCGGCAAACCGTATTCCTGCGCGAGCCGCACGACCGAATAATCGGACGAAAGCGGGTTCAAAAGATAGCCGCAAAGCCGTGTATCCACCGCAACAAGTGTCAAGTCATCTTCCTTTACACCATTGTCCAAAAGCAGGCGGTACAGGGCTTTGCTGTCATTTGTCCGCACGGTAGCGGCGGGCAAAACGGGGAGTAAATCTGTAAGGTTAGAAACCTTTACAACCTCATTCGGTAAGCAGACGAGTAATCCGCCGTTTTCGATGACGATATCGAGCGATTTTTCTGCTTTGGCGAGCGCAATCACGTCCGAAAGCCGTTCGTCGCCGCTGATTTTTACCGCAGCGGCGGGTGCGGCGGTCGTTTCGGGTGCGGGCGCGGCTTCGTCCAAGCCGAGCCGCTTGATAAACTTAAACAGTTCGAGCCGCGCGAGCAGCCGAGCGAGTTCATCCCGTTTCATCGGGCGTTGCACGTAATCGGAAACGGTCGTGGTCGCAAGCGGCACGGTTTTGCAAATCGTGCCGAGCGTGCGGGAGAGTTGCGCGCTCTCGAACCCGTCTTTCAGTTTCGTTTTGAGTGTGTCGCGCACGTCCGCGCCGTCCAACTGTTCGTAAAGCGCGTCGAGCGAGCCGAATTGTTGGAGGAGCGACACGGCGGTTTTTTCGCCGACACCGGGGACACCCGGGATTTTGTCGCTTTGGTCGCCCATCAGCGCTTTTAAGTCGATGAGCGCCGCGGGGGCGAGTCCGTATTTCTCGAAAATCGCGGCGGGGTCGTAGACGACCGTTTCGGCTTGTCCCATTTTGGTGGAGGCGAGCAGCACCGTCACGCGGTCGGACACGAGTTGCAAACTGTCGCGGTCGCCGGTGGCGATAAAGCATTCGTGCCCCTGCGCTTCGCAGGAAGCGGCGAGCGTGCCCAAAATATCGTCCGCTTCATAGCCCGGTTGTTCCAAAACGGTGCAGCCGAGAAGCGTTAAAATCTCTTTCACAAGCGGCAACTGCGCGGCGAGCTCGTCCGGCATCGGTTTGCGCCCCGCCTTGTAGCCGTCGTACAACTTGTGGCGGAAGGTGGGCTCTTTTAAGTCAAACGCCGCCACGATGCCGTCGGGCGACACCTGCTCTTGCAGTTTCGAGAGGATGTTCAAAAAGCCGAACACGGCGTTCGTAAACGTGCCGTCTTTGGCGGAAAGCAGGCGCACGCCGTAAAACGCGCGGTTGATAATGCTGTTTCCGTCCAGCACCAGTAATTTCATAAAGCACACCCCGTTTCGGGAAAATTCATACGCAAAAAGTATACCACATTTTGCGCTTTGTTTCAATAGTTTAAGAAAATTCTACAAAAAATGCGAAAAAAAGTGTTTTCATACTTGCAACGCGGGAAATTATCCGTTATAATAAAGAATGGTTTTGAAACTAAATAACCGAAAGGAGTTTCTTGTTATGAACTATTCCCGCGAAGTGGAAAACATGTGCGTGGTTACGAAAGGCCCGCACCACGATCCCGCCCCCATTCCGGAAGAAGGCAAATGGATCGCGTCCAAACAGATTACCGACATTTCCGGCTACACCCACGGTGTGGGTTGGTGTGCTCCGCAACAGGGCGCTTGCAAACTCTCGCTGAACGTCAAAAACGGCATCATCGAGGAAGCCCTTGTCGAGACCATCGGCTGCTCCGGTATGACCCACTCGGCCGCTATGGCTGCCGAAATCCTGCCGGGCAAAACCTTGCTCGAAATGCTCAACACCGACCTCGTGTGCGATGCGATTAACACCGCCGCCCGCGAGCTGTTCTTGCAAATCGTTTACGGTCGTACCCAGTCCGCGTTCTCCGAAGACGGTCTCGTCATCGGCGCCGGTATGGAAGACCTCGGCAAAGGCGCCCGTTCCATGGTCGGTACCATGTACGGCACCAAAGCGAAAGGTGTCCGCTACCTCGAAATGACCGAGGGCTATTGCACCCGCATGGCGCTCGACGAAAACGACGAGGTCATCGGCTATGAGTTCGTTTCTCTCGGCAAGATGACCGACTTCATCAAAAAAGGCATGGAGCCGAACGAGGCCTACGATAAGGCGAAAGGCACCTATGGCCGTTTTGACGAAGCCGTCAAATACATCGACCCGCGTAAAGACTAATTGAAGGAGGAATATCGAAATGGCACAGTTTGAAGGTTACGAAAGACGTGAGGCGAAAATCCTCGCGGCTCTGAAAGAATTCGGGATTTCCTCCATCGACGAATGCAAGGAAATCACCTTGGCGAAAGGCATCGACATCGACCAAATCGTCCGTTCTACCCAGCCGATCTGCTTCGAGAACGCCATTTGGGCGTACACCGTCGGCGCCGCCATCGCTATCAAAAAAGGTTGCACCAAAGCCGCTGACGCCGCTGCCGCTATCGGTATCGGTCTGCAGAGCTTCTGCATCCCCGGCTCCGTTGCCGAAAACCGCAAAGTCGGTCTCGGCCACGGCAACCTCGGCAAAATGCTTTTGAGCGAGGAGACCGAGTGCTTCTGCTTCCTCGCCGGTCACGAGTCCTTTGCCGCCGCGGAAGGCGCGATTAAAATCGCCCTCAACGCGAACAAAGTCCGTGAGAAGAAACTCCGCGTTATCCTGAACGGTCTCGGCAAAGATGCGGCGTACATCATCTCCCGCATCAACGGCTTCACCTATTGCGAGACCGAGTTTGATCCCTACACCGAGACCGTGAAAGTGACCAAAGAGATTCCGTTCTCCAAGGGCGCTCGCGCGGACGTCAAATGCTACGGTGCGGACAACGTGCCGGAAGGCGTGGCGATCATGAAACTCGAAAACGTGGGCGTTTCCATCACCGGTAACTCCACCAACCCGACCCGCTTCCAGCATCCGGTCGCGGGCACCTATAAAAAATGGGCGATCGAGAACGGCGTCAGCTACTTCTCGGTGGCTTCCGGCGGCGGCACGGGCCGTACGCTCCACCCGGACAATATGGCTGCCGGCCCGTCCTCTTACGGTATGACCGACACCATGGGCCGTATGCACTCCGATGCCCAGTTCGCGGGTTCGTCCTCCGTCCCGGCGCACGTCGAGATGATGGGCCTCATCGGTATGGGCAACAACCCGATGGTCGGCGCGACCGTCGCCTGCGCGGTGGCTGTCGAAGAAGCGTCCAAATAAGTTGCTTTTTACAAAACTCCCTCTCGAAATTCGAGAGGGAGTTTTTCTGTCCGATTTATATTGACAAATTTCGTTGGTTTGTGATATCATAATGATGATATAAGGTAGGGATGTGTGATGCGTTCAAGATTTTTTCACCGCTCGGTCGTTGCGCGGTTGCTGGTGTTGCTCGCCGTCGCTTTGGTGTTGGCACTTCTCGCGTCGTTCCATCTGCCGTGTGTGTGGAAAACGCTGTTTGGCATTCCCTGCCCCGGTTGCGGGATGGTACACGCGTTTTTGTCGCTGATACGACTGGATGTTGCCGCCGCATTTTCCTATCATCCGATGGTGTTTTGTATGCCGCTGTTGGTGTTGTTTTTTCTTGCCGAAGGACCATTGTTTTCCGAAAAAGCCGACCGCGTGATGCTGTGGCTGATGCTGGCGGGTTTTTTGGTCAACTGGGGGTATCAAATCGTACTGTTCACAAGGTAATGGTTCTTGTGTTGAGTAAATATTATTCCTAAATAGGGGGCTTTTTCAATGTTCTGTAAAAATTGCGGTCAACCCATGAACGACAACCAGGCGATTTGCCTTCATTGCGGTGTCAAAACCGGCGAGGGCAACCACTTCTGCGCCAACTGCGGCAACCAACTCGCTGAGGGGGCGGCGGTTTGCATGAGTTGTGGCGTGGCGGTCAATGCCCAAGCGGCGCAGACGATTGCCGGCGGCAACAACCTGAACGGTCAAGACAAAGTGGTGATGGCGGTCATCTGCTTTTTCCTCGGCACGATCGGCATCCACAACTTTATGATGGGCGAGACGAAAAAAGGCATCTTCAAAATCGTGATGACCTTCTGCTTCGGCATCAGCGCGATTTTTGCGTTGATCGATTTCATCAAAATCCTGACCGACAGTTACGTTTGGAATCCGGACAAATTGGTGTAATCAAATTTTGCTTTATCAAAATCCCGCAACCGAGAGGTTGCGGGATTTTTTTGTTACCGCCGTTCTGCCGGTACTTCCACGGCGATGTCTTCGAGGATTTTGCAGGTGACGGTCAGCGTAACGCCGCTGTTGTCGGTTGTCACCGTGTCGGCGCGGGACAACACTTCTGCGCCCGCAAACGCTTCGGCCACTTGTTTGTCCGCGCGGCGCTTGGCTTCGGCTTTCGCCTGCGCTTTTGTGCGGGTGGTGGTCACGGCGATTTGTTCCCGCGCCGTTTCGGCGGTCACCGAAAGCGGCAAATCCCGCCCGAACAGTTTGACCGCGCGGGTGGTTTTGCTTACTTGCCACCCGTCGGTTTTAAGCGGGGTAAACAGCGGTGCGGACAGCCCGAACGCCGACAGCGTATAGCGTTTGACTGTTCGTCCGGCGGGTCGCTCGACGGTTTCGGCAAGCGGCACGCGCACGGTGAGCACGTGCTCGGTTTCGGCAAGCACCCGTCCGGTCGCGCGTTTGAGAAGCGGCCCTGCTTCGGTGTCCACAACGCCGGTCGCGAGCAGCGTGCCTTTCGTGACCGCTTCGCCGACGAGGCACACCCGCTTGCCGCCTGTAATCTCGCATTTTCGCACCACGCCGTCCCGCGCGGCAACGAGGTTCGAGAGCGCCGCCGCTTTTACCCGCGTTTTTTCGTACGCGACCCGCGGCATCACCGTGACGTGCGCCACACACCCCGATAAATTGACCGAAAGCGCGCCGACACCCTCGATTTTGGCGGGCGCGGTCAGCCGGATTTCGGTGGACGGTACGCCGCGTTTTTTCGCGCCGACCGTCACGCCGTTTTGCTCTAAAAACGCGGTAATATCCGCTTGAAGCGCAGGGGACAGCGGCGCTTTCAGGTCTTCGCTTTGCATCTCGATGACCCAACTGCGCGGACATACAAGACAAAATACCGCCGCCGCGACCGCAAGCCCCGCGGGAATACCCCACCGCCCTTTGTAACGCGCAAGCCGCACGGGAAGTCCCTGCTTTTTGACGATGCGCACCCGCATTCCCGTATGGCGCACAAGCGGCGGCAGGCGTTTGTAATCGTCCGCATCGCACCACGCGAAAAAGCCGCCGTCGAATCCGCGTAACTGCCACAACTCCACGTCGGCCTCTCGCAAACGGCGCAAAAGCCGCGCCGGGTCGCCGCCCTCGGCTTTGAAACGGACGGAGGTTTGGGCGCGCCGCACCCAATCGGTGATGAACATACCGTCGCCTCCTATTCGAATTCGATGCTCGAAAGTCGCCCTTCCAGCACCGCACTTTGTCGGTCAAACGCGGCGAGGCACAACTCCCGCCCGCGAAAGCGAAACGTCGTTTTGCCGACGGTGAGCACCAGCAAATCTTCGCCGCATTCGTTGATTTCACAGTTGCCGTCGAGCAGTACCCGCCGGTTGCCGAAAATTTCAAGATGGGCGCAAGAGGGGAGTACCCCTTCGTCTAAATCGAGGGCATTCGCCGCTTTTTGGAACTTTTCCGTCATACTTACCGCCGCCTTTCGGTGTATTCTATGTGACTGCGGCGGGAATAATGCCGCCCCCTCGCCGAATACGATACGACGGGGGCGATTGTATGAAAGCGATAACCATACGCGCGACCCGCGGCAAAAAAGCCGCGGCGCTTTTGGGGTTTCTTCTGTGCTGCGGGGCGCTTTTGGCGTTCCCGAACGCCGCCGCAACCGGCGCAAAGCGCGGGCTTGCGGTGTGCGGCAACGTGCTCGCGCCGACGCTACTCCCGTTTATGGCGCTCGCTTCGTTTTTGGTGGAAAGCGGGCTGTCGGACACGCTCGGTCGGCGGCTTTCGCGGGTAACGGCGGCGGTGTTCGGGCTTCCCGGATGCTGTGCCGCGGGGATTTTGCTCTCCTTTATCGGCGGCTATCCCGCCGGCGCCGCCGCCTGCGCCAAACTGGTCGAGCGCGGGCAACTCACTATCGCCGATGCCCGCCGGATGATGCGGTTTTGCGTGGTGGCGGGGCCCGCATTCGTGGTCGCCACCGTCGGCGCGGGACTGCTTTCGAGCCCGCTTCACGGGTGGTTGTTGCTGTTTGCGGAATGGGCGGCGGCGCTCGTGATCGGCGTGGTCGGCGGGCAGGGAAAGCGCCGCTTGCCGCCCGTGCCGCCGAAACAATGCCCGCCGAAACCGCTTTTCGCCGCCGTGTCGGTCGCGGTGGGGGATGCGGCGCGCGCGATGGTCGTGATGTGCGGATTTGTGACGGTGGTGGCAAGCGGGTTGTCGGTGCTGGATGCAGCGGGATTGCCGCTCGCGCTCACCGATGCGGTTGCCGCCGTTTTGGAAGTGTCGGTCGGGTGTGTGGCGGTGTCACCACACGCGGTCGCGCTTGCCGCGTGTATCGGGTTCGGCGGGTTGTCGGTGTGCGGGCAGGTGGCGACGCTCTTTTCGTTTCCGCTGCTCGACCGCGGCTTTTTCGCCGCCCGCGTGGCGCACGCTCGGCCTCGAGCCCGCCGTGCAGCCAGGGCGGC
>JAKSPN010000042.1 GCA_024404755.1 Clostridia bacterium | reverse complement strand
ATGCTTACTTTTTCAAGTACGTGTCTACGGTAAACCGCGGGCGGCGTTTGGATTCGAGATAAATCTTGCCGATGTATTCGCCCACAATGCCGATGGCGAGCAGTTGCAGCCCGCCGAGCAGCCAAATGGACACCATTAAGCTCGTCCAACCGGAAACCGTCGCGCCGATACACAGCCGCACGATGGAGTAGATGATGAGCGTGAGACTCACGAACAGCGAGCACACGCCCGCGCCGGTCACGAGTCGAATCGGGCGAACGGACAGGGCGGTCACGCCCTCCCACGCGAGCGCCAACATTTTCGACAGCGGATACTTGCTCTCGCCGGCGAGCCGTTCTTTGCGGTCGTAATACACCACCGCGTTCGGATAGCCGATCATCGGCACAAGTCCGCGCAAAAAGAGGTTCGTCTCGGTATATTCCGCAAGCGTGTCGAGCGCGCGCTTGGACATCAGGCGGAAATCCGCGTGGTTAAACACCACTTTCGCGCCGAGATGTTTAAGAATTTTGTAATAACTCTCGGCGGTAAACCGCTTAAAGAAGCTATCTTTATCCCGCGCGCGGCGCACACCGTACACAATGTCCGCGCCGTTCTCGAATTTGTCGAGCATTTCGTCAATTGCGTCCACGTCGTCCTGCAAATCCGCATCGAGCGACACCACCGCATCCGCATCCTCTTTGGCGGTGAGCAGTCCGGCGAGCAGCGCGTTTTGGTGACCGCGATTACGGCTTAACCGAAGCCCGCGCACCAGCGGGTTTTCGGAAAACAGCCCCTCGATGAGATTCCACGTGCGGTCGGTCGAGCCGTCATCCACAAACACAATGCGGCTGTCGGCGGAAATCTTTTCGGCGGCAATGAGTTCGTTCCATTTTGCCGAAAGCATCGAAGCGCTTTGCGGCAACACGTCCTCTTCGTTAAAACAAGGCACAACGGCAAACAACGTCGTCATACGGTCCCCTCCTCAAATGGAGCGGCGGCGAGTTCGATGCACACCGACAACAGTTTTTTCTTTTGCGCCTCGGAAAACACCCGATAAAACGCCAAAATCTGTTTTTCGTCCTTAGTCAACTCGTCCATGGGAATGGGACGGTCTTCGTCGATGGCCTCGCCGTCGTGCAACACCGGCGGCAACGTCGTTTCGGTGGTGGGCTGGTCCATAAGCAGCAGATACGACGGGCTGGACGGGCACAACAACCGGATAAGCGAGCGCAACGTGTCGAGCGACGGCGCACACTTGCCCGATTCATAATACGAATAGGTCGAACGCGACACCGAAAGTACGCCCGCGACCTGCTCTTGCGACATTCCGTGGCTCGCGCGCAAAAGCGCCAGCCGCGCACCGAAAATCTGTTGTGTGGTCTGTTCCATAAAGCCCAGCCCTTTCCTTCACATAGTACGTTCAGTATACCATATTTCCCCAAATTCCGCAACCCTTTTTCGCAAAAGTTCGTTCGACAGAAAATTATGGTTGAATTTTTTGACGAATAATGTTATACTATTTTATTATTATAATTAAAATAGGGTATGGTATGAGTTTATGAGTATGAAACGCTGGAACTACGCTCCCGTGGACAAGGAGCGTGCCGCCGCATTGGCGGAAGAAACCGGAATCGACGCGTTTTTGGCGTTGCTTCTGACTGTCCGCGGCATCAGCGATGCCGACACCGCCCGCGAATTCCTCTACGGCGGCGAAGAAGCGGTTGACCCGTTCTCCTTTATGGATATGGATTTGGCGGTGGACCGCATCACCCGCGGCATCGACGAAAACGAGCCGATTGCCATTTTCGGTGACTACGATGCCGACGGCATCACCGCCACCGTGCTTCTCTATACCTATCTGCGCCACCGCGGCGCCAACGTCCGCTTCCTTTTGCCGCAACGTGACGGCGAGGGTTACGGACTGCACCGCGACACGGTGGAACGCCTCGCCGACGACGGTGTTAAACTGCTCGTCACGGTGGACAACGGCATTGCCGCCGTGGAAGAAGTGGCGCTTGCCGCCTCGTTCGGCATTGACGTGGTCGTCACCGACCACCACATCCCGCAGGAAATTCTGCCCGCCGCCGTCGCGGTGGTTAACCCCCACCGTCCCGACTGCGAAAGCGAGTTCAAAGACTACGCCGGTGTCGGTGTGGCGTTCAAACTCGTCTGCGCCCTCGAAGGGGACGACGAATGGGCACTCAACGAATATTCCGACCTCGTCGCTATCGGCACGCTCGCGGATATTATGCCGCTGAACGGCGAAAACCGTGTGCTTGTGCGCGAGGGACTTTGCCGTATCAACGAGCGCACCCGCCCGGGACTTGCCGCGCTCGCCGAAGTAGCCGGCGCCGGCGACAAGGTGCAAACTTCCTCCACCGCCGTGTTTACGCTCGCACCCCGCATCAACGCCGCGGGGCGTATGGGCGACCCGCAAAAAGCAGCGGAACTTTTGCTCTCCGAAACCGCGGAAGAAGCGGCCACGCTCGCCCGCGAAATTCAAGAATATAACCAAAAGCGGCAGGCGCTCGAAGCCGATTTGCTCAAAGACGTACTCGCCCGCATCGACGAACACCCCGAATGGATGCACGACCGCGTTCTCGTCATCGACGGCGAGGGTTGGTACAGCGGCATCGTCGGTATTCTCGCCGCCCGCATTCTCGAACGCTACGGCAAACCGTGTATGCTTCTCTCCTCTCTGCCGGACAAAGTCAAGGGCTCCGGCCGCAGTATCAAGGGCTTCCCGCTGTTTGATGCGATTGCCTCCTGCGGCGATTTGCTCACCTCGTTCGGCGGCCACGAATTGGCGGCGGGCGTGTCGCTGACCGCCGAAAACGTCGCGGAATTCCGCCGTCGTATCAACGACTGGGCGGCAGAGCATTTCCCCGAAATGCCCACCGCCACGCTCAACGTCGATTGCAAACTCTCGCCGGCGCAAGTGCGCCCTGCGATTTTGGATACCATCGCCACGCTCGAGCCGTTCGGCGCGGGCAACGCTCTGCCGCAGTTTGCGCTGTGCAAAATGCAGGTAGCGGACATCACCCCCGTCGGCAACGGCAAGCATCTGCGCATTTCCGTCAAGCGGGACGGCGCTTCGCTCAACGTGATGTGGTTCCATATGACCGTAGACGAATGCCCCTTCACCAAAGGCGACACGGTGGATTTGGCGTGCACCCTCGACCGCAACGAATACCGCGGCAACGTGTCGGTCACCGTCATCGTGAAAGATGCGATGTTCTCCGAATCCGAGCGTGAGGAGTGGCTCTCCACCCTCGCCACGTTCGACGCGCTTCGCCGCGGCGACTGTCAAAAACTTCCCCCGCTTCCCGCGCGGGAAGCGCTTGAAAAACTCTATCGTCATCTCCGCAAAACCGACGGTTTCTCCGGTCGGTGGGACGGTCTCGCCCGCGCGCTCGGCTTCTCCGTGTCGCCGTGCGATTTGCGGCTTTCCGCCGAAATTTTGGCCGAGGCCAATCTTCTCTCCGTCTCCGACCGCAGCGAACAGGTGGAAATCTCCCTGCTTCCCGCCGCGGGCAAAGCGGATTTGTCCGAAACCGCGCTTTGGAAAACGCTCGCAAAATAAACGTCCCATAGAAAGGAGTGGAATGCCGTGCTGTGCAAAGAAAACCTCATTAAAGAACTGAAAAAGAATATCGCCCAAAGCGACCGTACCTACGACGAAGCGGTCATCGACAAAGCCGTTGACTACGCGATTACCGCCCACACCGGTCAATTTCGCTCGTCCGGCGAGGAATACGTCTGTCACCCGATTCAGGTGGCGCTCATCCTCGTCCAAATGGGAATGGATACCGAAACCATCGTCGCGGCGCTTCTCCACGACGTGGTGGAAGATACCGATGCGACCCTTGCCGACCTCACCCGCGAATTCGGCGCGAACGTCGCACTGCTTGTCGACGGTGTAACCAAAATCGACAAATTGGCGTTCTCCACCAAAGAGGAACAACAAGCCGAAAACTTCCGTAAAATGCTTTTGGCACTGTCGAAAGACGTGCGCGTGATTATCATCAAGCTCGCCGACCGCCTGCACAATATGCGCACCATCGGCGCCGTTCCCGAGCAAAAACGCCGCGACAAGGCGAAAGAGACGATGGACATTTACGCGCCTATCGCCCACCGCCTCGGTATGGAAGAAATCAAAGAAGAATTAGAAGACATCTCCATTCGCACGCTCGACCCCGTCGCCTACGACGAGATTGAGGAGACGATGAAACTCCAAAAAACCGTCCGCGACGCGTTTTTGGACCGCATCAAAGATGCGATTACCGACCGACTTGCGGAATACGGGCTGACCGCCACCGTGACGGGTCGTACCAAGAGTATTGCGAGTTCCTACCGCAAAATGTACCTCCTCGGCAAAACGATGGACGAGATTTACGACGTGTACGCCGTGCGTATCATTGTGGACGAGGTGAACGACTGCTATAACGCGCTCGGTCTTGTTCACGAGATGTTCCGCCCCATTCCGGGTCGTTTCAAAGACTACATCTCCTCCCCGAAACCGAATATGTACCAGTCGCTCCACACGACGGTCATCGGCACCGACGGTATTCCGTTCGAGGTGCAAATCCGCACGTGGAAAATGCACTACACCGCCGAATACGGCATCGCCGCCCACTGGAAATATAAAGCGGGCATACGCGGCGACGACCAATTCGACGAGCGACTCAAATGGGTACGCCAGTTTATCGAAAACCAAAACGAAATCGAAGATGCGGACGAAGCGATCCGCACCATCCGCACCGACCTTACGTCGGACGAGATTTTCGCCCTCACCCCGAAAGGCGACGTCATTTCGCTGCCCACCGGCGCGACGGTCATCGACTTCGCCTACGCCATCCACTCCGCCGTCGGCAACCGGATGATCGGCGCCAAAGCGGACGGGCGCATCGTCCCGCTGGACTACCGCGTCAAAACCGGTCAAATCATCGAGGTGATGACCTCGTCGAACGCCGACCACGGTCCGAGCCGCGACTGGCTCAACGTGGTGCAAACCGGCGAAGCCCGCACCAAAATCCGCACGTGGTTTAAGCGCGAGCGCCGCGACGAAAACATCGCCCACGGCAAAGCCGAGTTAGAGCGCGAACTTTCCCGCAACCTCATTCGCCTGCCGGAAGACCAGATACAATCTCTGCTCGAAGCGGAAGCGAAACGTCAGCATTGCAACACGGTGGAAGACCTCTACGCCGCGATTGGCTACGGCGGCGTACTGCTCTCGAAATTCGTGCCGCGACTCAAAGAAGAATATCTCCGCATTTTGCGCGAATCCGAAACCCTCACCCCCGAGCAGGTCGTGTCCACCGCCCCGAAAAAGACCAACAACGGCGGTGTCGTCATCGAGGGTGTCGACAACTGCCTTGTCAAATTCTCCCGTTGCTGTAACCCGCTTCCCGGCGACGATATTATCGGCTTTATCACCCGCGGCAACGGCGTGTCCATTCATAAACAGGATTGTGTCAACGTCACCGTGGAAAAAGAGCCGGACCGCTGGGTCAACTGCCATTGGGAAGACTCCGTTCGCTCGGATTTCAAAGCCACGTTTTATATTGATGCCTACGACCGCCCCGATTTGCTGTCCGACGTGTTGGCGCAACTGTCGTCGATGCACATCGCGCTCCACTCGGTGTCGGCGCGTAAAGCGGACAACGATATGGCGGTTATTGAAGCCACCATCGCCGCCAACAGCGTGGACCAACTCAATATGGTGCTTGCGCGGGTCGCCCGCGTGCCGAGTGTCATCTCGGTCAAGCGATAATTTTCGGAGGTTTTTATGCGACTTGTCTATCAGCGCGTGTCCTCGGCATCGGTAACCGTCGAGGGCAACGTCATCGGTCAAATTGAAAAAGGCGCGGTACTGTTGCTCGGTGTCGGTCAGGAAGACACGAAACAAGATGCCGACCTGCTCGCCAAAAAAGCGGCGGAACTGCGCGTATTCGAGGATGAAAACGGCAAAATGAATTTGAGCTTATTGGACGTGGGCGGCGGTGCGCTGGTCGTGTCTAACTTCACGCTCTACGGAAACTGCCGTCACGGTCGCCGTCCGGATTTCTTCGCCGCGGCACGGCCGGACGTGGCGATTCCTCTGTATGAATATTTCGTCGAGGCGCTCAAAGCCCTCGGCGTGTCCCCTGTGGAAACGGGCGAATTCGGCGCGGATATGGCGCTCCAAATCGGCGGCGACG
This sequence comes from Clostridia bacterium, assembly GCA_024404755.1. Classification (GTDB taxonomy): domain Bacteria; phylum Bacillota; class Clostridia; order Oscillospirales; family Acutalibacteraceae; genus RGIG426. The sequence goes on along the minus strand of JAKSPN010000042.1, from coordinate 5,444 downwards.
GACCGGTTACGCTGGTCATCGACTCCGCCGACCTCGCCAAAAGAAAGGACTAAACTATGATTTTAGAAAAACTGCCGGTCGGCAAACTGCTGACCAACTGCTACCTGCTTGCGGACGATAACGGCCGCGGCGTGTTCATCGACCCCGGCGACCACGCCGACCGTCTTTTGGATATCGCCCGCGAAAAGGGCGTGCAAATCGAAGCCGTCTGGCTGACCCACGGCCACTTCGACCATATGCTTGCCGCCGCGGAAATCCAGCGCGCCACCGGCGCCAAACTGTACGTCCACGCGGCGGACGAGGGCTGTCTTGACGACCCGCGGCTCAACCTGCTCGCGTATTTCACCGTCAACGTCCCGCTGTCGCTCAAAGCCGACGTGCTGTTCCGCGAGGGCGACATTCTGCAAGCCGGCGACCTGCCGTTTACCGTGTGGGAAACCCCCGGTCACACCCCCGGCAGTTGCTGCTTCGTCAACGAAGCGCTCGGCATCGTCTTTTCCGGCGATACGCTGTTTGAAAACGGCATCGGCCGCACCGATATGCCCGGCGGCGACGACGAAACCCTGCGCGTTTCGGTGGAACGGCTGGAAAAAATCACCTCTTCGCCGCGTGTCTATCCCGGTCACGGCGAGGACTTCACTCTCGGTGGCGAATTATGATTTTAGTCACCGAAAACCACGATTTCCACTATGAAACCGCCAACATCTGCCGCTTTTTCGTGCCGGATGAAAAAATCAAAACCGTCAAAGAGCGCCCCGAAACGGTCGGCGACGAATTACTCGCCGTCACCACGCTTTTGGAGGGCGAAACGGGCGCCAAAACAGTGTGCAAACTCCAATTCGGCGACTTTTGCGAAATGCGGACGAACTTCGTCCCCGCCGAAAGCGCCCACTACCGCGACGATTGCGAGCGCACGCTCGCGACCGACCTCTACCACCTCTTTTGCGCGCTGTTCGAGACCACCCAAAGTTGGGGCGTTCTCACCGGCGTGCGCCCGATTAAACTCCTGCGCCGCACGGTGAACGAACTCGGACTTCCCGCGGCGCTCGACCGCTTTCGCAACGTGTGGCTGTGCGACGAGCAAAAACTCTCACTCGCCGAAAAAACGCTCAAACGCGAAAACGAGATTTTGGCGCTCTCCCGCCCCGACTCGTTCAGCTTGTATATCTCCATTCCGTTCTGCCCGACACGGTGCGACTACTGCTCGTTCGTGTCGCATACGGTCGACCGCGCGGCGTACTTAATTCCCGATTATCTCCGCCTTTTGTGCGAAGAAATCCGCGAAACCGCGCGGCTTGCCTCCCGCCTCGGCTTGCGGCTCGAAACCGTCTACGTCGGCGGCGGAACGCCGACCACGCTCGATGCTGCGCAAATGGCGACGTTGCTCAAAGCCGTCGCCGAAGCGTTCGATTTGTCGAACGTGCGCGAGTTTACCGTCGAAGCCGGTCGCCCCGACACGGTAACGGAAGAAAAACTCCGCGCCATTAAAGCGGCGGGCATCGAGCGCGTAAGCATCAACCCCCAAACGCTCCACAATTCCGTTCTTGCCGCCATCGGCAGAAAACACACCGTCGAAGAATTTTACGATGCCTTCAACCTCGCCCGCAAAGTGGGCTTTGCGGTAGTCAACACCGACCTTATCACCGGACTTCCCACCGACACGGTGGACGGGTTTTCCAACACTCTCGACGGCATTTTGGCGCTCGCGCCGGAAAACGTCACGGTGCACACCCTCTCGATGAAACACGGCTCGAACTTGGTGGCCTCCCGCCGCTTCGAAATCGCCCAAAAAACCGCCGAAGCCAAAGCGATGTCCGCCCTCTCGGTCGAAAAACTGACCGCCGCCGGCTACAATCCCTACTACCTCTACCGCCAAGGCCGCACGATGGGCAACCAGGAAAACGTCGGCTGGGCAAAACCCGGTTGCGAGGGACTTTACAACGTCTATATTATGGACGAAACCCATACGATTTTAGGGTGCGGCGCGGGCGCCGTATCCAAATTAAAACAACCGAACGGGGAATACATCGAGCGCATTTTCAACTACAAATTCCCCTACGAATACGTGTCCGGATTTCCGGAGATGCTGGCGCGCAAAGCCGGTATCGACGATTTTTATACACGCTTCCCAACGAAATAACTGAAAGGAGAAAAGAACTATGGGAACTTTTGAAGAGATTTTGAACAAAGCGAAACGCGGTGCCGAAGCGGTCGGTCAAAAAACCGGCGACTTCATCGAGGTCACCAAACTGAAAATGGCGGCTTCCGACGTGGACAAAGAAATCGCCGCCACCTTCGAGGGTCTCGGCCGTCTCGTGTACGATGCCCAAAAATCCGAAGAAGACGTGTCCGAGATGATTGAGGAATGCATCCAAAACATCGACGAACTGCAAGAAGCGGCAGATGCGATTCGTGAGCAAATCTATTCCTACAAAAATATGAATCGCTGTGTCGCCTGCGGCGCGGTCATCGACAAAGATGCGGCGTTCTGCTCGAAATGCGGCGCTCCGCTGACCGTCGAGGAAGAAGCCCCCGCCGAAGAAACCGAAGAATAAACCATTCGCAAAAAAGCGGAGAGGACCGTCCTCCCCGCTTTTTATTTTACCCGCGTGTCCTCGCCCACCGCCATCGGCGCGGGCACGAACGAACCGGACACGTCTCACAGTCGTTCTTGGCGTTCAGCAAACAACACAACGCATAATCGCATTCGTCACAAGCACACTCAATTCCGTGTTCTCCGTTCGACGGACAATCGTTCCCCTCGTTCCCCGGAAGCAACAGCGGCTTTTTGCCGTTCACAAACATCCCTCTCACTCCTTTTCTGCATTGTATCACGCTCAACGTATAAATGCAACCACTTTTGGTTATATATTTGTTTCGTTTATGGATATAGTATTGTAGTGGGAGTTGATACTATGTTTGTTGTTGAAAATGAATTCAAAAATGCCAACATCAGCCGCACCGTCCGCTTTACCGAGCCGTTATTTGAAAAATTAAACGAAGTGGCGGCGCAAAACGACGTGTCGTTCAATCTGCTTGTGTTGCAATGCTGCAAATACGCGTTGGAACACCAAGCCCCCGCCGAAGAAACCAAAGAATAAACCCGAAAAGCCGTGCGACGCACGGCTTTTTCTTTTTGCCAACTTGAAAATATCCTCGTTGTATGCTATACTAATTTCCGGAGGTGACTGCTATGGATACCGAAAAAATCGCGGCGTTTGCCGCGCTGTTACAAAACGCAAAATCCGCCGTATTCTTCGGCGGCGCGGGCGTTTCCACCGAAAGCGGGCTCAAAGACTACCGCAGCGAGGACGGACTGTACAACGTCACGAACAAGTACGGCGTATCCCCCGAAACGATTTTGTCCCGTTCGTTTTTTCTGCAAAAACCCGACGTGTTTTATAAGTTTTATCACGAATACTTTTTAAGTCAGCAAGCCCTCCCGAACGTCGCGCACAAAACGCTCGCCAAATGGGAGCAAGAGGGGCATTTAGCCGCCGTCGTCACCCAAAACATCGACGGACTTCACCAAGCCGCCGGCTCAAAAACCGTTTTCGAACTCCACGGCACCGTCTACCGCCACCATTGCGACCGTTGCGGGCGGGATTTCCCCACCGAACAAGTCAAATCCCTCGGCGGAAACGTGCCGTATTGCGACTGCGGCGGGCTTGTCCACCCGAACGTGGTGCTTTACGAAGAGGGGCTCGACCAAGCCACCGTCGAGGGCGCGGTGGATGCGATTGAACGCGCCGACCTGCTCATTATCGGCGGCACGTCGCTCGCCGTCTACCCCGCCGCCTCGTTTTTACGTTACTACGGCGGGCGGGATATTGTTCTCATCAACAAAGGCGAAACGCCCTACGACACCCGCGCGTCGCTCGTCTTTCGCGACAGTATCGGGCAAGTGCTTTCTGCCGCGGACGAGGCGATGACAAAATAAGTTGCAAAATTTCGCGATTTCGTGTATACTGTATACATACCTTTAATATAAGAAAGGCGAGGAAAAAGCCATGCTTCAAAACGGAAACATCTATTTGGGTCTCTCGGACCTTGACGGCGCGCGTGTTGAAATGCCGCTGTCCATCTGCAACCGCCACGGGCTGATTGCCGGCGCTTCCGGCACCGGCAAAACCATCACGATGAAAGTGATGGCGGAGTCGTTCTCCGATGCGGGCGTGCCGGTGTTCCTCTGTGACATCAAAGGCGACGTGTCGGGACTTTGTGTCCCCGGCGAGCAGAACGAGGGAATGGAAAAACGTATCGACAAATTCGGCATCCGCGACAGTTTTTGCTACAAGGGCTATCCCGTCTGCTTCTGGGACGTGTACGGCGAAACCGGTCACCCCGTCCGCACCACCATTTCGGATATGGGGCCGGAACTCCTCTCCCGCATTTTGGGGCTTTCCGAGGCGCAGGAAGGCGTGCTCAACATCGTCTTTAAGATTGCGGACGACAAGGGTCTTCTCCTCTACGATATGAAAGACCTGCGCGCCCTGCTCAACTACGTCAACGACCACAAAGACGAATACACCACCACCTACGGCTCGATTGCCACCGCTTCGCTCGGCACGCTGGTGCGCGAGTTGTTGCCGCTGGAAACCCAAGGCGGCGACAAATTCTTCGGCGAGCCGCCGCTGGATATCAAAGACTGGCTGCGTACCGACGTCAACGGCAACGGAATGATTCACCTGCTCGACTGCGTGAAACTCGCCCAAAACCCGACGCTTTACGCGACGTTCCTTTTGTGGATGATGTCCGAACTGTACACCGTTTTGCCCGAGGTCGGCGACTGCGACAAACCGAAACTCGTGTTTTTCTTCGATGAAGCGCATATGCTCTTCTCCGATGCGCCGAAAGCGCTCGTGCAAAAAATCGAGCAAGTCGTGAAACTCATTCGCTCGAAAGGTGTCGGCATCTATTTCGTTACCCAAAACCCCGCCGACATTCCGGACAGCGTGCTCGCGCAACTGTCCAACCGCATCCAGCACGCCCTGCGCGCCTATACGCCGGCGGAGCAACGCGCCGTGCGCGCCGCCGCCGATTCGATGCGCGCCAATCCGGCGTTCTCCACCGAACAGGTGATTATGGAACTCGGTGTCGGCCACGCGCTCGTCTCCGTGCTTGATACGGACGGCGTGCCCGGTATCGTGCAACAGACCTCGATTATCTGCCCGCAGAGTTTGATGTCTCCGGCGGACGAGGCCACCCGCAACCGGATGAAAGCCATGGACGGGATGTCGAAATACGACGTTGCCTACGACAGCGAAACCGCCTACGAGGTGCTGGAACAACAAAAAGCCGCCTCGGCGGAAGAAGACCGTTTGGCGGCGGAGCGCGCCGCTTTTGAGAAAGAAAAAGCGGAATACGAAGCGCAAAAACAAAAAGAAGAGGCCGCGGCGGAAAAACAACGCGAAAAAGACGAAGCCGCCGCCGAAAAACAGCGT
>JAKSPN010000041.1 GCA_024404755.1 Clostridia bacterium | reverse complement strand
TCCTGTCCAAGGAAGAGGGCGGCCGTCACACCCCGTTCTTCAACAACTATCGTCCGCAGTTCTACTTCCGTACCACCGACGTTACCGGTGTTATCTCCCTGCCGGCCGGCACCGAGATGTGCATGCCTGGTGATAACGTCGAGATGGACGTGGAACTCATCACCCCGATCGCCATCGAGGAAGGCCTCCGCTTCGCTATCCGCGAAGGCGGCCGCACCGTTGGTTCGGGCGTTGTTACCAAAATCAACGAGTAATTTACTCGCCTGACAGAGGTTAAATCGCTTAAAAAAGACCGACACGTTCGCGTGTCGGTCTTTTCCTTTTTCGGGCGAAAAAATTGCTTGTTTTTTATGAAAAAATGCGCGAAAACCGTTGAAAAATCGGGATTTTTGCGGTATAATGAACATAGCAAAATCTGAAAAGAGGGATTCTTTATGAAACGCGTATTTTTACCGATTTTCTGTGCCGTCGCCATCGTGCTTTCCTGCATTTTGGCGGCCGGTTGCAATAAAAAAGAGGAAGAGGTCTCCGCGTCGGCGCCCACCACCACGACCGCCACAGCCACGACGACGGCGGCACCCGACCCGCATCTCCAAAACCCCTACACCGGCGAGATGGACATTGACCCCGATGCGTCCAGCCGTCCGGTGGGCGTGATGATTGGCAACAACCCCGCCTCGCGCCCGCAATTCGGCATTGAAACGGCGGATTTGTATTTTGAGATTGAAACCGAGGGCGCGATTTCCCGCATTATGGCGGTGTGGGCCTCTGCGGAGAGAATGCCCGATACGGTCGGCCCGTGCCGCAGCGCGCGTACGCCGTTCGTGAAAATCGCCAAATCGCTCGACCTCGTGTATCTCCACGTCGGCGGCAGTACGACCGGCAAGGCGAAAATCAACGCGCTCGGGTTGGCGGATATCGACGGCAACGTGGACGAGACGGTTTTTTGGCGCGATCGTGGACTTATCAACTCCCGCGGCTACGAATACAGTATGATGGCGACGGGCAGCAAGGTGCTCAACTATATGAAAAAAGCGGACTATCGCCTGACGACCGAAAGCGGCGCGTTGTTCACCTTCGGCGAGAAGAAAGGCGACGGTGCCGGCAAAGTGGCTTCCATTGACGTTACCGGCACCCAAACGGTCATTTTCAACTACGACGCCGCGACCGGACTGTACACCAAATCGAACTACGACTGGGACCCGAAACAAGTCCACAAAGTCTATAACGAGAACGACACGTTAGTGCCGATTACCGTGAGCAACGTATTGGTGCTTTACGCGCCGAAATATATGGAAAACGGCACCACCTGCGACTTTACCCTCGGCGGCGACGGACTGCTCATTACCGGCGGCACCAGCCGCGAGATTTCGTATTCCAACGACGGAACCGGCTTCACCTTTGCGGAAGCGGACGGCGGCGAGATGATTGTCAACCCCGGAAAAACCTATATTTGTGTTGTCAACACGGCACTTCGCGGCAGAACCGATTTGCAATAAAGTGGTTTTTGACACCCTCTGTTTCCCAAAAGGGAAACGGAGGGTGTTTTTTTGTAAAAAACCGCGAAAAAATCCAAAAAACTTGCCGCAGAGAATTGCACTTTTTAGAAAGATGTGCTACAATATATGATGTATAAGTATTTGTGGGAGTTTGTGCCGAAACGAGGTGAGCGCGGTGAAAATACTCGGAATTGACCCCGGTTACGCCATTGTGGGATGGGGGCTTATCGGCTTCGAGCATGCGCGGTGTAAGCCGCTGGCGTTCGGCTCGATTCAAACGCCTGCCGGTATGGAATTTTCTCTGCGGCTCGAACGGATTTACGAGGAAATGAACCTGCTTCTCGAACGGTATCATCCCGACGTGGCGGCGATTGAAAAATTGTATTTCAAAAACAACAAAACCACCGGTATCGACGTGGCGCAGGCGCGCGGCGTGATTTTGCTGGCGCTTCATAAAGCGGGCGTACCGTTTTATGAATACACGCCGCTTCAAGTCAAAAGCGCCGTCACCGGCTACGGTCAGGCGGAGAAGCTACAGGTGATGGAAATGACCCGCCGCCGTTTGGGGCTTGCGGAAGTGCCGCGGCCGGACGATACGGCGGATGCGCTCGCTATCGCGATTTGCCACACCCAACAAAACGGCACACCGCTGAAACAGCGGGTGCAACGATTGCATACCAACGACGATTGAATAGAGAGAGTGAGGGAGAGAGATGTTCTATTCCTTAAAAGGTACATTGGACTATTTTGACGCGAATATTGCGGTGGTCAACTGCGGCGGCGTGGGATTTCGCTGCCGCATCACGGTGAACACCGCCCGCAAACTGCCGCCGGTCGGTCAAGAGGTTTTCCTTTACACCCACTTAAACGTGCGGGAGGATGCGCTCGAACTCTTCGGCTTTGCGGAGCAGAGCGAACTCGCTTGTTTTAAGCAACTGACCACCGTGTCCGGCGTTGGTGCCAAGGTTGCGGGCGCGATTTTGTCCGCGCTGACACCCGACCAAGTGGCGACCGCGATTGCGACGGGGGATTACAAGAAATTCACCCTGGCGAACGGTGTCGGACCCAAGATGGCACAGCGGATTGCACTGGAACTCAAAGACAAGGTTGCTGCCTTTACAGACGGAACGCCGCTTCCGGCGGGTGCGGTCTCCGCTTCCGCCAACGCGGAGTCGGCGGCGAAGATGCTGACGACCATGTTCGGCTTCCAAGCGGGCGAAGCGTCCGCGCTGGTGGCGAAATTGGACAGCGAATTGTCGGCGGAGGAAATGGTAGCCGCCGCACTCAAACAACACGGAAAAGATATGCGCTGACGTTTGTCGGCTTTTGAAAGGGGGATTCGCCCGTGGCACATAACGATCTCATCTCGTGGGAGGCAGAGGATGCCGACACGGATTTCGAAAACCGTATGGTCACAACCGACTATATTCCGGAGGACGAGGGGGACAACCCGCTTCGCCCGAAAACGCTTTCCGAGTATATCGGCCAAGAGAAAAACAAAGAGAATTTGTCGGTGTATCTCACCGCGGCGAAACAGCGCCACGAGGTACTCGACCACGTGCTGTTGTACGGCCCTCCCGGACTCGGCAAAACCACGCTCGCCGCGATTATCGCGCAGGAGATGGGGGTCAACTTCCGCGTAACCTCCGGTCCGGCGCTGGAACGTGCGGGCGATTTGGCGGCGCTTTTAATGAGCTTGGACCCCGGCGACGTGCTGTTTATCGACGAAATTCACCGCCTGCCCCGCACGGTAGAGGAAATTCTTTACCCCGCGATGGAGGACTTTACGATTGACATTATGAACGGCAAGGGCGCGGGCGCGCAGTCCATCCACCTGCCGCTGGATAAATTCACGCTCATCGGCGCGACGACCCGCGCGGGTCAACTCTCCGCGCCGCTTCGTGACCGTTTCGGTGTGGTGTTGCGGCTCGAACTGTACACGCCGGAAGAACTCGCGCAAATCGTCGAGCGTTCGGCGCGGATTTTGGACATTCCCTGCACCCACGACGGCGCGCTCGAACTCGCTTCCCGCAGTCGCGGCACACCGCGTATCGCCAACCGCTTTTTGCGCCGTGTGCGCGACTTTGCGCAGGTGTACAGCGGCGGTGTCATTGACCGCGATGCGGCGAAATTGGCGCTCGACCGCCTCGAAGTGGACGAACTCGGCTTGGATGCGCTTGACCGTCGGATGCTCACCGCGATGATCAAACACTACGGCGGCGGTCCGGTGGGTCTTGATACCGTCGCGGCGGTCATCGGCGAAGAAGCGGTGACCATTGAGGACGTCTACGAGCCGTATCTTATGCAAATCGGCTTTTTGAGCCGCACGCCGCGCGGTCGCGTGGTGCTCCCCGCGGCGTATGCCCATTTGGGGCTGGAACACCCGGGAACGGCGGGGCAGCAATCTCTCTACTGATTTTTTTGACACAAGGAGGTGCCGCTTGTGCGCACCGCAGAAAACTGGAAAGAATACACGCTGCTGGATGCTTCCGGCGGCGAACGACTGGAACAATGGGGCGACATCGTGCTGATTCGTCCCGACCCGCAGGTCATTTGGGATACGCCCAAAACCCATCCGCTTTGGAAAAAGGCGCACGCCCGCTATCTTCGCTCGAAAACGGGCGGCGGGCAATGGGAAGTCTACCGTCCCATTCCGGACGATTGGGCGATTCACTATAACGATTTGACGTTCCATCTGAAACCGATGGGCTTCAAACATACCGGCATTTTCCCCGAGCAGGCGGTCAACTGGGACTGGATGCGCGAGGCGATTGAAAACGCCGGACGACCGATTAAAGTGCTCAACCTCTTCGGCTACACCGGCGCGGCTACGCTCGCGTGTGTCGCCGCGGGAGCGCACGTTACCCACGTGGATGCCGCGAAAGGTATGGTCGCGTGGGGCAAGGAGAACGCCGTGTCGTCGGGGCTTTCGGACAAACCGATGCGCTGGCTTGTGGACGATTGCTTAAAATTCGTCTTGCGCGAGCAACGCCGCGGCAACACCTACGATGCGATTTTGATGGACCCGCCGTCCTACGGGCGCGGACCCAACGGCGAGATTTGGAAACTCGAAGAACAGATTTATCCGTTCGTGTGCGAATGTGTGAAACTGCTTTCGGATACGCCGCTTTTCGTGCTGATTAACTCGTATACGACGGGACTTTCGCCGTCGGTGATGAAATACATTCTTGGCAGTCTTATCAAAGCCGAGGGAACGCTTTCGGCGGACGAAATCGGTTTGCCGGTGCAGGCGACGGGAATGACGTTGCCCTGCGGCGCTTCCGCTATTTGGAGAGGAAAATAACCATGATTTTGATAGAGGCAGACAAACTGCGCTTTCAATATGAAAACCCCGACGAGCCGCCGAAAACGGTGCTCCGCGACGTGGATTTAACCATCGAACGCGGCGAATTCGTGGCGCTCCTCGGGCATAACGGGTGCGGCAAGTCTACTCTTGCGAAGCATTTTAACGCGCTGCTGCTTCCGACCGGCGGCACGCTTCTGGTCGAGGAAATGAACACCGCCGACGAGGAATTGTCAATCGACATTCGCCGCAAGGTGGGATTGGTGCTGCAAAACCCCGACAACCAGCTTGTTTCGACGGTGGTGGAGGAAGACGTGGCGTTCGGGCCGGAAAACCTCGGCATTGAGCCGGCGGAAATCCGCCGCCGCGTGGACGATGCGCTCAAAATGGTGGATATGTACGACTACCGCACCCACGCGCCGCACAAACTGTCCGGCGGTCAGAAACAGCGGATTGCCATCGCCGGCGTGTTGGCGATGAAACCCGATTGTATCGTTTTGGACGAGCCGACCGCGATGCTTGACCCGAAAGGTCGCCGCGAGGTGCTCGAAACCGTGCGCCGTCTTAACCGCGAAAACGGGATGACGGTCGTGATGATTACCCACTATATGGAAGAAGCCGCCGCCGCGGACCGCGTTGTTGTGATGAACGAGGGGCGCGTGTGGATGGACGGCACGCCGCGCGAGATTTTCTCGCAGGTAGAGGCCTTGAAAGACGTCGAACTTGACGTTCCGCAACCGACCGAACTGTGCGCCGAACTGCGCGCGCTCGGGTGGGATTTGCCCGCCGACGTATTGACGGCGGAGGAATGTGTTGACGCGATTGCGTCGTATTTGGAGGACCGTGCATGACCGTTTTGGAAACGCACAATTTAACACACGTTTACGCCGAGGGAACGCCGTTTGAAAAAACGGCGCTTGACGACGTGTCGCTTTCTATCGAAAAGGGCGAACTCGTCGGCATTATCGGGCATACCGGCTCGGGCAAATCGACGTTTGTGCAGCACTTAAACGGGTTGCTCAAACCGACAAGCGGGAAAGTGCTTCTCGACGGCGAAGACATTTGGAAAGACCCGAAGCAGATTCGCCGCGTGCGTTTTCGCGTCGGGATGGTGTTCCAATACCCCGAATATCAACTGTTCGAGGAAACGGTGTATAAAGATATCGCGTTCGGCGCGAAAAACATGGGGCTTTCGGACGAGGAAGTGGATGCGCGCGTGCGCCGTGCCGCCGCGTTTGTTGGGCTCAAAAACGAACTGCTCGACAACTCGCCGTTCGATTTGTCCGGCGGCGAAAAACGCCGTGCCGCGATTGCCGGCGTGATGGCGATGGAGCCGGAAGTGCTGATTTTGGACGAGCCGACGGCGGGTCTTGACCCGAAAGGGCGTAACAACCTGCTTTCGCAGATTGAGAATTATCGCAAAGAAAACGGCACGACGATTTTGCTCGTCTCCCACAGTATGGAAGACGTGGCGCGGCTTGCCGACCGCGTGCTGGTGATGCACAAGGGTCAGCTCAAAATGCTTGCGCCGACCGATGAGGTGTTCTCCCGCGCGGAGGAACTGGAAGAAATGGGCTTGTCCGTGCCCGCCGTGACCAAAGTGTTTATGGGGCTTAAAAACCGCGGCATCAACGTGGGGCAAAACGCCTACACCGTCGAAAGTGCCGTTTCGGCGCTTGTCGCCCGCTTCGGGAAAGGGGGCGGCGCGGATGCTTAACGACATCACGATGGGACAGTATTTTCCCGGAAACTCCCTGCTTCACCGCCTCGACCCGCGGGTGAAACTGCTGGTTACGTTCGTGTATATCATTGCGGTGTTCATTCCGCAAAACTGGACGGGGCTCGCCGTTGCGGTGGCGTTTTTGCTTCTCTGCGTGGCGCTTTCGAAACTGCCCGTGCGGCTGATTACCAAGACGTTTAAGCCGATTATCCCGCTGATTTTGCTCACGTCGATTCTCAACGTGTTTTATCTCGACAGCGGTAACGTGTGGTGGGATGCGGGCTTCTTCAAACTCACCGACCACGGTGTGTATACCGCGATTTTTATCGCGATTCGCATTCTCTGCCTGATTGCGGGCAGTTCGCTTTTGACCTATACCACCACGCCGACGGCGCTCACCGACGGCTTGGAACGGCTGTTAAACCCGCTTCGCGCTCTTCACGTGCCGGTGCACGAACTCGCGATGATGATGACTATCGCGTTGCGGTTTATCCCGACGCTGATTGAGGAAACCGACAAGATTATGGCGGCGCAAAAAGCCCGCGGCGCGGATATGGAAAGCGGCGGTATGATGCAGCGTATTCGCGCGTTTTTGCCGGTGCTGATTCCGTTGTTCGTGTCTTCGTTCCGCCGTGCCTACGATTTGGCGACGGCGATGGAATGCCGTTGCTACCGCGGCGGCGAGGGAAGAACGCGGATGAACCGCCTGCAAATGCACGGGCGGGACGTGGCGACGCTGTTGTTTACCGCTGTGTTCGTGGCGGCGCTGATTGTGCTGAATATCGTGCTTCCGTCCACGTTGTGAGAGGTAGAGTATGACACGTTTGTTTTTAACTCTCCGCTATCGCGGAACGAACTACCACGGCTGGCAGGTACAACCGAACGGCGTGACCGTGCAGGAAACGCTGCAAGATGCCATTGAAACGGTGACCGGCGTGCGCGCGGGCGTTATCGGGTGCAGTCGCACCGATGCGGGCGTTCACGCGGAAAAATTCTGTTGTACGTTCGATACCGAATGCCCGCTTCGCGGTGAACGGCTCGCCCTCGCGCTCAACGCCAACCTGCCGTTTGACGTGGCGGTGAGCGACGTACGCGAGGTGGCGGCGGACTTTCATCCCCGTTACGATGCGCGCGGCAAACGCTATATTTATCGCATTTGGAACGGGCGGCAACGCAACCCGTTTTATGAGGAAAACGCGGTGCATATCGCCGTGCCGCTGGACGATGCGAAGATGAACGCCGCGGCAAAGGATTTTTTAGGCAAACACGATTTTGCTCCGTTTTGCGCCGCGGGAAGCAGCGTGGAGGACACGGTGCGCACCGTGTCGCGCTGTGACGTGGAACGTGACGGCGATTTGGTCACCGTGACGGTGGAAGCGGACGGATTTCTTTACAATATGGTACGCATTATGGTGGGAACGCTGCTCGATATTGCGGGCGGACGGCTCGCGGAGGATGCGATACCCGCGATTTTTGAACAAAACGTGCGGGAGGCCGCCGGAACGACGGCTCCCGCCAAAGGATTGACCTTACAAGACGTGTTTTACGACTGATTTCGCAAAACACCGAGGAAAGAAGGGAAAACGTATGGCACGAAAAGAGAATATTCGCATCAAACGCACCCGTGTCAAGAACGACGTTCCGGCGGAAAAGCCCGCGCCGCAACCGACACCGCGGTTTGCGGGAATGCAATACGAAAACGAGCTGGAAGAAGCCGCCCGTGCCGCCGCCGAAAAACGCGCGGCGCGGCAGAAAAAACCCAAGACCAAACGGCGACTGATTCTTTTGGCGATTATCGTCGTGTTGGTGGTTGTCGTTTGGGCAAAATGGGACGTGTTGAACCCCGCAAGCGTTTGGAACTATATCAACGTCGCGGTCACCGGCGGTGAAAACGGCGACGGCTATCCCACCGAAGCGGAGGGAAGCAACGTCATCGCGATGCGGCCGGTCGGCGGCTATCTGTTGGTGGTGACACAAAACACGGTGACGGTGTATAACCAAAGCGCCGGAACGGTGTTTTCGCGCACCCACAGTTTCTCCGACCCGCTGGTAGACGTTTCCGGCAACTCCGTTATGCTTGCCGAAATCGGCGGCCGCCGCATTGAAGTGCAGTCGGTGGGCGGCAAAGTGCGTACGTTTGAAACCGCCAAAAACATCGTGACCGCCTCCGTTGCGGATAACGGAAGTGTGGCGGCGGTGACCGAGTCGGACAAAAGCCATATCTCCGAAATTGTGGTGTTCGACAACAAAGGCGAAGAAAAACTCTACTGTTACAGTTCCGAAGCGCTGCTCACCGGCATCGCTATGCGGTCGGACGGTCGCCAAATGGCGGCTATCGGCGTGCTCGCCGACAACGGTGCGCCGCAATCGCGGTTGCTTGTGTATTCCACCTTCTCCGAAAAAGACCCGAAGGTGTATTCCGGCAACGACACGCTGTTGTGCGACGTGGAATACCTCGACAACGACAGTATCGCCGCGGTGGGCGATGACCGCGTGTGGGTGGTGAAAACCGGCAGAAACGAGCCGGAGGAAATCACCTATGAAAGCCGCCGTCTGCTCAGTTGGGCGGTAAGCGGCGACCGTGTGGGCGTGGTGCTTCAAAACTACGGCGCGACCGACGGCGGTCAACTGCTCGCGGTGGATAAAAACGGAAAAACCGCCTACACCGTGGACTTTACCGGAATGTTCCGTGCCGTTGCTCCGGCGGGAAAAGAATTTTTCCTGATGTGCGGCAACGAGGTGCTCACGATGAACGGCAAAGGGGAGACTAAAACGAAAGAGGCTCTCCCGGATGCGCTTCGCATTTGCCGCGCGTTCGGCAACGATGCGCTCGTGCTCGGACTTACGTCGATTGAGCGCTACGATTACTGATAAAAGGGGGAACAGCCGTGTATTTTGTATTAGACCTCGTGTGTGTGCTGATTATCGGCATTTGCGTGGTGCGGTTTTTCAAGTCCGCCGCGGAAACGGTGTTGATGAGAGTCGCGTGCGTGCTGTTTTCGGCGCTTTTGGCGGTGTTTGTCAGCATTCCCTGCGCGTCGCTCACCAATTCGGTGCTCGTCGCGCCGCTGATGGAGAAAAACGCCGCTTACGAACTCGCGGATATGGTGTCGGCGGAGCACAAGCAAACCGGCCGCGAAACCGTAAAAGACCTGAATATCGACCGGTTGGTTACCGATTGCCCGCCTGCGTTTAAGGAGTGGGTGGAACAGTATCAAGGCGATCTCGCCACCGTCTGTTTTGCCTATCGCAGTAACAACGCGCAGGCGATGCTCGTCAACTTGATTTCTCCGCTGTCCCGCAAAGCCGCCCGCGGCGTATCGTTTGTGATTTTGTGGGTGCTTTGCTTTCTGGTGCTGCGCTATTTCGCGTGGCGGTTGGAATCCAACAGCGCCCCGAAACCCCGCCAAAAAGGAGACCCCAAAAACGCCTTGCCGCCGCTGTTCGGCGGGCTTTACGGATTGTGTGTCGTGTGGGGGCTCGTGGTGGCGCTGCAATGGCTGGTGCCGCCGCTGTCCGGCAGAGTGCCGCTTGTCTCGGTTGAAATGCTGACCAAAGGGTTCGTGTATCCGCTTTTGCGGATTTGCGACCCGCTGTATTGGTTGGCACGGATATAATGTCAAACTTATAGAAAGGGAGAGGTTTGTATGTCTTACGTATTGGATGGAGTAGCGATTTTGTTGATTCTCGGTCTCGGTGTGGTCGGTGCCATACGCGGCTTTTTCAAAACCGTGATGGAAATTGTGGCGGTTGTGGCGGCTTTGTTTCTCGCGGCGCAGTTTGCGACTCCGCTCGCCGAGAAAATCTACGACGGTCTGTTTGAAGCGGACCTCAAACGCGCTGTGGAAGTGCAAATGGCGGATTTCGAAGGCGGCGCCAAAGAGAGCAGTGCCAAACTGCTTGGAGTGATGCCGGAGAATCCCAAACAAATGATGGAGATATATGGCTTGGTTACCGTGGATGACTGCCTTAAAAAAGCGGACATCAGCTCCCGCACCGCCGGAAAGAAAGCCATTGACGACGTGACGGAAAAAGCGGTGCGTCCGGCGATGGTCAACACCTTGACCGGCGGTTGCTTCATCGCGTTGTTCGTGGTGCTTTTGGCGGCGGCGCTGTTGGCGGTTATTCTCTTGAATCGCACGATGTCCCTGCCGGGGATTAACGCGGTCAACCGCATTCTCGGCTTTATCGTCGGCGCGGTGGAAGGCGGCGTGTGTGTGCTGATTATCGCCAACCTGCTGTCGCTTTCGGTGTCCTCGTCGGTGGCGAGCAAAGTCGAAGACCCGTGGATTACCCGCGACAAATTGGAAAGCACGTACGTTGTCCATCGTTTTGAACTGAAAGACAACGAACTGATTGAAAACGTCCGCGATTGGGCGATTTCTACGGCGAAAGCCGAAGCGGAGGCTAAGGCCGCCGAATAAACGAAACGGAGACCCTTGTTATGATTAAAGTCAGTTGGAAATGGAACGTACCCAACGTGTTGTCGCTGTTCCGCCTGGTGTTGGTGCCGTTTATCGCGGTGACCTACCTGCGGGGCGAAACCACGTGGGCGGTGGTGGCACTGATTGTGTCGGGTATCACCGACGTGGTAGACGGCTTTGCGGCGCGCCGCTTCAACCAAATTACCGACCTCGGTAAAATTCTCGACCCGCTGGCAGATAAACTCACCCAAATGACGGTGGCGCTTTGCCTGACTATTCAAAACATCGAACTGTTACCGCTTCTCATTATCTGCGTGGCGAAAGAACTGTGCCAGTTGGTGGGCGGCTTGTTGCTGCTCGGAAAAGGCGACAATATCCGCGGTTCGAAATGGTACGGAAAATTGGCGACGGTACTCTTTTATACCGTGGCGGTTATTTTGGTACAGCCCTTGTTCGACGTGTCGCGCGTATGGCAACTCATTTTAGTGGGCGTTGTCGTTGCGGCGATGTTGGCGGCGTTTTTCAGTTATTTGGCGGTGTTTATCAAAACCTCCCGCGAGCCGAAAGAATCGGACGCGGAATAAACGGATTGCTCTACGAAAGGACGAAACTATGCTTTGTGCTCGGTGTAAAAAAAGAACGGCGATGGTGTTCGTCACCCGCATGGAAGACGGTAAAAACGTCAACGAGGGATACTGCATCCCCTGCGCGCGGGAGTTGAACATCGGCCCCATCAACGATATTTTCAAGAAAATGGGAATCTCCGACGAAGATATCGATTCTATGGGCGACCAAATGGAATCGATGATGAGTGGTATGCTCGGCGACGGAGAAGACGGCGATTTTGAACTCGGCGGCACGGCGGCGGAGTCCTTTTTCCAAAAGATGTTCGGCGGAGGGAAGCCGCTTGACGAGGCGGAAGACGAGGAGGATGAGCCGGAATCGCCCGCCCCGTCCGACAAAAAGGCGGCAAAAGCCGACAAGAAAAACAAAAAGCGCAAGTACTTAAACCAGTACTGCACCGACCTGACCGCCCGCGCCCGCAAAGGGGAGATTGACACCATTGTGGGGCGCGACCGCGAGATTTACCGCGCGGTCCAGATTTTGTCCCGCCGCACGAAAAACAACCCCTGTTTAATCGGCGAGCCGGGTGTCGGTAAAACCGCCATTGTGGAGGGACTGGCCCAGCGCATTGCCGCGGGGGACGTGCCCGCCAAACTCAAAAACAAAGAGATTTTGCTGCTCGATATGACGGCGCTCGTCGCCGGAACGCAGTTCCGCGGCCAGTTTGAAAGCCGTATCAAAGGACTCATCTCCGAAGTCAAAGCCGAGGGGAACATCATCCTCTTTATCGACGAGGTGCACAACCTCGTCGGTACCGGTGATGCGGAGGGAACGATGTCCGCGGCGAACATCTTGAAACCCGCGCTGTCCCGCGGGGAAATTCAGGTCATCGGCGCGACGACTTTCAACGAATACCGCAAGTATATCGAGAAAGATGCCGCGCTCGAACGCCGTTTCCAACCGGTGACGGTGGAAGAGCCGTCCATCGACGAAACGGTGGAAATGCTCAAAGGCGTGCGCGGGTTCTACGAGGCGTATCACGGGGTAAAAATCAACGATGCGCTCATCCGTCGGGCGGTGCAACTTTCCGAACGGTATATCACCGACCGCTTCTTGCCGGACAAAGCCATCGACTTGCTCGATGAGGCGTGCGCCGCGCGGATGCTCAAAAACAAAACGGCGGACACCTACGGCGTGCTGACCGAAAAAATCGCCGAACTGCAAAAACAAGAGCAGGCGGAAATGGAAAACGATCCGGTGGACTACGAAAAAATGGCGTCCATCCACACGGAACTGCTCAAAGCGCAGGACCAAGCGGATGCGCTGCGCGCCGATGCGACCGAAGCACCCGTCACCGACGAGGATTTGGCGGGGGTTATCGAACTGTGGACGGGCATTCCCGCCACCAAGGTACAAGAAGATATGCTGCCGAAGTTGTCGCGGCTTGAAGACCAGTTGAAAGAAAAAATCAAAGGGCAGGACGAGGCGATTTCGCTGATTGCGGCGGCCATTCGCCGCACCCGCGTGCAGATTAGTCCGCGCCGCCGTCCGGCTTCGTTCATCTTTGTCGGTCCGACGGGTGTCGGCAAAACGGAACTCGTCAAAGTGTTGGCGGCGCAACTGTTCGACACGCCGGAAACGCTCATTCGCCTCGATATGTCCGAGTTTATGGAGAAACACGCGGTGTCGCGCATTATCGGCTCGCCGCCCGGCTACGTCGGCTATGACGAAGCGGGGCAACTGACCGAAAAAGTGCGCCGCAAGCCGTATTCGGTGCTCTTGTTCGACGAAATCGAAAAGGCGCACCCCGACGTGCTCAACATTTTGCTGCAAATCCTCGACGAGGGGCGCGTGACCGATGCGCACGGGCGCGTGGTCAACTTTGAGAATACCGTCATTGTGATGACCTCCAACGCCGGCAGTAACGTCGGCGAAAACCTGCTCGGTTTCGGCAAAACGCAGGAGCAGGGCGCGCGCGACAAAGCGGTCAAAGCGCTGTCCGATTTCCTGCGGCCGGAATTTTTGAGCCGTGTGGACGAGGTAATCTATTTCCGCCCGCTGTCGGTGGAGGAATACGCCGCCATCGCGGATTTGATGCTCTCGGAACTCGTGGACCCGCTGAAAGAGCGCGAGATTACGCTTTCGTGGGACAAAGCCGTGTGCGAAGCGCTTGCGAAGAAAACCCACGGCGGCAAGCGGGGCGCGCGCGACTTGCGCTCGGCGATTCGCCGCGAGGTGGAGGACGTGATTGCCGCGAAACTCGTTGAACTCTACGACACGCCGCCGAAAGCGTTTACGCTCGCGGTGGGCGAGGACGATACGATTACGGTCTCTGCAAAATAAAATCACAAAAAGCAGGTCGTTTGACCTGCTTTTTGGGTTGAGGTGATTGAAATGAACAAATCGAAAGTTACCACGCTTATCCTGATGCTTGTGCTGGTGATAGGGGTGCTGATTTTCCCGCTGGTGGCGGATAAAAACGTCCCGCAACCCGAGGTGGGCGACAACGCCGCCACCACCGCGGCGGTCATTACCGATGCCTCGGCGGTAACGGCGAATAGC
>JAKSPN010000040.1 GCA_024404755.1 Clostridia bacterium | reverse complement strand
CCAGGAATTTGCGGAGAGTCAGTACGTCTTTCATATTGAGAGAGGAGTCGGCGACCACGTCGGCGTTTTGGAAACGGAGCGTAACGGCGAGTCCCGCCAAATATTTACGCAAAACGAGCACGTCTTTCATATTGACCGCGCCGTCGTTGTTCACGTCGCCCCACAAGCCGGAATCGGTAGCGGTGGGGTCAAGCGCGGTGGTTTCGGTAGTGGGGACGGTGGCGTTCGTCGTATCCGTGGTGGCGGGGCGCGCTTTCAGGACGGTATACGCGTGAAGTCGCGGGGAAGCACCGAAATCGTTGTACAAGTCGTACCACGCGCCCTTTTTCATATAAAATCCCTGCCCCGCGGCGGCGGTGTTGTGGGCAATGAGACTGCCGTCCGCCATCAGGTTTTCGTTGGGGAGCGCCACGGTCACTTGCAGCCCGAACGGGCAGGTCAGCGTAAACACCAGCGAGAAGCGGTCGCCTTTTTGCAGTTCTACCGGCGTTTGCAGAGGAACGGTGAACAGACCGGAGGTGGCAAACGCGCCGGAAACGGTGGCGACTTTCGTGCCGGAGGCGGGGTTTTTCGCGGTCGGATTTTTGTACACGTCTAACGTGTAGGCGGTTTTGCCGTTGGCATAGTGAAGCAGCGAGGCGGCTTCAAGCAGTTCGTTGTCGGCGGCGGTATACGTCGCGGCAATCGTGGCGGAGCCGTTCGCATAGTTGAGTGTGGCGAAGCCGGGCGTGCCGTCGTATTGGTAGTTGCGGTCATAGCGGTCGGCGGGCGCGAAATCCAGCGCGGTTACTTCTTCGGCGCACATCGACACGTCTTCGTAGGAAACCCAAAACAGCCCGTTTTTCCCGAATTCCGGCCCCCACGAGTTTTTGACGAGCCACGCGCCGTTTTGTGCGGGGCGATGGGCAGACAAAAAGTTCATACGGGAGTAGTTGTCGTCCCACCCGACGAGGGTGACGGCGTGGTTGGCATCCATAATATCGCCGTTATAGTAGGCGGCGGTGACGGTGTTGTAGTAGGTTTCGTTATAAAAGAGGCCGGAGGAGGCCGCACCGTAGGTTTTGATGGCGTTTTTGACCTTTTCGCGGTCGGCGGCGGTGGCGTTGGTCATCATCGGTGCGTTTTCAAGGTGCAACACGTCGTTATAGCAAAGTTCCGGCGGCAGTCCCGCTTCGTGGTTGTTCATCACCCGCGAAAGCGGTGCGAGCGTTTCCTCGTGGATGCCTTTCCAACTCGAAAGGGATTGAGTGGTCAAAAACAGGTTGGACGAGGTCATCATATAGTTGGATTTGACCTCCATCCAGTCGCCGGCAAGCAAGCCCAGCGGGTCAACGCTGCCGTAGAACAGAAAATACGCCAGCGCCCATTCGGAAAAGTCGGTATCTTTCGGGAAACCGAGGTTTTTAATCGCATCCGCTTCGGCGCAGGCAATAGCGGAAAACGCCCAACACGCGCTGGTGTCTTTTTGGCTTTTGGCGGGGGTGATATAGCCGTAATCGTCCGAGCGATACGCGGCGGGGAGGGTTTCGTCTGCCGCCAACGCGGGGGCGGAACGCACAAAAACGGCGGGGGTAACGCCGCTGTCAATCGTGGCAAGCGGGGGAACGTCTTTAACCGAACGGGAGAGATAGCCGCCCGCCGAGGCGGACAAAAGCGGACAGCAAAGCGCCGCCAATACGCCGACGGCGGCAAGAAGTGTTTTCACGGCACGCATCGCGGCGCCCCCCTTTCTTTCGTCATAAAACCACTATAACGGAAAACGGAAAAAATGTCAAGAAACCAAAAAAAGGCACGTCAAAAGACGTGCCTTTTTCATTAGAATTTCAGTTGGTCGAGCGCCTGCATCACGTCGGCGAGGATATCCTCGAAGTTTTCGATACCGCAGGAGAAGCGCACCATATCGGGGCGCACACCGGCGGCTTCGAGCTGCGCGTCGGTCATCTGGCGGTGGGTGGTGGAAGCGGGGTGCAAGACACAGGTACGCAGGTCGGCAACGTGGGTCTCGATGCCCGCGAGCTTTAAGAAGCCCTGGAACGCCTGCGCGTTGTCGCGACCGCCTTTGATGCCGAACGAAATGACACCGCAGGTGCCGTTCGGCATATATTTTTGGGTCAGCTCGTAGTCGGGCGACGAGGGGAGTGACGGGCAGGTCACGTAGGCGATACGCGGGTCTTTTTCGAGCGCTTCGGCGAGCCGTTTCGCGTTGTCCGCGTGGCGCGGCATCCGCAGGTGCAGTGTGTTCGAGCCGAGGTCCAAGAGAAACGCATTGAACGGCGACGGGGTTGCGCCGAGGTCGCGCATCAAGTGGGTGCGCGCTTTGGTGATATACGCCGCATTGCCGAACGCTTCGGTGTAGGTGAGCCCGTGGTAACTCTCGTCCGGCTCGGTAAGCCCTTTGTAGTCGCCCGACGTCCAGTCGAAGTTGCCGCTGTCTACGATGATGCCGCCGAGCGCCACCGCGTGACCGTCCAGATACTTACTGGTGGAGTGGACGACGATGTCCGCGCCCCACTCGAACGGGCGGCAGAAAATCGGGGTGGGGAAGGTGTTGTCCACAATCAGCGGAACGTGGTGGGCGTGGGCGTGTTTCGCAAATTTTTCGATGTCGAGCACCGCCAGCGACGGGTTCGAAATCGACTCGCCGAACACGAGTTTGGTGTTGGGTTTGAACGCCGCTTCGAGTTCTTCGTCGCTCGCTTTCGGGGAGACGAAGGTGGTGGTGATGCCGAGCTCCGGCAAGGTGTTTTCAAAGAGGTTGAACGTGCCGCCGTAGAGCGCGGAAGAAGCGACAATATGGTCGCCCGCACCGGCGATATTGAGCACGGCGAGCAACGTCGCGGACATACCGGCAGAGGTCATCATCGCGCCGACACCGCCCTCCATCGCGGCGATTTTCTTCTCGACCACGTCGGTGGTGGGGTTGCCGAGACGGGTGTAGAAAAAGCCGTCGGCTTTGAGGTCGAACAGGTCGCCCATCGCCTCGGACGTTTCGTAAAGATAAGTGGTGCTTTGGGCAATCGGCACGACGCGCGGCTCGCCGCTTTTCGGTTTGTAGCACCCTTGGGCGCAGATGGTGTCAATATGACGGTTATCCATAAAAACACTCCTTTTGTGTTAGGTTTCTTTATTTGTGTTGCAAATATTCGTCGATGGAAGCGGCGGCGGTTTTGCCCGCGCCCATCGCCAAAATGACGGTGGCGGCGCCGGTGACGGCATCGCCGACCGCCCACACGCCTTGCCGCGTGGTGCGACCTTGTTCGTCCGCTACGAGAATGCCGCCGCGGCCGGTTTCGAGTCCCGCGGTAGTCGAGCGAATGAGGGGGTTCGGGGAGGTGCCGATGGCGATAATTACGCAATCGACCGGAAGACGGTAGTTGGAGTTTTCAATCTCCACCGGACGGCGGCGACCGGAAGCGTCCGGCTCACCGAGTTCCATTTTCACACATTCGATTTCCGCCACGTCGCCGTTCTCGTCGCCGTGAATCGCGACGGGGTTTTGGAGCAGACGGAAGACGATGCCTTCCTCTTTTGCGTGTTCCACCTCTTCGAGACGGGCGGGCAATTCCGCTTCCGAACGGCGGTAGACAATCGACACTTCGTCCGCACCGAGGCGCATCGCGCACCGTGCGGCATCCATCGCGACGTTGCCGCCGCCGACAACGGCGACGCGTTTGGCGCGTTTGATGGGGGTGTCGCTGTCTTCTTTATACGCTTTCATCAAGTTGATACGGGTCAAAAACTCGTTGGCGGAGTAGACACCGCGCAGGTTTTCGCCCGGGATGTTCATAAAGCGGGGCAGACCCGCGCCCGAGCCGATACACACGGCATCGAAGCCGGTTTCAAACAGTTCGTCCACCGTGACGGTTTTGCCGATGACGGTGTTGGTCTCGAACGTCACGCCGAGGGCTTTTAAGCCGTCCACCTCTTGCGCGACAATGCTTTTCGGCAGGCGGAATTCGGGAATGCCGTACACCAGCACGCCGCCGACCGCGTGAAGCGCCTCGAAGACGGTCACGTCGTAACCCTTTTTGGCAAGGTCGCCGGCACAGGCGAGACCGGCAGGTCCCGAGCCGACAATCGCCACACGTTTGCCGTTTTTGGCGGGCGCGGGCACGGCGGCTTTGCCGTTTTTCAGGTGCCAATCGGCGACAAAGCGTTCGAGCCGCCCGATGGCGACCGGCTCGCCTTTAATGCCGCGGACACACTTACCCTCGCATTGGGTTTCCTGCGGGCAGACACGGCCGCACACGGCGGGAAGCGAACTTTGCTCGCTCAAAATCGCGTACGCGCGGTCAAAATCGCCCTGTGCCACCGCCGCGATAAAATCGGGGATGCGGATATGCACGGGGCAACCCTCGGTGCAGGGGCGATGCTTGCAGTTTAAGCACCGCGCGGCTTCTTCTTTGGCGGTTTGCTCGTCATAACCCTGCGCCACTTCCAAGAAGTTGCGGCGGCGTACGTCGGGGCTTTGGGACGGCATGGGGCATTTGGTTAAACTCATATTCGGCATCGCTCAAACCCCCTTAAACAGATTGCAGGTTTGCTCGCGCGCGCCCGCCTCAAACTCGCGGTAGGTCGCGCCGCGGGACATCGCTTCGTCGAAATCGACTAAGTGACCGTCAAATTCCGGCCCGTCCACGCAGGCGAATTTGGTTTCGCCGCCGACGGTCAGGCGGCAACCGCCGCACATTCCCGTGCCGTCAATCATAATGGGGTTCATACTGACGACGGTTTTGATGCCGTATTCTTTCGTGAGTTTGCACACGAATTTCATCATAATCAAGGGGCCGATGGCGACCACTTCGTCGTACTGCTCGCCCGCTTCAATCAGCGCTTTGAGCGCGTCGGTGACAAGCCCTTTTTGTCCTGCCGAGCCGTCGTCGGACATCAGCACGTATTTTTCGGAGGCGGCGCGGAATTCGTCCTCTAAAATCACCAAATCTTTGTTGCGGAAGCCGACGATCGAGTGGACGGAAATGCCCTGTTCGCTCATCTTTTTGGCGACGGGGTAGGCAATCGCGCACCCGACGCCGCCGCCGATGACGGCAACTTTTTTAAGTCCCGCCGTTTCGGTGGGTTTGCCAAGCGGGCCGACGAAATCGGTGATGGAGTCGCCGGCTTCTTTTTGATCTAATTTCATGGTGGTTGCGCCGACGATTTGGTAAATAATCGTCACCGTGCCGGCCTCGCGGTCATAGTCCGCAACGGTCAGCGGAATGCGCTCGCCGTCCTCCGACACGCGCAGGATGATGAACTGTCCCGGCTGGGCTTTTTTCGCCACCGCGGGGGCTTCAATCACCATCCGCGACACCGTCGGATTTAAGCGGTCTTTTTTCACAATACGGTACAAGAGAATCCCTCCTGCTTTTTACGTTACCTTATAGTATAGCAGTAATTTTTCCCATCGTCAACGGGAAAAATGAGATTTTTGCGGGTCGGCGAGGGTGAGTGCAAGAATCAAGGCGGCAAAGCCGCCTTTGATGATATACACGCCTTACGGCGTGATGATATACCAAGTTTGCGGCTCGGATAAAAAAATCCCGTTCGCGTAAGCGAACGGGATTTTTTGGTGACCCATCGGGGACTCGAACCCCGGACACCCTGATTAAAAGTCAGGTGCTCTACCATCTGAGCTAATGAGTCATATTTTGTTGTCACCTTTTTGCGGGCACCACGCTATTATATATAGAAAAAACGCATTTGTCAAGTTTTTTTCGCAAAAAGAACAAAAATATTTTATTTTTTCGGTTTGTCCCTTGCGAATGGCGGGCAAAAACGCGGCATAGGTTGCTTTAAGAGGTGACGAAAATGGAAATTTACGTAGTAAAACCCGGCGACACGGCGGCAGAGGTGGCGGCGCGTTTCGGGGTGGCGTTCGAACGATTTTTGGCGGACAACGGTCTTTCGGCAAGCGAGCCGCTTGTCGCGGGGCAGGCGGTGGTGATTCAAATCCCGTCCGAGGTGGTGACGGCAACGGCGGGCGACACGATAGAGTCGATTGCCGCGCGGACGGGCACGTCGGTGCGGGCGCTTTTACGCAACAACCCGCTGATTCTCGAAAGCGGCACGCTGTATGAGGGGCAGACGGTGGTGGTGGCGTTTGATAAGCCGCCGCAAACGACCATCGCGGTCAACGGGTACGTGTATCCGAACGTGGACCGCGAACTGCTGCGGCAAACTCTGCCGTTTTTAACGTATCTCACGATTTTTTCTTATGGCATCCGACAGGACGGCACGCTGCTGCCGCTTTTCGGCGACGAGCCGCTCATTGCCGCCGCCAAAGCGGGCGGGGTGCAACCGCTGTTTATGCTGACCACGCTCGGGGAGGACGGAAAATTCGACAACACGCTCTCCACCGTACTTCTCGGCGACGAGCAAAAACAGGAAGCGCTGTTCGATGAGATTGTGGCGGCGGTGAAAGCCAAGGGATACTACGGCGTGGACGTGGATTTTGAGTTTGTGTTGCCTGCCGAGCGTGAGCAGTATGCGGGATTTATCAATCGCTTGCGCGGGCGCTTAAACGCCGAAAACGTGCCGCTTTTGGTGGCGCTCGCGCCCAAAACGTCCGCCGCGCAGCCGGGACTGTTATACGAGGCGCACGACTACGCGCTGCTCGGGGCGGCGGCGAACAACGCGCTTTTAATGACCTACGAATGGGGCTATACCTACGGTCCGCCGATGGCGGTGTCGCCGATTGACAAGGTGGAGCAGGTGGTGGCATTCGCCGCTGACAACATCCCGCCTGAACGGCTGTTTTTGGGCGTGCCGAACTACGGCTATGACTGGCCGCTTCCGTATATCAAGGGCGAGACGAAAGCCACCTCGCTCGGGTGTGAGCAGGCGGTGGCGCGCGCGGCACAGTTCGGCGCGGATATCCGCTTTGACGAGACGGCGCAAACGCCGTATTACACCTATACCGACGAAGCGGGGCAGGCGCACGAGGTATGGTTTGAGGATGCGCGGAGCGTGGCGGCGAAACTCGATTTGTGGGAGAAATACGCCCTGCGGGGAATTTCGGTGTGGAATCTCATGCGCCCGTTTGCGGCGGCAAAAACGGTGGTCAACGCGCGGTTTGTGATTGAGGAGCGCACGACGGCGCAAAACGATTTGTAACTCTTGACAGAACGGAAAAAACAAGGTAAAATGCAAGAGAAGTTTCCCCGGAAAAGGTGGTTTTTAGAATGAAAAAACGCATCGCGGCGTTCGCCGTGATTTTGGTGCTGATGCTCGCCCTTTGCGGGTGCGGTAAAGCAGATTTATATGGCTCGTGGTCGCAAAAAGCCACAACGCCCGACCAACCGGATACGTTGCTCACGTTTTTTGACAACGACACCGGCACAGTGACGCAGGGCGAGACGGTGACGTGGCTCTATTATGAGGTCAAAGGCAAAACCGTGACCGTGACGATGAACGAAGTGGGCGCACAGCCGACGGAATACACCTTTGCGGTGAAAGACGACGTGCTGACCCTGACCGGCGAGGGCGGAAAAGTGATTACGCTCGGCAGAGTGGTCACGACGGACGAGTAAAAAGCATAAAAAAGAGCGTTGCAACAGCAACGCTCTTTTTAATTTTGTTCGGTTTGTTGTGCCTTGTCGTCGCGTTTGAGCCGGCGCAAAAACACCAGCAAAAACGGAAGCGAGGCGGCGGCGGTCAGCACCTCGGCGGCGGCTTGGGTGTATTCGACACCGGTGAGGCCGAAGGTGGGCGCCAAAATGAGAATCAGCGGGATGAAGAACAGCCCTTGCCGCATGGAGGATGTGATGGTCGAGAGCAGCGGCTTGCCGATGGATTGGAACGACATATTGCAGGTCACGCCAATGGGCAAAAGCGGCATACAGACACATTGTGCGCGCAGGGCGGCGGTGCCGATTTTGACCACGTTCGGGTCGTCGCGGAAGGCGTGGATAATCTCCGGCGCAAACCAGAAACACAGCCCGCCGAGCGCGGTTAAAATGCAGGTGGACACCACCCACATAAAGACGGCGGCTTCGCGCACGCGCCCGAATTTTTTGGCGCCGTAGTTGTAGCCGGCGACCGGCTGATACCCTTGACCGAAACCGATGACCGCGGAGAAAATCGCCATAAACACTTTGGTGACGATGGACATCGCGGCGACGGCGGCGGAAGCCATTTCCTGCTCGCTCGCCATAAACGCGGCGGCCGCCAGCGCGCCGGTGGCGGCGGCGTAGCGGTTGAGCATAATGGTGGCGATGCTCGAAAGTCCCTGACGGAACAGCGAGGGCATTCCGTTTTTGAGAATCGCGCCGTAGGTGCGGGGTTTGAGCGACACCTGACGGAGGCGGAGTTTTAAGATGGTTTTGCCGCGGAAATAGGCGGTGAGAAGCACCGCGCAACTAATCAGTTGGCACACCGCGGTGGCGACTGCCGCGCCGGCGGTGCCCATTTTGAAGGTGAAAATGAGCAGCGGGTCAAGCGCGACGTTTAAGATGCCGCCGGACATAATGCCGATGAGGGCGAATTTGGCCTTGCCCTCGGCGCGCAACAGGTTGTTGAGGATAAACGAGGACAGCGACGCGGGCATACCGATTAAGATGTATTTGCCGTACGCCATCGCGTCGGCGACGTTGCCGTCGTCTGCGCCGAGCAGGCGGACAATCGGCTCTAAATAGAGGTTGCCGAACACGGCGAAGAGAATGCCGAGCACCACGCCGGCGGCGAGCGCCGAGCAGGCGAACCGTTCGGCGGCATCCGCTTCGCGGCGACCGAGCAGGCGGGAGATAAGACTGCCCGCGCCGAGACCGAACGTGAAGCCGAATGCCTGCACGAGGGTCATCAGCGAAAACACAAGTCCCGCGGCGGCGGTGGCGGCGGTGCTGATTTTGGCGACGAAGAAGGTGTCTGCCGTGTTGTAGATGGCGGTAATCAGCATACTGATAATCGTCGGCACCGCGAGGGAGGCAATCAGCGGTTTGACCGGTGTTTCGGTCATTTTTTTGAATTGGGCGGCCTCGTTGTTCACAGCGACACCTCCTTTCTTGTTTTTACGTAACAGGGGGTAGTATACCATAAAGGAAACAAAGTTGCAAGGGTTAAATTGAAAACAAAAAGAAAAGCGGCACGACGTTTGTCGTGCCGCTTGTTTGTAACTGATTAGAACCAGTTGCAGGTCGCAATCAAACCGGAGAACACGATGGAAACCATGGAGACCAGTTTGATGAGGATGTTGATGGACGGGCCGGAAGTATCTTTGAACGGGTCGCCGATGGTGTCGCCGACAACGGCCGCTTTGTGCTGGTCGCTGCCTTTGCCGCCGTGGGCACCGGTCTCGATGTATTTCTTCGCGTTATCCCACGCACCGCCGGCGTTGGCCATGAAGATAGCCATAATGAAGCCGGACACGGTGCAGCCGCAGAGCATACCGAGCACACCGAAACCGCCGAGGGTGCAACCCACGATGATCGGAGCGGCGATACCGACAACGGCCGGAAGAATCATCTCTTTCAAAGACGCTTTGGAGCACATATCCACGCAGGTCGCGTAGTCCGGCTCGGCTTCGCCTTCCATGATGCCTTTGATCTCTTTGAACTGACGGCGAACTTCCACCACGATGCTCTGGGCAGCGCGGGAAACGGAGTTCATGGTCAGGGCGGAGAACAGGAACGGCAAGCACGCGCCGATGAACAGACCGACGAGCACTTTCGGGTCGAGCAGGTCGATGGCGGTGTTGAATTTATCAGCATTCGCTTCGACGAGTTTCTCTTTGAAGTTGGCGATGAGGGCCAACGCGGTCATACCGGCAGAGCCGATAGCAAAACCTTTACCGGTAGCAGCGGTGGTGTTGCCGAGGGAGTCGAGAGCATCGGTGCGCTCGCGGACTTCCGGCTCGAGGCCGGACATCTCGGCGATACCGCCGGCGTTATCCGCGACCGGGCCGTACGCATCGGTCGCGAGGGTGATACCGAGGGTGGACAGCATACCGACAGCGGCAAGGGAGATACCGTACAGACCGAGGTTGGCGCTATCGGCACCACCGGCGCAGAAGAACGCCACGAGGATAGCGATACCGACAATCAAAATCGGCAGAACGGTGGACATCATACCGGTGCCCAGACCGCTGATGATGAGGGTCGCGGTGCCGGTCTCGGAAGTCGCGGCGATTTTCTGGGTCGGTTTGTAGGTGTCAGAGGTGAAGTACTCGGTGCAAAGACCGATGAGCACGCCGGAAAGAAGACCGGCGAGAATCGCCCAATAGAGGCCGAACGGCATACCCATAAGGAGGATCAGGCCGAGGGCAACCGCCGCGGAAGCGATGGCGGCGAAGTTGGTGCCGCGGCGAAGAGCCGCGAGCAGGTTTTTCTGGGAAGCGCCTTCTTTGGTTTGGACAAAGAAGGTACCGATGAGGGAGCAGACAACGCCGATGGCCGCCATCAAAAGCGGGAGCGCAACGGAGTTGAACTTGTCAAAACTCGGGGTGTAGGTGGCAGCCACCACGCCGAGGGCGCAGGTGGAAACCATCGAACCGACGTAACTTTCGTACAGGTCGGCACCCATACCGGCAACGTCGCCCACGTTGTCGCCGACGTTGTCAGCGATCGCGGCGGGGTTGCGCGGGTCGTCTTCCGGAATACCGGCTTCGACTTTACCCACGAGGTCAGCGCCCACGTCAGCGGCTTTGGTGAAGATACCGCCGCCCACACGGGCAAACAACGCCATGGAAGAAGCGCCCATACCGAAGGTCACCATTGCGGCGGTGATGTTCTCGAGGGACTCGTTGAAGCACAGGTCCATAAGGGCGTACCACAGGGAGATGTCGAGAAGACCGAGGCCCACGACGGTGAAGCCCATAACGGAACCGGCGGAGAACGCCACGCGCAGACCGCGGTTAAGACCGGAACGGCAGGCGTTCGCGGTGCGGTCGTTCGCACGGGTGGCGATGGTCATGCCGATGAAGCCGGACAGACCGGAGAAGAAACCGCCGGTCAGGAAGGCGAACGGCACGTACCAGGTGAGCAGTTCGAGAGCCGCCATGATGCACAGCACGACGAACATGCAGGCAAAGAAGATGGCGACGGTGCGGTACTGACGGCTAAGGAACGCCGAAGCACCTTTGCGGACGGCCTGGGAGATTTGTTTCATTTTGTCGGTACCTTCGTCAGCGCCAAGCACGACTTTGGCTTGGATAAACGCGAAGACGAGGGCGACGATCGAAGCAAACAGGCTGGCCACGTACAAGTGGTCAAAAATGAATTGCATACGGGATGCCTCCTCTAAAAATTTTGGGTTTTCGCATACACATTTAATATAAAGCGATTGGTATTTTTAGTCAAGGGACAAATGGTCGGTTTTTTTACACAAATTTAACATTTTCCGTCGGGAACGCTGTCGAACATTGACAGAAGCGGGGGACTGTGATACACTAAAAAGGAATCTAAAAGAGCAAAGGGAGTGCGGTATGAAACCTACGTTTTACGCGATGATGTCGCGCATGAAATATATCCCCCGCTGGACGCTGATGCACAACGTCCGCTCGGAGAGTTTATATGAGCATACCGCCGAGGTGGCGGTGCTTGCCCACGCGCTGGCGGCGATTGAAAACAGTCGCTTCGGCGGCAACGTGGACGAGGGAAAATGCGTGCTTTTGGCGCTGTATCACGATATGTCCGAAATTTTGACCGGCGATTTGCCCACGCCCGTGAAATACCACGACGAAACCCTGCGGGATGCCTACAAACAGGTGGAAAAAGAGGCGAACGAACGTCTGCTTCAAAAGTTGCCGGAAAATTTGCGCGACGAGTACGCGCCGCTGCTTTTGGCGGAGGATAGTGTCGAGACGAAATTCGTTAAAGCCGCCGACAAGTTGTCCGCGCTCATCAAATGCGTGGAAGAGCTGAAAATGGGCAACCGCGAATTCGTGTCCGCCCGCAAATCCACCGAAAAGGCGCTGAAAGCGATGGATATCGCGGCGGTGGATTGCTTTATCAAAGAATTTTTGCCTGCGTACGAGATGACGCTCGACGAGCAGGAAGCCCAAGGATAAGAGAGAAAAACAAGGAGGAATTTCTATGTTGTGGAGATGCCCTGCGTGTAACCGCCAAACGGACGAGCCGGTCTGTTCGCGTTGCCAAACCCCGATGGAGGCGGGCGAGCCGTCCGCCGCGACGGGTCTTTTGAAAGAAACCGCCGGTTCGGTGGTGTTTTTAATCGCTGTGATTTGCCTGACGGCGGCGGTGGTGTTTTCG
The DNA here is from genome assembly GCA_024404755.1 of Clostridia bacterium. Lineage (GTDB taxonomy): Bacteria > Bacillota > Clostridia > Oscillospirales > Acutalibacteraceae > RGIG426. The sequence continues at coordinate 1,956 of JAKSPN010000040.1, read as the reverse complement.
GCGGTGTTTTCGTTCTTCTCGCCGGCGGTAGCCGTGGACGTGAACGACGTAAAATCGGCGGTGACCTCGTTTTCCGAGGTGACCGGCACCGACTTAAACCCCTATGCGCTCAAAGCCATTTCCGTCTTGTGCGATGCGGCGGACAGCGAGGCGGTCGCGCAGTCGGAGGACTTGCCGCTTGGTAACGTTTTGGCGCTCGTCGGCTTGTGGCTGTGCCTCGCGCAGGGGTACACGAACCGCGTGAACTTCCGCAAAGGCGGGCCGATTGTATTAAAGGTATATACCGTTATCGGCAAAGTCGCCGCGATTATCGTGACGGTGTGCGGCGCGCTGCTCGGTGTCGGCTTGTGGCTGGAACGCGCCGCGCTCGTGGAACTGCTTTCCGCCGAAGAGTCGGATGCCGTCGTCGCCGCGGTGAAAAACCTGCTCGCCTGCGAAACGACGATGTGGTTGCTGCTCGGGCTTTGCGCCGTGATGGTGGTCGGCGGGCTTGTGTATCTGTTGTTCTTCATCTCCGCCACCCGCGCGGTCAACAGCGCGTTGTTCACCGCCAAAACCGGCGATTTCGGCAAACGCGCCGGCGGTTTGGCGGGCGTGATGCTGTGCCTGGCGTTTTTGGGAATGGCGGCGGATGCGGGGTTGTCGCTGTGGTTCGGCAACCTTAACGGTATCGGCTCGGCGCTGTATGCGCTTGCGTTCTTGTTCTTCGCCATCGTGTTGTTCCGCTACCGTCGCCGCTCGCACACGCTTTCGTGGGAGCAACCGGCGTTCAGCGGCGAAACCGCCGCGGCGATGCCGAGCATTCCCGTGGGCTTAAAAGCGGCGGATTTGATGAGCGAGCATCCGACGGCGGCTTCCGCGCCGACCCCTGCGCCGGTGGTAAGCCAAAATCCGCAAGCGCCGATTCGTACGCTGAACGAGCCGTTCCGCGAGGAATCGCTGGAACCGCAACCGATGACCGGCAACGGTTGCTGCCCGCAATGCGGCACGCCCATTCCGGACAACGCGTTCTTCTGCCTTAAATGCGGGTACAAACTGAAATAATTGCGCATAACAAAAGCGCCTTGTCGCAAGACAAGGCGCTTTTTATGTTTTCTCTTATTGCATTTCTTCGATGGTCAGCGCGTGGGAATCGACGGTGACGAGGAAGTCGGCGGTGGTGCCGTCGTCGTAAGTGACGGTGATGACCGTGTTGCCGATGGCTTCGGAGGTGTGGATGACGAGCGCGTTATCGCTGTCCAACTCCGCTTCGGCAATCGCTTTATCCTTGATTTCGCAGGAGACGGCGGTTTTCGGACCAACGTCGTAAGTCGTCATACTGTCTACGGGTGTGCCGGAGAAGAAGAAAAACAGCGCCGCGGCGGTGAGGACCGCGACCGCGGTGATGGCGACGGCTAAAACGCGGGTGTTTTTCTTTTTCAGCACCATAAAGCACAGCGCAAACGCCATCACAAAGCAGAAAATCGTGCTGAGCAGGTGGCGCGGGAACGACGAGGGGAGTATATCGAACACGTAGCCCATCCCGAGACCGGCGAGACCGCCGGTCGCCACCGCCAAAATGACGACGGCGGGAACGTTGTCGCGCTTCACCTGATAGGCAATCGCGCCGCCGGGGAGGGTGAGCAACGTCCATTTCAGCCAGCCGGCGCCGATGTAGTAGGTGACGAAATATTGGTGGAATAATTCGGAGAGCACGCCGCCGCCTATGAAATAGTCGCAGGCGATTTCGACGAGGTAGATAACCGGTTGACTGATAAGAAAGAAAACGAAGCATTTGAGGGCGGCATCGAGGGTGTTTTTGCTGCCGAGGACGACGAAAATCGCCAGCGGAATCCACACGTCAAAGGTGAGCGCCGGATCGGCAAACGAGGTGTCACGAAGCGCCGGAATGCAGTCGAGCACGCCGACGACGATGCCGACAACCAGCGAAAACAATACGATGAAACCCCACGAAAA
>JAKSPN010000004.1 GCA_024404755.1 Clostridia bacterium | reverse complement strand
CCGTTCGAGGTTTTGGCAGAGAATCTTCGCCCGCGGGCGCACGTATTCGTTACACCACAAAAGCCCCGTGTCGCCGAGCATTTCGGCGATGGCGGTGGATTTGCCGCCGGGGGCGGCGCAGGTATCGAGCACGGTTTCGCCCGCTTTCACGGCGAGCGCGGTGACCGCCGACTGCGCCGACGGCTCTTGCATATAAAAGCCGCCCGCGTGGTGAAGCGGGTGCGCGCCCACTTTTCGGTCGCTGTCGACGAAAAAGCCGTTTTCGGCAAACGGCGCGGGAGCGAGCGCAAACGGCAACCGTTTTTTGACCGTTTCGGCAGGGATAACCGCGGTATTCACGCGCAGCCCGCGGCGGGGCGGCGCGCTGTAAAAATCGGAAAATTCGTCCCCGAGCAGGCGGCGCATACGCGCCGTGAATTCTGCGGGGAGCGTGGCGGGAAAGTCGCTCATTTCTTCATTTTTGCCTTTTCGCCGAGGAATTCAACCGGCATCACGACCGAAGCCGGCGTAATCTTGGCGAGCACGTTCATCGCGTGGGGGATAAGCCCCGGCAAAATCACCTTGCGGTGGGACAAAATCCCGTCCACCGCGAGCCACGCGCAGGTTTTTGCCGACATCGCGGGAATGCGGAAGGTCGCGTCCGCCACGTCGTTGAATTCGGTGGAAACCGGACCGGGGCACAGCACCGCGACCTGCACGGGTTTGCCCTGCTTTTTCAGTTCGTAGTTGACCGCGCGGGACAGACTTTGGACGTACGCTTTGGTTGCGCCGTAGGCGGCGAGCAGGGGCACGGGCGCAAAGGACGCGATGCTCGACACGTTGAGAATCGTGCCCTCGCTCATCGTCTGCGCGAACAGTTTTGTTAAAATATGCACCGCGGTGACGTTGGTTTTGAGCATATCGAGTTCGTCTTCGAGCGCGATGTCGGAAAAATAGCCCATTTTGCCGAATCCCGCGCAGTTGACCACGATTTCGGGGTCAAGCGGCAGGCAGGCGGCGTGAAGCGCGCGCACCTGATGCTCGTCGGTCAAATCGGTTTGTTTCGTCAGCACGTGGCAGCCGTAGGTGTCGGCGAGTTCGGCGCCGAGTTCCTGCAACCGTTCGAGCCGCCGCGCCGCCAAAATCAAATCGCATCCGCATTCGGCAAAACACCGCGCCATCTCGCGCCCGATGCCGCTGGATGCGCCGGTAATCAACACATACATACGTTTTCCGCCTTTCGTTTCGTTTTCCTTATTGTACCACAAAGAGTGGATATGTGCAAGAAAAATCCCCCGACCAAAGTCGGGGGATACTGGCTTTTTCGTTATTGCACAAACTCCTGCGCATCGGCGAGGGCATCGACCTTCACCTTGCATTGCTCGATGAGCGTTTTGCCGAGGGCGATGGTGGTTTTATCGTCGCCGCGGCCGCAGAGAGAGGCAAACGTCTCGGCGGCTTTGGTTTTGAGAATCGCGCCGTCCTCTTGGCAGAGGTAGTAGAACGACAAACTGCCGTTTTGTTGGAGTTGTTCGTAAATCGCCGGCTCGGTCTGCTGTAACACGTCATAGAAGCGACCGAACGCGGTGCGGGCGACAAGCCCGTTCGGCAGCAGGCGCTGCACCTCGATGTCGGTGGTAAAAAGGAGAAGCAGCCAACGCTGTAAGAGCAGCGTTTCGTTTTCGGACGGGTGCTCGCTTGCCGCTTCGCGCGCGGCTTCCACCAACGCTTCGCCGAGGGCGCGGGCGCGGTCCAAGTTGCCGTTTTCCTGTTGTTCTTTTAAGAGACGGGTGAGTTCGTCGGCGGCATCTTCCGGCTCGACGTATTCGCCCACGATTTTCATATCGCTGTCGTCTTGAATTCGCATACAATCAACCTTCTTTCAACGCGGCGGCAATCGCCTGCGCCAACTGATCGGGGCAGGAGGTGGGCTTAAAGCCGCAACGGATACCGGAAAGGCGATTCATCGCTTCCTCGGCATCCATTCCCTCCACAAGGCGGGCAATGCCTTGCAAGTTGCCGTTGCATCCGCCCTCAAAGCGGACGTTTTTGAGAATACCGTTTTCTAAATCAAAACTCACGCTGCGCGAGCAGGTGCCTTGATTGCGGCGGGTATAGGTCATAACCATTCCTCGTTTCTTTTTCGACTTTCCAGTATACACGATTTTTCGGGAAAAAGCAAGTCTTTTTCATTATTTGGTCAATCGAGCGCCTCAAACGCATCGCGCACCGTTTTGACCCCGATGATTTCGATGTCGTTGCGGGGGGCGAGTCCTTGCAGGTTGTGGTAGGGGAGAAGCACTTTCTTGAAGCCGAGCCGCGCCGCTTCCGCGACACGCGCATCCGCTTGGGATACCGAGCGAATTTCGCCGGTCAGTCCGACTTCGCCGAACGCGGCAACGCCTTCGGAGACGGGCTTGTCTTTAAGCGCGGTGACAAGCGCCAACGCCACCGGCAGTTCCGCGGCGGGCTCATTGAGCCACAGTCCGCCGACGACGTTCATATACGCGTCGAGATTCGAGAAGAAGTAGCCGGCGCGTTTTTCGAGTACCGCCAAAAGAAGCGCCAAGCGGTTTTGGTCGAAGCCGGTGGACATCCGGCGCGGGTTGCCGAACGCGGTGGGGGACACAAGCCCCTGCACTTCGGCTAAAATCGGGCGCGAGCCCTCCATCGTGCACGCCACACAGATGCCGGAGACGTTGACCGGTCGGCCGGAGAGCAGGGCGAGCGACGGGTTTTCCACGCCGACAAGCCCTTTGTCGCGCATCTCGAACATCCCGATTTCGTCGGTGGCGCCGTAGCGGTTTTTAACACAGCGCAAAAGGCGATAACTCGAATGGCGGTCGCCCTCGAAATACAGCACGCAATCGACGATGTGTTCCATGACTTTCGGGCCGGCAATCGCACCGTCTTTGTTGACGTGGCCGACGATAAACAGCGGAATATCCGCCGCTTTCACGGCGCGCATCAGCGCCGACGTGCATTCGCGCACCTGCGTGACACTTCCGGGGGACGAGGCGACGGCTTGCAAACTCATTGTCTGAATTGAGTCGATAATCACAAGGTCGGGGGATTCGCTGTCAATCGCCGCCAAAATCGCATCCACGTCGGTTTCGCAAAGGAGCAGGACGTTTTCGCTGTTTACCCCGAGCCGGTCGGCGCGGAGTTTGATTTGGCGGGCGGATTCCTCGCCGGAGACGTAGAGGATACGCTTGTCCGCGCCGAGCGTTTCGCAAATTTGTAAAAGCAGGGTGGATTTACCGATGCCGGGGTTGCCGCCGATGAGCATCACGCCGCCGCGGACAATGCCGCCGCCCAAAACGCGGTCAAGCTCCGAAAGCCCCGTTAAAATGCGGGGATCTTCGGCGGTGGAAACGTCGCGCAGGCGAGTGGGTTTTGCCGCCGCCGTTACCGTGCGGGACGAGGCGGTGGAGGCAACACGGATTTCTTCTTGCACCGTGCCCCACGCGCCGCAGGTAAAGCACCGACCTGCGGGTTTCAAGCTTTCCGCGCCGCATTCCGAGCAGATGTAGACGGTTTTGTTCTTTTGTGCCATCGGTTTTCACATCCTTTCAGCCGAGATAATCGAGAACGCCGCCGGCAAGCGCCAAGGCGATTTTGTCGCGGCTTGTTTGGTCTTTTAACGTGGCGAGGTCGTCGGGATTGCTCAAAAATCCGCATTCCGCAAGTACCGCGGGCGTTTGGGTTTTGTAGAGCAAAAACACGTTGTCGCCGCCGATTTTCAGTTCGCGCGTGTTGTCCGGTTGCACAAGCGCCACGAAGCGATTACGCACCGTTTCGGCGAGCAGTTTGCTTTCGGGCGCGTTTTGCGAATAGAAAAACTGCGCGCCGCGGCAGGCGGTGTCGCCGAACTTGTTTTGGTGGACGGAAAGCACCACGTCGGCGGCATCGTAAAGCGCGAGCCGCGCTTTCATATCGGATACTTTGCGCGCCCGCACGGTGTCGCCCTCGCCGAGTCCTGTGTCCGTGTCGCGGGTGGTCGCTACGCGGCAACCGCAAAAGGTCAGCGTGTCGCGCAGGGTGAGGGTCAGGTCTAAATTGAGGTCTTTTTCGCACGTGCCGTCGGGGGCGAGCGCGCCGCCGTCTTCGCCGCCGTGACCCGCATCCAGCAAAATAAGCGGACGGGTATCGGTGGGCGCGGTAACGGCGGTTTGCGGGCGCTGTCCGATCGTGACGGCGCAAAGCACCACGGCACATTCTATCAGTACGCCCCAAAACAGGGCGGTTTTGGCGTTTTGTTTCACAAACATCCCTCCCATACAAAACTGTATGGGCGCGGGGAAAAATTATGCCCGACGGGATTTTTTCTTTTTCTTTTTCTTACCCTTATAGAGGATTTTGTCCCGCAACACGATATCGTTCGCGCCGAGAACGTAGGCGACGTGGGTGGTGGCGGGTTTCAGCGCTATCAGCGGCAACATCGCAAACGGCACCCACCACGCCATCGACGCGGTCGCGGCGGCGGGCATCATCGCGGTGACAATCGGGAACCACGGCGCCATCAAGAGCTTAAACGTGCCGGCAAATTCGGGGTTAAACCAGCCGAGTTTGCTCATAAGAAGCGCGACCCACGCGATGCAAAGCGGGAGCGTTGCAAACGCACCGGCGCGCAGGCCAAACCATTTGTCGAAGCCGTCACCCTCGTCGTTTTGGGCGTTTTTGCGGCCCTGTTCCCATGCGGAAACGTACAACATCGAGATATACATCCCGAGCATACAGATTTCCGAGAGGATAAAGGAAATCACTTTCAAAAACGGCGACATTTCGGTGCGGATGGCTTGCCGATAATAGACCGATTCGGCGGCGGTTGTGCCGGTTTCGTCGGCGGCGGAGGCCTCTTCTTCGAGGGCGCTTATTTCGTCAAAGTAATAGTCGCCCATATTGGTGAGCGTGCCGTCTTCTTCCTGGTGATAGACGGTGTAGCCCGCTTGCTTCGTGCCGACGGCGGTGAAAATAAAGCCGAACGACAGATACACGATCATACACAGCGCCGCGGCGATGAGGGCACGCAAAAACAGTTTCGTGCCGAACTCAGACAACGTGGTTTTTTGCATAGTTACTCCTCCTCGCCCGTATCGTCAAGCGGCTCGTCCGCTTCGGAGAGTTCTTCCGCTTCGGCGGCGGTGGTTTTCGGGGTGTTGTTGACGCGCAGCGTCACTTTGTTGCCGTTGAGGGGCTCGGTGCCCGCTTCCGGCCACGTACCGAACACACAACCTACGTCTACCGACGTATCCGCGCCCTCGGCGGTTTCCACACGGAAGCCGAGCGCTTCCAGATAGATTTTCGCGTGTTCCGCTTTCCAGCCGGTCACGTCCGGCACGGCGGTACGCGCTTTGCCGGCGCTTAAATAGACCGAAATGGTCGTGCTGTCCGGCACGGGCGCGCCCGCAACCGGGTTTTGCGCCACGATGTAGCCCGCCGGCACGGAATCGCTGTACTGATAGCCGACCACGGTGACGGGGTAGGTGTCTTTCACCCGTACGCCGCCCTCAATCGGCAGAGCGTAGTAATCCTGCTTGCCGTCGGACAAATCCGGCGCAAAGGACACGAGACCCGCCGCCTCGGTCGAGGTGGGCTTTTCGGTTTCGGTCAGGGTGGGAAGCGTGGCGGTTTGGCTTGTGCCGTTCGGGTCTTTTTCGGGGTGGCTCAACTTAAAGTAGAGGATGCCGCCCGCGACAATCAGGATGACCGCGAGCAGGCAGGAAAGCAAAATCGCGTATTTTTTGCCGGCAGAGTTTTTGGGCATTTTCTCCTCGCGCGGGGCGTTCATCGCTTCCGCTTCCTGTGCCAGCGCCGACACCACCATACCGGTGGACAGACGGTCGCGCAGTTCGGACAGCGTGGGGATGCGCAGTTTTGCATCGGGTTGCAGCGCATCGGCGAGCGTTTCCGCAACGTGTTCGGGCAACGCGTTCGCCACTTCGGTGGGCATAAACAAATCGTTGCCTTCCGCTTCGCGGCGCGCGCCACTCGGAGGCGGGTTGCCGGTAAGTACGCGGAACAGCGTGGCGGCCACGGCATACACGTCCGCCGCGGCCCCTACGGATTTACCGAGCGTGTACTGTTCGGGGGCGGCGTAGCCGTCCGCGAGTTGCGGCTCGATGAGGTCGGTTTCGCGCCGCACTTCCGGCAGGTCAAACCCGTTTAAGCGCAACCGCCCGCTTTCGTCGAGCAGCAGGTTTTGCGGGCAAATGGCGAAGTGGTACAGACCCGCCGTGTGGCAGGAGAGCAGGGACGACAAAAACGGCAAAAACAGTTTGCGGGTGTCGTTCCACGAAAGCCGCCCGCCCTTTTGCGCGAGCAATTAGGACAATGTATGCGGCTCTAAATATTCCGACACGGTATACGACGTGCCGTTTTGCTTAAACAAATCGTAAACGGGGAGCATAATGGACAAATCCCGCAGTTTCGCGAGTGTGCGCCCTTGGGTGTCGAACTGCTCGCACAGACGGGCAAACTCCTCCGCCGCCGACTCTTTCGGTTGCAGAGCGCCGGACTCGGTGCGGCGGCAGAATTGCTCCGGCATAAATTCCCGCAGATACACGGGGCAGTCGCCGGTTTGGTCATAGGCGATATAGCAGGCGGTGGTGCCGGAAAAAGACAACACCCGCCCGACGGTATAGCGCTCGGCAAGCAGCGTGCCTGCCGGAAGATACTCCGCCGGATTCGAGCCGTCGGCGGGATAGCCGCAAACGGGGCACGCGTCCGACTCGGCGGTATACACGTTCATACAGCCGAAACAACGGCGTTCGGAAAATTGCATACGATGGCCTCCTTTTTACGAAGCGAAAAAATCAAAAATCAACCCTCGCCGGAAAGACGGCGTTCCAACTTGGCTTGGCGCACGTCGTTCGCCGCGAAGGAAAGCGGCTCAAACGTGCCGAGCACGCGGGAAGCCACCGCTTCGCCGTAGCGCGCGCCCCAATCGGACGGGGTAAGGTTGGTGCTGATGATGGTGGGAAGACCCGCGAGCATTCGCCCGTTCAGCACGTCGTACAGACAGGCGTTGGTGAACGCGGTAGTCATCTCGGTGCCCACGTCGTCGAGGACGAGCAGGTCGCAGGTGAGCAGGGCTTCTTCGGTTTCGCCCTCTTCGCCGCGGAAATGTTCGCGCTCCAACTTGCGAAAGAGCGTTTGTGCCGGCCCGTAAATCACCGAAAATCCCTTTTCGGTCGCAAGGCGGGCAATTGCGAGCGCCGCGTGGGTTTTGCCGGTGCCGGTGGGACCGAACAGCAACAAACTGTCGGCGCGGGTGTCAAACTGCTCGCCGTAGGCCTTGCAAAACGCAAAATTGTTCGCCATACGGTTGCGGGCATCGTCGTCGTAATACGACAGGTCGATATCCTCGAACGAAGCGAGCTGCATTCCGGAGGATTTGGACAGTGCCTCGCCGGCGTATTTCGCCAAAAGTGCCGTTTGGCATTGGCAGATTTTCGTGCCCTTGTAGCCGGTATCCTCACACAGAGGGCAGACGTACAGCGGGCTGAAATCGCGCCCTTGCTCGCCGGCGGCGGCAATGTACGCCGCCAACTCCTCTTGGGCTTGTTGATTTTCTTTTTGCGCCGCGGCAAGGGCGGCCTCTACGTCACCGTGAGAGAGCACCACCTGGGCAATTTTGGCGGCGGAAGCCGCCATACGCCGTTCGCAATCGGCGGCGGCGGGTTGTTTTTCCAAAACGCGTTTGCGGCGGGCGATAGCTTCGGCGGCGGCTTTTTGCCGCCGGCGCGACAACTCCTCGGCGGCGCGCAGGCAAACGTCACGATTGTATCCCATAGTTTATCCTTTCTTTCGGAAGCGCGGCGTTCTGTCCGCGACCATTTTTTCGTATTTTTCCACGTCAAAACCGCCCTCGCCCTTTTTCGCGGGCTTTTTCGCGGCGGCTTTCTTCGGCGCGGCGACGGCTTCGGGCGTGGAGAGCCCGTCTTCGTGCCATGCGCACAGAAGCCGGTCCATATACGCCGCTTGGAATTTGCCGGTTTTGTCAAGGCACTTGTCGTAGGCGAGCGTAATCAGCGGCTGTTTTTGCTTAAACTCGAAAATCCACTTGTCCGCGAGTTCTTTTTGGGAGACAGTGGGCTTTTGGATATCCAACGTCAGCCAGTCGGCGAGTTTGTTCCACGCCTTTTCGCACCGTTCGATATGGCAGAGATATTTGTCCGCCGCATCGATGGTGTTGATGCCTTTTTCCTCCCACGAATGGGCGACGGTTTGTACGTAACTGACCCGCTTTTTGTCGTTTTTCACGGTGTACGCCACAATCATCAACAGCACTTCGGTGGGGAGTGTCGTCTCCTCACACAAGTCGAGCAGGCGGTCTTGGTCCGAGCGGGAAAGCGTTTTGCCGAAGCGGGCTTCCACCGTGTGGAGCAGTTCTGCGAATTCTTTGTGGCTCGGGGTTTTCTTGGCTTTTTTCGCCGCCGCCGTGTCCGCTTCGGTCAGCGTTTTCGCCGTCGGCAACGGTTTCGGCACGGCGGGGGTTACCGCGGGCGCGGGGGAGACGGGCAGCGTTTTCGGTTGCGGTGCGGGGGCTTTTTCGTCGGTGGACACAAGCACCCCTTCCGCTGTCCAAAACGCCAGCGCATCCGCGCAGTCCGCTTCGGTGATACGGCCGCCGAGGGCGGCGGCAACGGCGGCGGCATCCACGCCGTTTTGTCCGCAGGTTGCGATATACACAAGGACTTTCAGTTGGGTGAACGTGGCGATTTTCAGCGATTCTCCCGCTTTTTTCGGGAGTACCGCCGCGTTCCACAGTTCTGCTCCGTTCCAGACGTACATAGAGCCGCCTCCTTTCGTTTTCACTTACTTCTCACGCGCGGGAATAGTATTATACACTATTTATTGTCGGTGTGCAAGACCAAAAACGGGATTTTCTGTGATTGCGGCAGAAAAAGTCCGAAAAAGTGCGAAAAAACGACAAATCGAAAAAAATTGAAAAAAGTTCGAAAATTTTTGTTGCATTTTGAAAACGAATGTGCTATACTCCTAATGTTGCCCCTGTTTTGAGGGTCAACGGCAATGAAACGAGGTGATTTCCGTGAAAGAAAATATCCATCCCGAATACAAGCAGACCACCATTACCTGCGCCTGCGGCGAAGTGATCGAAACGGGTTCCACGAAAGAGAACATCCGCGTGGAGATTTGCTCCAAATGCCACCCGTTCTTCACCGGTAAACAAAAACTGGTGGATACCGGCGGTCGTGTGGATCGTTTCAAAAAACGTTTCGGTATGTAATATCGACGTTACGTTCGGCTTCAAGACGGGCTGCGACAAAAGAGGAATACCCTCTCCGCGTGCGGGGACGGTTGTGTTCGTTTTTTGTGGCAGCCCGTTTTCATTCTCACACTCTACCGAAAAGGAGGGGGCGGCGTGGACAACGCGTACCGTACCGTAAAAACCGTTGCAACGGCGGAGTTTACCGAACGCCGTTCCCGTTTTATCGGGGTGCTGGCGCCGGTGGCAACCGCCGAGGAAGCGCGGGCATTTTTGGAACAACTGCGAAAAGAACACCGCGATGCGCGGCACGTTTGCTTTGCTTACCGCACGGCGGACGGTGTCAAATTCTCGGACGACGGCGAGCCGGCGGGCACGGCGGGACAACCGCTGATGCAACTGCTGGAACGCGGTGAACTGCAAAACTGCGTGCTGGCGGTGGTGCGCTATTTCGGCGGCATTCTGCTCGGCGCGGGCGGGCTTTTGCGCGCCTACACCCACACGGGCGCCATTACGGTGGAGGCCGCGGATACGGTGACGATGCGCCCGTGCAAAATGGTGGAAATCGTCTGCGACTACGGCGCGTACGGCGTTTTGCGCCCGCTTGTGGAACAAAACGGCACGGTGCTGGACTGCACGTTCGAGCAGGACGTGCGGCTTTCGGCGGCGCTCCTTCCCGAACGGGTGGAAGCGGTGCTTGCCGCCGTAACCGAACAAACCGCCGGACGCTACGGCGGCAAAGTGACCGGCGAATGTGCGCTTCCGTTCGACGAAAAAGGCGAATAACGAGAAAAAATGAAAAAATTCGTAAATTTTTTTGAAATTTCAGAGGGATTTGCGGATTTTTTTTCGTATATATAGACGTTACCCCGTTTTCGGAGTCGAATTCTGTCCCGAAAGCGGGACGTTTCGCGTGATATACTGGGATATCCGATAAGGAGGAATGGCGTTGACGGTTCGTGAAGAGTACGAGGCGCTCGAAAAACAGATTTTGGCGCCGTATGCGGCGTTTGCGGCGGACAGCCGCGGCCGCGAACGGGAGGAAATTCCCTGCCCGTACCGCACGGTGTATCAGCGGGACCGCGATCGAGTGATCCACTCGAAGTCGTTTCGCCGCTTAAAGCACAAAACGCAGGTGTTTTTGTCGCCGGAGGGCGACCATTACCGCACCCGCCTGACCCACACGCTCGAAGTGTCCCAAATTGCGCGGACGATTGCCCGCGCGTTACATCTCAACGAGGATTTGACCGAGGCGATTGCCCTGTCGCACGACCTCGGGCACACGCCGTTCGGTCACGCGGGCGAACGCGCGCTCAACGACCTGCTTCCCGGCGGGTTTCGCCACTATGAACACAGCGTGCGCGTGGTGGAAAAGTTGGAACACGATGGCAAGGGGTTAAACTTGACAGCCGAAGTACGCGACGGTATTCTCTGCCACACGAAAGGCGCAACGGCGCAGACGCTTGAAGGGCGGATTGTGCGCTTTGCCGACCAGATTGCCTACATCAACCACGACTTGGACGATGCGATGCGCGCCGGTGTGATGAGCGAAAACGACATTCCCGCCGACGTGCGGATGCTGCTCGGCGAAACGCGCGCACAGCGGCTCGATTGCTTAATCGGCAACGTGATTAAAGCGAGCGACGGCGAGGATATTCGTATGGCGCCCGCGGTGTACGAGGCATTTCAGACGTTACACCAAACGATGTTCGACAAACTGTATTACAACCCCGTCGTCAAGGGTGAGGAGAAAAAAGCCGTGGCGCTTTTGCAAACGCTGTTCACGTATTTTGCCGAAAACCCCGCCGCGTTGCCGCCGGAATTTGCCGCCGTGGCCGAAACGGAAGGCGCGCTTCGCGCCGCCGCCGATTACGTGGCGAGTATGACCGATAACTACGCGCTCGGCATCTACGACAACTTGTTTGTGCCCCGCAGTTGGACCTTTAAGGCGTAAAGCGGGACTGCTTTACGAAGGATTTGACCTTTACACGATGAAAGGAGGAACCGAATTTGCCCATTCCCGAGAGTTTTATAGCCGAATTGACCTCGCGTTGTGACATTGAATCGACCATTTCCTCCTACGTTCCGTTGAAAAGGGCGGGTCGATTGCTCAAAGGGCTTTGCCCGTTCCACGGCGAAAAGACCCCGTCGTTTACCGTTTACCCCGAAACCGCTTCGTTTTACTGTTTCGGTTGCGGCGCGGGCGGCGACGTGATTACGTTTATTAAACGGATTGAAAATTTAGATTATTTAGATGCGGTGAAGTTTTTGGCCGACCGCGCGGGGATGACCGTTCCCGAAACCGCCCGCGTGAACGATGCGGAATCGAAACTGCGGGTGCGGGTGCTGGAAGCCAACCGTGCCGCGGCGCGGTTTTTCCACGAGCAACTGTATTCTCCCGCGGGGGCACAGGCGCTCGCGTATTACCGCAAGCGCGGCTACACCGACAAAACCATCCGCCATTTCGGGCTCGGTTATGCGCCGAACGATTATTTTGCGCTCGCCAACGAACTGCGCAAGCAGGGCTTCCGCGACGACGAGTTGATTGCCGCGTTCCTCTGTAAACGCGGGCAAAAAGGCGGGTTGTACGACGTGTTCCGCAACCGCGTGATGGTGCCGATTATCGACATTCGCGGCAACGTGATTGCCTTCGGCGGGCGGGTGCTGGACGACTCGAAACCCAAGTACGTCAACACGTCCGACACGCCGGCGTTTAAGAAAAGCCGCAATCTGTTTGCCCTCAACTTCGCCAAAGCCACCGGCTCGAAAGAGCTGATTTTGTGCGAGGGGTATATGGACGTAATCGCCATGCACCAAGCGGGGTTTGAGAACGCGGTCGCGGCGCTCGGCACGTCGTTTACCGAGGAACACGCGAATTTGCTCGCGCGGTACACCGAAAACGTCACGATGATTTTCGACAGCGACGAAGCGGGCAAAAAAGCCACTCGCCGCGCGATTGACATCTTGCGGCCGACCGGCGTGGGTATCCGCGTGGTCAACATTCCGGACGGCAAAGACCCGGACGAGTTTATCAAGAAAAACGGCGCCGAACGGTTTCGCCTGCTTTTGGAAAAATCCGCCGGCGACGTGGAATATCGGTTGATTGAAATCGCCTCCCGTCACGATTTGACGACGGATATCGGCAAAACCGAGTATCTCAACGAGGCGGCGCGGTTGCTTGCTTCGCTCGACGACCCGATTGAAAGCGACGTGTACGCCGGGCGGCTCGCCAAAGAGATGGACGTGCAAAAAAGCGTGATGACCGAGCGTATCAAGGGCATTCGCGCCGGAAAAGAGCGCTCTCGGCGCAAAAACCAAACGTCCCAAGTGTTACGGAAAAACGCGCAAATGACCGAGGCGGTCAACAAAGAGGCGAAAAACCATCCGCGTGCCGCGGCGGCGGAGGAAAAACTCATCGGTACGCTGTTGCGCCATCCCGATTTGTTCAAGGAAGCGGAAAAAGCGCTTCCGCCCGAAACGCTGGCCACGTCGTTCAACAAGCGCTTGTACAAAACGCTGCTTGACCGCCACAAAGCGGGACTTTTGACGGAGTTGCCGTTTTTGTCGGAGGAATATACGCCGGAGGAAATGGCGTATATCACCAAAATGCAGCAGGATGCGGCGATACAGACCGGCTCAAAAGAGGAGTTTGCGGCGTTGTGCGACGTGCTTCGCGAGGAAGAACGCGCCCGCGCGGTGCAAAACGTAGGGGAAGCGTCGAATGACGACATCCTCGATTACATCGGTAGTCTTAAAAATAAACATAGAGTGGAAAATGCAGGAGGAAAAACAAATGGCTAAAGAGAAAAAAGTGCTGTCTCTCGACGAAGAACTCGACCGCGAAGCCATGGGCGTTACCGAACCCGTGGCGGAAGAAGAACCGGAGGAGCCCGCGGTGCTGAAAGCGGACAAAGGTCAGATTAAAGACCTTATCGAAATGGGCAAATCCAAGGGCAAACTCACCATGCAGGAACTCATGGACAACATGGAAGACATGGACATCGACCCCGACCAGATGGACAAGTTGTATGAGTCTCTCGAAGCCGCCAACGTGGAAATCGTGGACGACTTGCAGGACGAATCGCTTGAAGATTTGGCGATGGTGAAAATGCCCAAAGACGATGACGACAAAGCCGGCGGCGAAGCGCTGGTGGTGGACGACCCCGTCAAGGTGTATCTGAAAGAAATCGGCCGTGTGCCGCTGCTTTCTCCGGACGAGGAAGTGGAGCTCGCGCGCCGCATTATGGACGGCGACGAATCCGCGAAACAGCGCCTGTCCGAAGCCAACCTGCGCCTTGTGGTCAGTATTGCGAAACGCTACGTGGGGCGCGGAATGTCCTTCCTCGACCTCATCCAAGAGGGTAACCTCGGTCTTATCAAAGCGGTGGAGAAATTCGACTACACCAAGGGCTTCAAGTTCTCGACCTACGCCACGTGGTGGATTCGCCAAGCCATCACCCGCGCGATTGCCGACCAAGCCCGCACCATCCGCATTCCGGTGCATATGGTGGAGACTATCAACAAAGTGAAGAAAACGTCCAGCATTTTGCTGCACAAAAACGGCCACGAGCCGACGGCGGAGGAAATTGCCGAAGAACTCGGTCTCGAAGTGTCCCGCGTGCGCGAGATTATGCGCGTGGCGCAGGAGCCGGTGTCCCTCGAAACGCCGATCGGCGAGGAGGAGGACAGCCACCTCGGCGACTTCATTCCGGACGACGAAGCGCCCGCCCCGGCGGATGCCGCATCGCATATGCTGCTGAAAGAAACGCTGACCGGCGTGCTCGAAACGCTGACTCCCCGCGAGGCGAAAGTGCTTCGCTTGCGCTTCGGTCTGGAAGACGGCCGCCCGCGCACGCTCGAAGAGGTGGGCAAGGAGTTTGACGTGACCCGTGAGCGCATTCGCCAAATCGAGGCGAAAGCCCTGCGCAAACTGCGCCATCCCAGCCGCAGCAAACGGCTCAAAGACTTCCTCGACTAAGGAGAACGGTATGCATATCAACTTGGAATCGGACTATGCGGTGCGCCTCGTGCGGGTGTTGGCGCAAGCGTCCGACCGTTTGGACGGAAAAACGCTTGCCGAACGCGCCAACGTGTCGCCGCGGTTTACGCTGAAAATTATGCAAAAACTGGTGCTGGCAGGCGTGGTGAACTCCTATAAAGGCGCGCACGGCGGCTACGTTTTGAGCCGTCCCGCCACCGAGGTGACGCTCCGCGAGGTGATCGAGGCGGTGGAGGGACAATATCGGTTCAGCCGTTGCCTCGACGGGGACTACGAATGCGGGTGCGCCGAGGGAGAACGGTGCCCGTTCCAGACGGTGTTTGACGAAATCACCAAGATGGTGACCGACAAATTGGATGAAACGACGTTCGACCGTTTGATTTGAAAAATTCGTGAAAATCCACAACGAAAAAGGGGTTGTGCAAACTGCACAACCCCTTTATTATATAGAAACGCGGAAAAAATATAGAAAATTGCACAAAAAAAGTAAGAATTCTGTTGACATTTCCGATATTTTTTTGTATAATTCGTTTATATAAGTGTGCCTTTTGCGTAAGTTTCTTGTGAAAAGGTACAAAAATCCGCGCCGGAACGCGAATTTCGGCGCGAAAGGTGTCGATTGGCGCCTGTTTTTCCGTTCGGACTGTCCGGCTGTGCAGAGGGGAATTTTGCGCATCCGCAGTTATATATTTAGGTAATTTTTTGAGTGTAACACACTTGAAAGGGGAAATTGTTATGAAACATCTGTTGAGAACTCTGTGCACCATTGCGGTATTGGCGCTTATGGTCTGCTCGTTCGCGGCTTGCGACAACGGCGGCTCCGGCGAAGGTACCAGCAAAGCGGGCGGCGACGACGTTGTGATTGACGGCAAAGGCCAAACGATCACCATCGCCACTCCCCGTGTCGTCGATCTGACCCCCGGTGTCAGCGACGAGACTGACCTGCTGATCAAACGCATCGGCGAGGTCGAGAAGAAATACAACATCAAAATCGCCTTCGAGTCCGAAATCGACCAAAGCGACTATTGGGATGCCATGGTTGCCAAAGCGATGGCGGGCGACGTGTTCGGCGACATCATGCTGATCTACCCCTACTTCCTCGATGAGTGGGTCGCCGGTAACATCGTTGCCGATATCGCGCCCATCGCCGAGAAAGTCGGTGTGGACTGGAACGACGGCAGTTGGGACACCCAAGTGTTGCAAACCGGTACGTTCGGCGACAAGATTTACTCGTTCTGCCGTGAGCAGACTGCGTTGACCGCCGGCCTTATCTACAACACCCAGCTCCTCAAAAAAGCCGACCTCGAAGATCCGAGCGTGTGGGTCAAGAAAGACCAATGGAACTTCGACAAACTCGAAGAGTATGCGAAGAAACTGACTGTCGTCGATGCGGACGGCAACGTCACCCAATACGGTCTGTCCACCACCACTTGCGAACTGTTCATGGGCTGCTTCATCCTCGCCAACGGTGCGACCGCCGTTGAGTACGACCAGAAGGGCTATCCGAAACTGACGCTGGACAGCGCCAAATCCCTTGAAGCGCTGAACACCTTTAACACCATGCTCAACACCGACCACACCATCGAGTGCATGTCCTGCCTCAAAAACTGGCAGGAAGCCGCCGATGCGTTCTGCAACGGCGAAGTCGGTATGCTCGTGTGCGAAGAGTGGGTTATCGAGTACATCCGTGACGTGATGAACGAGGCGGGCAACGGCGAAGACTATGCGCTGACCTACTTCCCGAAAGGCCCGAACGGCAAAGACTACGTCGACGCGTCCTTCGGCGGTATGACCGAGTACTTCATCTACAACAGCGGCGATGCCGAGAAAGAAGAACTCGCGTTCCGCGTGTACTGCGACCTGTATGCTCCGAATGAGGAGTTGAGCCAGGAAGAGCAAGTGGCGACCACTGCCGAGAGCTTGTTCTCCGACGAGAACTCGGTGGAAGTCTACGAAGACATTATCCTCAATAACAAATCCGAGTCGCTCAACATGTATAAACTCGGCTTGAACGTCCGTCAAGACTTCAAAGACGTGTTTACCAACATCTGCAACAACGCCGGTACGCCGCAATCCATCATCAACTCCATCAAGACGGAAGTCGAGAGCTACATGGAGGAAAGCACCTACTGGATTCAAATCAAAGAGCAAAACGGCGACTAATTTAATCTAAAATATCCGTTTCCACCGTGCATTTTTGCGCGGTGGAAATCGGTGTTTGTTTTGCAAAACCACAGATGGGAGGAAATCAGTTTGCGAAGCCTGACTAAGAAAATGGCTTGTGTGCTGCTGGCGGTGTCAATGCTTTTGACCGTCGCTTGCCCGGCACTTGCGGCCAACGAGGAAACGCTGACGTTAGCGGCGGCTCCGAGTGCAAGTGCTGTGGAGACGGTGGGGCAGAACAGCCCGCCGAACGAAGCAGTCTCGGCTGAAAAATCGGGAGAGGTGGATCCGTCCGCTATTGCGCTGATGCAGGCGCAGACCTACAAAGATTTTTTGGTGTCCGAGGGAGCCGAAAATGAGAACGAGGCGATGAGTCTCGGCAACTCTGCCAAAAAAGACGTGACGTTGTCGCTTAACTCCGCCACGGGAAAATGCACGAAAGAAGCGAACGGCGACGTGTCGATTGCGGAAGAGGGGTATGCGAAGATTTCGCTTCCGTCGATTCCCGCCGGTCTTTATCAAATCAAACTGGAATATGACGTGGACGACACCCGCACCCGCGACGTGGAGTGCGCGCTGTTGCTCGACGGGAAATTGCCTTACGAAGAAGCCCGCGACTTGACTCTTAGTCGTATGTGGCGCAACGACGGCAAAATCGAGCAGGATGCCAACAACAACGACATCAAACCGGCGCAGGTGACCGTTCCGTTTGAAGAGCGCGGTTATCTCACCAAAACGCTCAAAGATTCCGCCGGCTACTATTCGGAGGGACTGCTGTTCAACTTCGACGGTGCCAAAGAGCTGACCTTCGTCAGCTTGCGTGAAAGCGTGAAACTCCACGCGATTACGCTCGTTTGCCCGCAGCCGATGATTTCGTATGCGGAGTATGCGAAAGCGCATCCGGACAACGGCAACAACGCGGCGAAAACGCTGCCGGTCATTCAAGGCGAGGATTGCGACTACAAAAACGACGCGACCCTCACCCCGCAGGAAGACCGCAGCTCGCCGATGACCGCCCCGCGTGAGGGCAGTAAAATCCGCCTGAACTACATCGGCGGTAACAACTGGTCTACCGCCGGTCAAGAGGTTGTGTGGTCGTTCACGCCGGAAGAGACCGGTCTGTACGAACTGCGGATGCGCTGCCGCCAGATTTATTCGAGCGACTTGTACTCCGCCCGCACTTTGCGTATCAACGGTGAAATCCCGTTTGCGGAAGCGGCGGACATCCACTTCACCCACAACAACGGTTGGATTATCTACACCGTGTCGGCGGGGGAAGAGGCCTGCAAGTTCTACTTCGAAGCGGGTAAAAAATACGAACTGTCCCTGGCGGTGACGCTCGGTGACCTCGGCCCGACGTTGGAACGCCTCGAAAACAGCGTGGCTAAACTCAACGATATCTACCGCGAACTCATCATGGTTATGAGCTCCACGCCGGATACCGACCGTGACTACGAACTTGAAAAGCTCATTCCGGACGTTCTGGAAGGCATGAAAGAGCAGGCGGGCGAACTGGACGAAATCGCCGAGTCCATCAAAGCGATTTCCGGTTCTTCCGGTAGTTCTCTTTCCGCCATCACCAAAACCTCCATTCAGTTGAATGAATTTTACGAAGAACCCAATACCATTGCTTCTCAACTTAAATACTATAAAGATAACATCGCTTCTTTGAGTGAAGTGATGACCGCCGCCCAGGCCCGCCCGCTGGACATCGACTATCTCTCGATTGCGAGCCCCGCGGACGATACGCCGAAAGCGGACGGTACCTTCTTCCAGAAAATCTGGTACCAAGCGCAGCTGTTCGTTGCCTCTTTCGTGGAGGATTACAACAGTCTTGCCGGTACCGGCGGCGAGTCCTCCACTACCTTGACCGTTTGGACGACGCTCGGTCGTGACCAGGCCTCGATTATCAACGAACTGATTCGTTCCAACTACACCCCGAACTCCAAGGAAACCTCCGGCAGCCAAATCGGTGTCGATTTGCAGGTGGTCCCGGTGGACGCGCTGATGCCGTCTGTCGCCGCCGGCAACGGTCCGGACGTGTTGCTCAACGCCACCGCAAAATTGCCGGTGGAATACGCGATGCGCGGCGCTTCCGCCAACTTGCGTGAGGTCGTTCCCGCCGACGAGTTGCAGGAAGTGCTGGAACGCTTCACCGACTACGAGCAGGCGATTGTCCCGTTCACGTTTAACGACGGTGACGGCGACGGTTTGTACGCTTTGCCCGACCAGTTCCTGTACACGATGATGTTCTATCGCACCGACGTGCTGAAAGAACTGGAAATCGAACCGCCCACGATGGAAAATCCGTGGACGTGGGATGATCTCATCGACATTCTGCCGACCTTGCAGAGCAACAATATGTCGGTGCTGATGGAAACCGGCGATAAGACCGGTGCCGACGTGGAACAGTACGGTATCAACACCTACGCCATCTTCCTGTATCAGCATGGCGGCGCGTTCTATACCGACGACCGCACCGCTTCCGCGATGAACAGCGAAAACGCGGTGGAAGCGTTCGAGTACTGGACCAACTTCTACACGAGTTACGGTCTGCCGACCAACTTCGATATGCTCTCCCGTTTCCGTACGGGTGAGTCCCCGATTTTGCTCACCGACTTCCCGTTCTATAACAACCTGTCCGTCTCCGCCCCCGAACTGAAAGGTTTGTGGCAGATGACTCTCGTGCCCGGCACGATGCAGGACGACGGTACGATGAACAAAACCACCAAAGGCGGCGGCACGGCCGTTATCCTGATGGATGCCGCCGAAAACAAAATGGCGGGTTGGGACTTCATGAAGTGGTGGACCTCCACTCCGACCCAGTCCACTTACGCACAGAACCTCGAATCCTTGCTCGGTACGGCGGCGCGTTACGCCACCGCCAACAAAGAGGCGTTCAACTCGCTGGCGTGGTCCAAAACCGAGTTGGAAGTGCTGAACGAGGAATCTCAGTATGCGGCGACCATTCCGGAAACCCCGGGTAGTTACTACACGCCGCGTCACATCAACAACGCCTTCCGTGCGGTCTGCATTAAAGAGAACAAAGAGGATGCCCGCGAGGCCATTCTCAAATACGCGCAGATCATTACGGATGAAATCTACGATAAACGAACCGAATTCGGTTTGCCGACGGAATGAGGGATGAAAAAGCTATGAAAAATGGAAAGTCGCCGTTGATGAGTGACTGGCGCCAGACCTGGAAACGGGATCGCGTCGCGTACGGCTTTTTAATCCCGTATGCGACGTTCTTCCTCGTATTCACCGTCTTACCTGTCGTCATCTCCATCATTTACGGTTTCACCTACTACAACATCTTCCAGCCGACCAAATGGATTTGGTTTGATAACTACGTCCGGCTGATGACCCGCGACAGCGTGTTCCCGATTGCATTGCAGAACACCCTGAAATTCGCCATCATCTGCGGCCCGGGCGGATACATCCTCTCTTACTTGGTTGCTTGGATGATCAACGAAGTCTCTTCGAAAATCCGAATGGTCTTCGTCCTTATCTGCTACTCGCCGACGATTGCCGGCTCCATCTACGTGGTGTTCAGCGTCCTGTTCTCCGGTGACGCGTACGGCTACATCAACAGCGCGCTGACGGAATTCGGCATTATCGAAAAGCCGATTGAGTGGCTGACCGACCCGAACTACATTTCCACCGTTATCATCATCTGCGTGCTGTGGGGTTCCATGGGCGCCGGCTTCCTTTCGTTCGTTGCCGGTTTCCGTACCATCGATACCCAGTTCTATGAAGCCGCCGCTATCGACGGCCTCAAAAACCGCTGGCAGGAACTTTGGTACGTCACCCTGCCGATGATGAAACCGCAGTTGTTGTTCGGTGCTACGATGAGCATCACGAGCGCGTTCTCTATCCACCAGCAGACGATTGCCCTTGCGGGTTATCCGTCTACGGAGGACGCGGTCACCACCATCGTCAACTTGATGGTTGACTATGGTTATCAACGTTTCGACTTGGGTTATGCTTCGGCAATGGCTACCGTGCTGTTCCTGATGATGCTCGTGTCGCGTTGGCTCATTAACAAACTGATTGCGAGGACCGGAACATGAGTAAGAATAAGAAAAAAGTAAATATTCCGTTCCTCAACGCGATTGGCCGCTTCTTCAAAGCGGTCGGCGGCGGTCTCAAAAAGGTGGGTTTGAAGATTCGCCGGTTCCTGCGGCACGTTTTTGCCGTTAAATCCATGCGTTCCCTGCAGGGCGACATCTTGGCTATTATTTTCCTGATTTTGTTCTGCTGCATTATGGCGGTGCCGATGATTTACGTTATCTGTAACGCCTTCAAGCCGTACGACGAGTTGTTCCTCTATCCGCCGCGTTTCTTCGTGAACAACCCGACGTTCGACAACTTCCAAAACTTGTCTATTGCGATGAGTAACTCCTACGTGCCGTTCTCCCGTTATTTCTTTAATACATTATTTATAACGATCGTCGGCACGGGACTTCACGTGATTTTCGCCTCGATGGCGGCGTACTCGCTGGAAAAAATCCACTTCAAAGGACAGAATGCGTTCTTCAGCTTGGTCGTTGTGGCGTTGTTGTTCACTCCGAACGTCACCTCCATCCCGAACTTCATCATCATGTCCCGTTTGCACCTCGTGGATACCTACTGGGCGCTGGTCTTCCCGGCCATCGGCGCTTCCATGGGCTTGTTCCTTATGAAACAGTTCATGTCCAGCATCCACAACGCCATGCTCGAAGCCGCCCGTATCGACGGTGCCGGCGAGCTGAAAATCTTCTTCACCATCGTTATGCCCAACGTTAAACCCGCTTGGTTGACGCTGATTATCTTCTCGGCAACCGACCTGTGGAACAACACGGGCGGCGTTCTCATCCGTACCGAGGAAATCAAACCCCTCGCGTTCGCATTGCAACAGATTTCGCAAGGCGGTCTTGCCCGCGCGGGCGTGGCCGGCGCTATCAGCGTTCTGCTGATGAGCGTGCCGATTATCCTGTTCATCGCGACCCAAAGCCAGGTTCTCGACACCATGGCATCCTCCGGTATCAAAGAGTAAGAACGTCGTCAAATTCCGCAGAAGGGAGAAAACAACTATGAGAAAACACTTGCTCTGTCTGGTGCTGACGCTGTGCTTGCTTGTGTGCTCGGGAATTTCGGTTTGCGCCGAGCCCGCCGCGCAGGTAGCCGCCGCCGCACCGACGGAAGAAGGGGCAGCCGCATCGGTCGATATGCCGACGTCGGCGTTTGCCTCGTATACTTACGACTGCTGGGGCAACACGATTGAGTGTCCGGACCCGTACGCCTTGATTCGCAAGGTGGACGGCGTGGCGCTCGGTGTGGGCGACCTCAAAAAAGTCATTGACGTCTATGCGAAAGACGGGTTTATCTATCTCACCGCCAACGGCGACACCGAGAAAGATAACGCCCTCATCAAAATGGACGAACAACTGAATTTGGTATCCGACTGGCGCGGGTATTATGACGGCGGCAAGTTCGTGCCGTTCTCGAAACCCTGCGGCATCTTCGTCACCGACGAAGGCAAGATTTACGTGACGGATACCAGCACGTACAGCATCTATTGCTTCTCGGTCGAGGGCAACGGTGCCGCCGCGAAACTCAATTTGGAAAAAACCATCGGCGCTCCGAGCGTTAAGGACAGTTCCATTATTGACGAAGAGTTCGTGGAGCGCTACATTCCCTCGAAACTGGTCGTTGACCGTACCGACCGCATCTACGTGGTCGCTACCAACGTCAACGAAGGTATCGTGACCTTCAACGACGAAGGTAAATTCGACGGCTTCCTGGCCGCCGGTAAGGTCACTATCGACCCGTTTACCAAGTTCATGAAGAAATACATCTATACCGACGAGCAAAAGAGACGTATCCAGACTTTCGTTCCGATTAACTACAACAACATCGACCTCGATGCTTCCGGCTTCATCTATTCGACGTTGGCGGCGAGCAACGAATCGACGGTGCAGGCGGAAATCAAAGCCAAAAAGGGTACGGAGCAGGGCGCACTTGTCCGCCGTCTGAATATGATGGGCTCCGACATCCTCAAACGCGATGGCTATATGCCGCCGATCGGTGACGCGGACATCTTGGATACGATGATGAACAAGGACGCCAGTTATCAGGGCCTTTCCCAGATTACCGACGTGTCCTGCGGTACTTACGGCACCTACGCGCTGCTGGATAACAACCGCAACCACATCTTCGTGTACAACTTCGAGGGCTATCTGCTTTACGCGTTCAGCGGCCCGGATATTTCCGCCGGCGGTATGAAAACCCCGATTGCGCTCGCGCAAAGCGGCGAGTACATCTACGCGCTGGACAGCAACAGCCGTTCCATCTTTATGTATAAACAAACGGCGTTTGCCCGGTCGGTTATGAAAGCCATCCAACTCGAAAAAGACGGTCAGTATTCCGCCGCTTCCGAGGTGTGGAGTGACGTGCTCGACTACGACGCGACGTATGACCTCGCGTATCTCGGCCTCGGCAAAACCGCGTATTGGAAAGGCGATTACGAAAAGGCCAGCGACTTGTTCAAACTCTGCAACAACAAGACGTGGTATTCCAAAGCGTGGTCGGAACTCCGTAAAGACGTTCTTGCCAGATGGTTTATGCCGATTATTATGACGATTCTCGGCATTGTCGTGCTGGTGTTCGTTTTGAAAATCGTGAAGCGCGCTAACGCGAAAAAACGAAAGGAGGCGGAGGGCTGATGAAAAACTGGAAAAACAATAAGACCCTGAACGGTCTTAAATATTCCGGCAACATCATCTCCCACCCGATTCAGGGCGTGTACGAAATGCGCTTTGAAGGGCAGGGAGACCTCGGGGCCTGCATCATTTTGATGTGCCTCTTCGTTCTTTCGGTGATTTGCAAGCAGGTGTACACCGGCTTCATCTTCAACGAGGTGAACGAACGGACGTACAGCGTGGTGCGCGAAATCGCCAACGTGCTGTTCCCGTTCTTCCTGTGGTGTATCGCCAACTGGTCGGTCACCGCGCTGGTGGATGGCGAAGGCCGCTTCCGCGACATTTATATGTCGCTCTGTTACGCGACGGTGCCCTGCATCGTCACCAACTTCCTGTACATTCCGGCCAGTTACTGGTTTACCGCCGAAGAAGCCGGCTTCCTCGGCATCATCAGCGGTGTCGGAACGGTATTCTTCCTGATGTATGCGTTCGTCGGCAACCTGACGGTTCACCAGTTCACTTTGAGCAAAGCGGTACTCACCGTGGTACTGACCTTGTTCGGTATGGTGTTCATTATGTTCCTGATGGTGCTGTTCGCGAGTATGTTTGACTCGCTGTACAGTTACATCGCCGGTGTCGTTACGGAAATTCAGTTAAGGGTGTGAGCAAGATGAAAAGACAAACTATGAAACGCGTTTTGGCGTTGGTTGCGGTCTTGTGTCTTGCCCTCGGCTTGACCGGATGCACCTCGACGGCTTCGCTGTTTGCGTCCATGTCTTTGAACGACGTGAACAAGTGGCCGACCAACGATCAAAAATACGTACAGGACCAAAAAGATTTCGGCATCAAAAATATGACCGAAATGGCAAAAGACGGTGGGCTGACGTTGTATTTCAACGAAAAGACCACCGAAGTGGCGGTCAAAACGGAAGACGGCTCGGTGTGGTACTCCAACCCGCAAGACCGTACCTCGTTTAACCAAAACCGCCTCGGCAACTACTCTTCCCAGTTGCTCGTTACCACCATCGGTACGACCACCGAAACGGTGACCGAGGAAAACAACTTCGAAGAGAGCGTGCAGTACGGTCAGTTCCAGGTGGAGAAGCAGGATAAGGGCTTCAAAATCCAATACCTGTTCGGTAAAAAGCAGAACGTGCCGCTTTACCCGCAGGCGATGACGGTGGAGAAGTTCGAGGAAATCCTCGGAACGCTGAAAAGTACCTCTGACCAGTACAAATTCAAAAAATACTACTCTCTCGTGGACTTGAAAACCGTCGACGACCCGCAGACCAAGGCGGCGATTACGGAGAAATACCTGAAAGCCGAAGAACTCGGTCAGTTGCGGGTGCTGAAAACTTCGCCGTCCACCATCGAAAAGAAAAACATCCTCAAATACTTGGAGGGTGCCGGCTTTACGATGGAAGACCGCGAGGCGCAACTCGAAGCCGTTGGTTACGTGGACCAAGAGGGCGTGACCAACTATTACACCGTGTCGATGGTGTACACGCTGAAAGACGGCCGCCTTGTGGTGGACGTTCCGACGGAGGATATCAAAACCACCGGCGGCGTGATTATCCAAGGTATCACGGTGCTGCCGCACTGGAACACGCTTGACGGTATGAAAACGAGCGAAATGCTCCTGCCGGACGGCTCCGGTGCTATCGTGAAACTCGGCGAGACCGCCGCTTCCGGCACCTCCGTGTACCAAGAGAAATTCTACGGTCGCGATTATGCTCAGAGCCAAAAGACCAATACTTCCGAGAAAAAGAACCTCTATTTCCCGATGTACGGTCTGTCGAACAAAGACGGCTCGATGTATGCGACCGCGACCGGTGCGGACGCTACCGCGTATATGACGGTTAACCCCTGCACCAGCGCGACGGCGCCGGGTTACGGCGGGTTCTACTTCCAGCTTGTGGACACCGAGCAGGTGCGTATGAGCGCGGAAGACACCAACACCGTCACGACCTATGCCAACGAAGCGGTGCTTGACCCGATTCAAATGGACTTTACCTTCTTGCCGAAGACCGCCACTTCGTGGGTGGACATCGCGACGAGTTACAAAGCCCGTTTGGAAGCGGAAGGCAAATTGACGGAATCCGAAGCGGCGGACAAAATGCCGGTGTCGGTGGAATTCCTCGGCGCGATTGACGATATCAAAACCGTCGTCGGTGTGCCGACCGAATACATCAAACCGCTGACCACCTTCGCCGAGGCGAAAGACCTGACCGAAGAACTCGCGACGATGTTCCCGAACAACCAACTCATCGTCCAGTACGATGCGTGGGTGAAGGGCGGCGTGAAAGCCGTTATCCAAAGCAAAGTCAAGACCGAGAAAAAGGTCGGCTCCGTGGCGGAGATGAAAGACCTCGCCGAAGCCGTGAAAGCGGCGGGCGGCGTGTTCTATCCGCTGGCGGATACCCAGTATATCTACCGCAACAGAATGTTTGACGGTTTCACCACCACCTCTGGCGCAGCGCGCGGCATTCTCCGCGAAGCGGCGTTCAAGGCGGACTTCAACGTCTCGAACTTCATGGCGGACGAGGACGGCTTCTACGGCTACCTCCTCTCGCCGTCGAAGAACAAAAAGACGCTGGATGCCTTCCTTGACAGTTACAAAGCCCAGGTGGGGGCGGTGACGGTCGGTCTTACCTATGCGGCTTCCGATTTGTCCGGCGACTATTCCCGCGACAACTTCGTGACCCGCAACGCCGCCAAAGCCGAGATGACGAAAAACCTCGCCGAAGCGGCGGGTGAGTACGGACTCTTGTCCCGCGGCGCCAACGAATACGCGCTGGCGTCCCTCGACGTGGCGTCCCAAATCCCGATGACCAGCAACGCGCATCCGATTATCGCGTACAGCGTGCCGTTCACCCAAATGATCCTCTCCGGCGCGGTGACCTACACCGCGGACGTGTGGAACAACGAGGCGGACACCGCTTACTACACGCTGCAATGCATCGAAACCGGCAGCGTGCCGGACTTCACCGCCATCGCCGCGGACAACAGCGACGTGAAATACACGAAATACGACCAGTATTACGCGGTGACCTTCGACACCATCAAAGACAGCATCCAAACGGTGACCGACACGGTGACCGAGGCGCTGTCCGACGTGTATGGTGAGAAAATGGTCGGTTATGACCGTCTTTCGGACAACGCGGTGGCGGTCACCTACGAGAACGGCAACGGCGTGGTCGTCAACTACGGCGACAAGGCGTTTGCCAGCCCGTACGGTAACGTCGAAGCCGGCAGTTATCTGAAATTCACGGCGAAAGGAGGGGATGCACAATGAGCAAAAAAGAAAATGTTGTGAAATCCCCGCGCCGCAGCGGCGGCCGCTTGATGACCCGCCGCAATAACACCGGTTGGGTGTTTATTGCGCCGTTCCTCATCGGCTTCTTGGTGTTCTACGCCATTCCGCTGGTGCAGTCGCTGGTTTTCAGTTTCAACGACATCAAAATCGTCGGTGCGACCGGCTACACGCTGGAACCGAAAGGGTGGGCGAACTACAACCACATTTTGTTCGTTGACCCGAGCTTCATCAAACGTTTGATGACCGCTATCGAAAATATGGCGCTGGATACCATCATCGTCGTCCCGTTCAGCTTCTTCTCGGCTCTGATTTTGAGCCGCGAATTCAAAGGGCGTGCGGCGGCGCGTGCCATCTTCTTCCTGCCTGTTGTGCTTTCTACCGGCGTTCTCGCGTCGATGGACTCCAACAGTCTTATGGACCAGTTGATGGCGCGTAGCGCGACGGATGCGGCCAACGCCATGGGCGCGGGCTTCTCCTCGTCGGAAGTGGTCAACAAACTGCTCGAAGGCAGTATGCCGGAAAGCATCATCAAGTTCATGACCGACTTGAGTGGCAAACTGTATGACGTTATCATCAAATCCGGTTTGCAGATTATCATCTTTATGAGTGGTCTGAACACGATTTCCCCGTCCATCTACGAGTCCTCCAGCATCGAGGGCGCCACCGCGTGGGAGAACTTCTGGAAAATCACGTTCCCCATGTGCGGCCCGTATCTGCTGCTGAACGTAATCTACACGATTATCGACTCGTTTACGAACATTTCCAACCCGGTTATCAACCACGTGAAAAACCAGATGGCCGGTCTTAAAGACTTCGGAACGGCAATCGCCTCGGTGTGGGTGTATTTCATCATCATCGGCATCGTGCTTGGCGCTGCGTTCGCGTTGATGGCAAAGAGGGTGTTTTATCATGAGTAATAACGAAACGGTACAGGTCGCCCAGAAGCGCGCTTTTCTGGGTAGTTCCTATAAACGCAGACAAATGATTACCAAAGTGGCGGGTTTCATCTTCCGCTTGGCGTTTGTCATCGGCGCATGCTTCCTCATTCTGCAACCGTTGCTTATGAAAGTCTCCGTTTCGTTTATGAGCGTGAAAGACGTTTACGACCAGACCGTTAAGGTTATCCCGAAAGTCTTCACGATTTCCAACTACTCGGATGCTATCGTCATCGCCCGTTTCTGGGGCAACCTCGGACGTTCGTTCCTGCTTTGCCTCGTTGCGGGTCTGACCCAGACCTTCTCTTGCACGGTTGTCGGCTACGGCTTCGCTCGCTTCCACTTCAAAGGACGCGACCTGCTCTTCGTGCTGGTCGTTATCTGCATGGTGGTTCCGACCCAGGTCGTGCTGATTCCGCAGTTCCTTAACTTCAAAATGCTCAATATGAACGGTGGCCTTTGGCCGTTCATCTGCCTCGGCCTCACGGCGTGTGCCGCCCGCTGCGGACTGTATATTTACCTTGTCCGTCAGTTCTTCCGCGGTATCCCGAAAGAGGTAGACGAAGCCGCCGCTATCGACGGCGCCGGCCCGTTCAAAACGTTCTTCCTCATTATGCTGCAATCGGCGGTGCCGATTATGGTGACGGTTTTCCTGTTCTCCTTCGTGTGGCAATGGGGCGACAACACCTATACGAACCTGTTCTACAGCCCGAACACGCTGGCGAAAATGCTCAACAGTATCGCGTATGCGTTTGACCAAAAACAAACCGCCGGTACGGTCAGCGTTATCGCCGCGCAGGATAAAGAAGCGTACAAAGACATCGTGACCGCGACCACGACGCTGATGTGCATCGTGCCGCTGCTCGTTCTCTATCTGTTCTCGCAGAAATTCTTTATCCAGTCCATCGAGCGCACGGGTATCGTCGGTTAAACCCGTAGGACGTTACGTACAAATAAGACCGCACCCCGAGGCGGGGTGCGGTCGTTTGTGCGAAACTTCGCCGCCGGATGGCTTTCTAATTCGGTATAGTTTTATATATACTATACCAAATTACAAAACCATCTGCACAAGATGATTTATAACCGCGCCGCTTCACCGAAATCTACGGGCGCTGTTAAGGAGGAAACACGAAATGCAGTCGGAACTTTTCAAACGATTGGACACGTTGTCCGCCGCCTATGCGGGCGCGATGCGTGGAGAATATGACGACCAAAAAATTCCGTCGGGATGTTATTACATCTCCAAACGCGATATTTTGTCGCTTCCGCGTAACGACGGCGAAAACCGTTACGTCTACGGCAACGACGGCTTCAACTTTTGGGCGTACACGTCGGGTTATATGCATTGCAACGACGGTGCGTTCAGCCCGCTTCTGTACAGCGCCGAGGGATTAGAGCCCAAAGCCGCGTGGTTTGCGGGAATCAAAACGGGGGACGGCTACAAGACCTTCCCGGTGTTCGCCGCGCCGCTTCAGGACGACGACGTGCGCCGCTATACCGTGTTTAACTCGTCTTGTGTGACCTACGTGGCGGAAGCGGAAGAGATGCGCTTCTCCGTTCGCGTGTTTACCACCAAAGACCGCAAAATGCTGTTTACCGCCACGGCGGAAAACTTGGGCAACGAGAAAAAAGAGTGCTGGCTTGCCTCGTATTTCTGCCCGCACCTCGAATATACGCAGGGTGAATGCGGCGAGACCCGCTGGTTCAAAGAAATCCGCGTGGGTGATAAGCCGGCCGACGGGGGATTGGCTCCGTTTACCGCGCAAATCCGCGTGATGATCAGCCGCACCGAGCAGGTGAGCAACTTCGGCGCGTGGTCTCGCGCGTTCCAAATCGAAAACGGCACGCTTCTCTCCGCCGAGGAAAACACCTCGCGCTTCTCGGTTGTCGGCGGTGTTCACGGAAGCTTGCACAGCGCGTTCAAGAACTTTAACGGCCATTGGGACAACGCCAAAAACGTGACCGTGTTCAACGACGTGGGCGTGTTCGCCGATTCGCTCTCGATGGAGCTGGATGCCGGCGGCCGTGCGCGGTGGGATGCGCAACTGACCTACACCATCCGCTGTACCGATACGAAACCGCTGGACGAGTTGCTGAGCCACAAAGTGTCCGCCGACGAGACGGATGCCTATCTCGCCGCGATTGACGAGTTGGAGTCCTCGAAACACGATGATTTCGAGATGAATTTCTCGAATTTGCAGTCCGGCAATTTGACCGACGGCAAACTTAACCACTTTTTCGAGCATTTGAAGAAACAAATCGAGTTCTGCGCCATGCTCAAAGGGTATGCCCAAACCGGTGCGGGCTCGCTTATCGGTATCCGCGACGTGATGCAGGCGCTGGAAGCGTATCTCATCTGGCGACCGGAAGACAGCCGCAAAAAGATTATCGAGGCGATTAGTTTCACCGATCCGTCCGGCCGTTGCCCGCGGCAGTACTCGCTTCCCGCATATGAGGGAGACGTGCCGCGTATGGACGTGCGCCCGTTTATCGACCAAGGTGTGTGGGTCATCTCGACGATTGTGACCTACCTCAAATTTACCGGCGACTTCTCCATTTTGGACGAGGATTGCGGGTACTACGACATCTTAAACAAAAATCCCGGCGCGCGGCTGACCGGCGAAGGGCTCGTTCGCAAGAGCGAGGAGCACGACACGGTGCTCGAACATATGCTGCGCATTCTCGAATACCTCCTGCGCCAAATCGACGAAGAAACCGGCTGTGTCCGCGTGCTGTTCGGCGACTGGAACGACGCGCTCGACGGTCTCGGCGTTTCCAAAGACCCGAACGTGGAGTACGGCACCGGCGTTTCGGTGATGGCGTGCGCGCAGGTGTGGCAAAACCTCAACGAAATGATTGAGTTGCTCGGTCGTTTGGACAAATCCCGTTACGCCGAGCGCATCGAACGCTATAAAACCGTGGCCGACCGTATGGAAAAGGGCTTGCGCACCTACGGCGTGATTGAAAACGACAAAGGTACGAAGCGCGTGATTCACGGTTGGGGCGACCACCGCGGTTACCTCGTCGGCAGTTTCTGTGACCCCGACGGGAAAGACCGCGTGAGCAGTACGTCGCTCGCTTTCTGGGTGATGACCGGTCTGCTGAAACGCGACCCGTCGCTGCGGTGGCAGTTGCGCGACGATTTGATGTCGCTCGACACCAAATACGGCATTCTCACCTTCTCCCATCCGTTTGCGGAGGATGCGGTGGGCTTCGGACGCATCAACAAACTCCCGGCGGGCACCGCCGAGAACGGTGCGGTGTACGTTCACGCCTCGATGTTCGCGATTATGGCGCTGTTCCGTATGGGCTTCGCGGAAGACGGTTGGAAAGAGCTTGTAAAGGCGCTGCCCATTACACACGAATTTACTTCGCTGTCGCCGTTCGTAATGCCCAACTCTTACGGCTATAATGCGGCGCTCAATATCGACGGCGATTCCATGAACGATTGGCAGACGGGCAGCTCTAACGTTACGATGAAGCTGTTTGTGCGCGACGTGCTGGGCGTTTGCCCCGAGTACGACGGCGTGCGTATCCAGCCCGCCGCCAAAGGCCCGTTCGACGGGGTAGAGGGAAAAGTGCTTGTAAGGGGCAACCCCTTTACAGTTAAAATGCGCCGCACGGCGGGGGACAAAGCCCGCTTCTTCTTGAACGGCGTTGAGCAACCCTGCGAATTTGACGAAACGCTGCAAACGTGGAGTCTGTTTATCGAAAACGACAAAATCGAGAAAGGAGCGAGCGTCATCGTGGAACTCCCGCGCTGACCCACCGACCTATGAAAGACCAGTACGACTTACAAGAAAGAGCGCTCCAATCCCGACCGGGTATCGCGGGGGAAGTGGACGGAAAAAAATTCGACATCGGCACGTGGTGGTGGCACCTGTCCGGCATTAAGGGCTTTGCCTGCGGTGTCGGTCACGAGCAGATTATGCGCCACCTCAAAAACAACCACGTCTCCGAGATTTATCTGGACGTAACCGGTATGTATGCCGACGGCGAGGTGGGCGACCCCCTCGGCGCGAGCTACTCCGACGTTCAGCGGTTTGTGGCGCGTTGCCGCGACCTCGGCATTCGCGTGTCCGCGATGACCGGCGTGTCCCGCGACCGTTGCCGTCGCTGGATTGACCCGGACCGTCACTATCCCGAAATCGACAGCTTCATCGACTCCATCGCGTTCTACAACGCGTTCTCCGAGCCGGAGGAGCGCTTCACCTCCGCCCACATCGACGTGGAGCCGCACTCTATCTCCGACTTCAACGAGCGCCGTCAGTTGTATTTCCAACAGTACGCGCTCTTGATGCGCTATATTTCCCAGCGCCTGCACCACAACGGTCTCGAACTCGAAACCGACGTGTGCGGTGACCTGCGCGAAACGGATGTGGTGAAAATCGGCCGCAAAGAGATGAACATCATCGACGTGGTGTTCCAAACCTGCGACACTGTCACCGTGATGGCGTATCGCCGTGAGGCGGCTCGTCAAATGGTGTTCGGCACCGACCGCTACATCCCGTACGCGAAAAAGTACAACAAACGCTTGGTGGTCGGCTGCGAAACGATGCTGCCGTGCCTCGACCTCGCGATTGACGATATCCCGCCGCAAATCACCTATTCGTCGGTAGGGCGCGACGTGATGCTCGAAGAGATGGACAAACTCCAGCATATGATTATGGAGACCGGACTCGAAAAATACGGCATCGCGGTGCATCACGTGTACAGTTGGTACCAACTTTTCGAGAAAGCGGCATCCGGAATCGAGTGATTTCGGGCAAAACGGGAAGATTTTGGGGAATTTGGATAAAAAATTTATAAAATACGACAAAATTTTCAACATTTTCCCTTGACAACTGTTTAATTTTAGAGTATATATAAGTTATAAATAGCGATTTTGCGGGTACTTTTGCCCCTTTTTCGGAAAAAACACTCCGAAAGAGGTGTATTAAGTGACCCGCTTAACCGATAATTTTTCTTCAAGGAAGGCGGTTTTTCCA
The DNA here is from genome assembly GCA_024404755.1 of Clostridia bacterium. Lineage (GTDB taxonomy): Bacteria > Bacillota > Clostridia > Oscillospirales > Acutalibacteraceae > RGIG426. The sequence continues at coordinate 5,582 of JAKSPN010000004.1, read as the reverse complement.
TGAAAAAATCAGTCAGCATTATCCTCTGTGTGGCGCTGATGGTGTCCGTCTTGTTCGTTCTTCCGGCGTCCGCCGCGACGAACAGCAACAAGAACGTCGTCCGTCCCGCACAGTACACGTCCGTCGGCCCGAACGATAGCGGCGCCCAGATTGTGTACAGAGAAACGTTTGATGGTGCTTCGTCGCCCGAGTCGGTTGGTTATTTCCCCGGCTACTTGGATTACGGCGATCAACCGGCGTATTTTATGCCGGCTTGCAAACTGTCGTTGGTTGGCGGTCACTCCGGCAAAGGTCTGAAAATTTCTGACCGTGACCAAATCTACGGCAAAAAGAGCAAATCCGGCAAAATTTCCCCGTTGGATCATGCTGGCGGTGAGTTCTCTTTCGTGGTGACCAACAACTACCCGAAGAAAGGCGCTGCGGCGGAATCCTCTTACGTGGATAAAGCCCAGAATTTCATTACCGCGAACGAGCAGGTTGCCAACACCGGCGGCGGTAAAGATATCGGCGCTATCATCAACAAATACGTCAGCAACGTGAAAGACAAACAGGAAGTGTCCCTGTTCTTCTCGATGTGGGTGTATACCGATACTGCGCAAACCTTCCTGCCGAAGATTCAGTATATGGGCACCAACGAGCTGTGGATCCCGGCGGACGACTACTGGGAGGTCCCGGCGAAAAAATGGACCCAAGTCGGTGCGATTGTCGATAACGGCAAAACGTACTATTGCTCCCTCGTCGGTGAGGGCGGCTCTGAGGCCTATGGTGCGTACGGCAGTATGCCGGCGACCACCGAGTCCAAATTCTGCATGGCGACCAAATCGAAAGATGCGTCCGGTAACGTGACGTTCACCAACGGCGACTACATCATCGACGATGTCACCATTTGGAAAGTTTCCGACAAAGCGAAACTCTATGATATGCAATACACCATGCTCGACAAGAAGGTGTTTACCGGCCTTGACGGTTTGGTGCAAATCGACAACAAAGACAACATCGCTTCCAAAAAAGTGGTGAATGCCTTTAACGTTCCGAAGCCGACCACCAAAAAGGCCGTGACTCCGACCAAAAAACCGGTGGCGACCAAAGCCCCGACCACGTCCGTCAAGGTCGTGAAAGAGACCAACAAAGCGGGTCAGGTCATCGGCACCAAGAAAGTGGTTGTGACCGAAGCGGCGGCGACCGCGACCGGTACGGGTACCGAAACCGGCACCGCGACCGGTACGGGTACAGGCACCGAAGCGACCGTGACCGCGACCGCGACCGAAACCGTGGTGAACACCGCGGCGGAGACGACCGCGACCAACGCGAACGGTGAGCCGACCGAGCCGGAAGAGAAAGGCAGCCTGCTGTGGCTGTGGATTCTCCTCGGCGTTGTCGTTGTCGGCGGCGGCACCGGTGCGGGCATTGCGCTCTCCAAGAAAAAAGGCGCTCCTGCCGAAGAAGCGGCGGAAGAAGCCCCGGCGGAGGAGACCCCCTCTGACGACGCGGAATAAGTTCCGCTGACCCCGGCGGAGACGTTCCGCCCCCAAAATTGTGTTCGATTGTTCGTAGGCGGCAGGGTAGTGCCACACCTCTGCCGCTTGCGACGAACAGATGATAGCAAAATAAATAAATAAATAGGAGGAGATACCCATGAAAAAAATGTCCAAAGTTCTCGCGTTGGTTCTGACTCTCGCGATGATCGTTGGCGCGACCCTCGTGACCGGCGTCATTTCCACTTCTGCGGATACGGAAGTCACCGTTTGGGAAGGTACCATCGATATGGACTTCGAAACCAAAAACACCGTGGCAATCATCAACACTGACGATACCCTGACTCAGGCCATCCGTGATGACCTGGCTCTGAACGGTGCCGCCGTGTCGTACACCCTGACTTCCCCCGATTCCAGCTTTATCGGTGGTGGTTCCGGTTACACGACCTGGGGCTTCTATGATGAGCTGACTGCTGCTACTCCGGACAACTACCACGAGTGGTGGTCCGACAAAGGCAGCGACATGAACAGAGCTACCTGGACGGATGCGGCTGACCTCGCCCTGATGGGCCTCAAAGTCAACCTCTGCCTGTACTCGGATGGCACCGGTGACCAGGCCCACGTCGGTTCCATCAAACTGGTTGCTGTGCACAGCGGTAACGCCGTGCCGGTGACCACCCAGGCGCCGAAGCCGACTGTCCCGCAGGGCTTCTTTGACAACAAAGTGCAACTGTGGACCGGCACCTTCGACATGGACTACACCACCAGCAACACCATGGCGATGCTGAAAGTCGACGAGATGAACGACGCGATCCGCAACGATATCGCCGCCAACGGCCCGGCCGCCGGCTACCTCGTGCAAGCGGATGCGACCTACGTGTCCGGTGATTCCGGCTACGCTTCCTACTGCTTCTATCAGGAGACTCCGGACTACCTCGAAGCCTGGGCTGACAAGGGTTCCGGCGTGACCGAAGCGGCTTGGACCGATGCCACTCAACTCGCGTTGATGGGCAACAAAGTGCAGCTCGCTCTCTGCTGCGACACCGACGGTGACGTGATTCACCTGAACACCCTCACCATCTACGTCGTCCGCAGCGGCAGCTTCACCGTTCCGTCCCAGTCCCAGACCACTCCGTCTGCTTCCGAGACCACTCCGTCCGTGACCGAGCCGTCTGCTTCCGAGAGCACTCCGGTTGTGACCGAGCCGTCCGCTTCCGAGAGCACTCCGGTTGTTGACGTTGTTCCGGGCGATGCGAACGGCGACGGTTCCATCAACATGAAAGACGTTCTCGCGCTTCGCAAACTGCTTGCCGATATGCCGGCGGGTGACATCATCGAGGCGAATGCTGACGTCAACGGCGATGGTTCCATCAACATGAAAGACGTTCTTGCCCTGCGCAAAGAGCTTGCGAAATAATTAAAAGCAAGCCAATCCCTTTCAATCGGAAAGGGACCGTATTTGTCCTGAAACTCTGTCAGAGAGTTCTGGAATATTCAGAAAAAATGTATTCAGAAAAAGGAGATTAAAAATCATGAAAAAAGCACTTGCTATTCTCGTGGCCGTTATGATGTTGGCCACCATCTGCATGACCGCGTCTGCCGGTTCTTTCGCTATGAAAATTGCCGACGTGACTGTCGAAGAAGGCACCACCACTGTTGATGTGCCGGTGAATGTTACCGCCAACGACGGTATCTGGGGCTTCATCATTGAAGTGACCTATGACAACAGCATCCTCACCTACAAAAACGCCGCTGCCGGCGCTTCCTTCAACGTTCTCCCGAACGAAAAAGCTGCCGACACCGTGAAACTCGTGTTCGATGCGAAAGACATGTCCGACGTGACCTCCACCGACGCTGTGGCGGTCCTGACCTTCGACGTTGCCGGTGCTGCCGGTGCCGTGGCTGCGATCTCTGCTTCCATTCCGGATGCCGAGTCCAACATCAACGCTGATGGCGACAACGTGGACACCACTGTTGCTGCCGGTTCCGTTTCCATCGTCGCGGCTGCCGCGCCGGTGACCGAGCCGTCCGAAGAGCCGACCCAGCCGTCTGCTCAGCCGACTGAGCCGACCGAGCCGTCCGAAGAGCCGACCGAGCCGTCCGAAGCCCCGGCTACCCAGCCGACCGCTGCTCCGACCACTGCTCCGACCGCTGCTCCGACGACCAACGCCGCTGTGCCGTCTACCGGTTCTATGATTCCGGCTGCCGCCGTGGTTCTCGCGTCTGCGTCCGCTGCTGTGCTTTGCTTCGCTCGCAAAAAGTAATTTTTGAGAGTTGAGTAAACCTTGGGTTTAATCCGGTGGCACGGGACTAAATCCAAATAAGAAAACGGGTAAGTTCGTTTTGAACTTACCCGTTTTTCCTTTTTTACGGAATTTGGTCAAATGCTACAAAAATTCGTGTTTTTTTCAAAAATCTATTGCGAAAATCGTATAGTTTTGTTATAATATAAAGACCAATATGAAGAAGGAGTTGTTCTGCTATGAAAAAGGTGTTTTCGGCGGTATTTGCGTTTACTTCCGTGCTGTTAGTGGTGCTTTTGGCGGCGACACCGTTGTTCTCGGCGTTCGCGGCGGAGGACCACAACGTGATGCTTGCGGCGGAAGATCAAAACGTAATGCTTAACGCCACCGAAACCGGTGTTTCCGAGCGTCAGCACGTGGTGTTGTACGACCAAAACTTCGAGCCGGTGGACGATACGAAAATCAAAAGCCCGGTGCGTTCCGAAGTCGGCAAGAGCAAAGTGGTTGCCGAATTGCCCGACCGTGAAGGCAGCGGTGTGCAGGTGCAGATGATTTACGACCGCGTGATGATCGGTATCCAACCGAAAGGCATCGGCGATATCCTGTATCCTTACGGCGAGTTCAAAGATGGTGACACTTTCCATTTCAAGATGGACGTGTATCTCGACGTGGACAACCCGCAGGATTTCTATCCGTTTGTGCTTCTTTGCATCGGCGGTGGTGCTCGTTCGCCGGAGGAGAAGGAATATAACTACGACGAGTGGTATCCCTCCGAGAAAAACGGCCAAGCGAAAAACCTGACCGGCTCGAACATCATTCAGCCCCGCACGTGGACGACGGTTGAGTACGAATTCACCGTAAAAGACGGTGCTTCCGATAAAGGCCGCAACATCAGCTTCTATACCGATGCCGGCGCGTTTTATCTGTACTTCGGCTCGCAGGTGCTGAACAAGAACATCTATCTCGACAACATCTTGCTCGAGATGGACACCGCGGCGGACCCGAACACCCGTACCATGCCGACGACTGCCCCGAAAACCACAATAAAAGAGCCGACGACTGCCCCGAAAACCAACCCGACGGTGACGGCGGGCGACGTGAACAACGACGGCGCGGTGAATATGAAAGACGTGCTGATTTTGCGCAAACATCTCGCGGGCATCGAAGTAGAGATGAATGCGAATGCCGCGGATATGAACGCGGACGGCGCCGTCAATATGAAAGACGTTCTTGCACTGCGCAAGAAACTGGCAGGGTTATAAAATGAGGCCGCAAACGCGGCGGACTTTTTATAAAAATTTTATTGAAGGAGAAGAAAACCTATGAAAAAATCCGTTCTTCGGCTGATTACGGTTTGCGCGGTTGTGGCTATGCTCTGCACCGCGACGTTGTGTTTCAGCCTGTCCACTTCGGCGGAAAACCTGCTGACGGACAGTTGGGAGGCGCTTGATGCTTCTCAGGCATCGCTTGTTACGTATTCGAGTGGTACGCTGACCTTGGATGCCTCCGGCGGTATCGACGTGAAAGCGTCCCAGACGTTGAGTTTGTCTGCCGGTTCCTATCGCTTCAGCGCGACCAAATCCGGCGAGCCCGCGCCTGACCTGATGGTGCGTACTGCTGCCGGTGACGTGCCGGAAGGCAAGTACGAAGAAGCCGGTCACGTGGACTTCACGTTGGCGGCTGCCGGTGAAGTGACCCTTATCGTCAGCGAGTATCGCGGCGGCATCGGAACTTTGACCAACCTCACCTTGACCGGTGACGGTGCACAGCCGACCACGCCGTCTTCGAGCGAGTCCACTCCGTCCCAGCCCGCGACTCAGCCGAGCCAGCAGGGCGGTTCCGAACTGACCGGCAACTGGACGGC
>JAKSPN010000039.1 GCA_024404755.1 Clostridia bacterium | reverse complement strand
AGAAAAATCCCCTCGGAGCAATGCTCCAAGGGGATTTTGGTGCCGGTGGCCGGACTCGAACCGGCACGCTGTCGCCAGCGGTGGATTTTGAGTCCACTACGTCTGCCAATTCCATCACACCGGCAGGTGCAAGGGCTATTATACAACACTAAAACGGAAAATGCAAGAACTTTTTGCGTTAGATTGCAAAAAAAGATTGGCTTTTTTCGCAAAAAGGTGTATAATAAATGAGAATATAATTAAAAAGGGGGCGTGCCGAATGAAATCTGCGAAGAAATGGACGAAATTCCGCCATAAAATCGCAACGAATTTGGTGCGCCCGTTTTTCGGTCGTATCGCCAAGCGGAAGTATCACGCCACGGTCGATACGTTCGACGGCGAGGGCAACCGCAACTGGTTGGTGCTTGCCAATCACCAAACCGATTTCGACCAATTCTTTGTGGGGATGGCGTTCCGCCGCCCGATTTACTACGTGGCGATGGAAGACGTGTTCTCCAAGGGCTTTGTGTCGCGGCTTATCGAGTGGTTGGTCGCACCCATCCCGATTTTGAAAGCCACCACCGACCTGAAAGCCATCAAAACCTGCATTCGCGTGGCGCGCGAGGGCGGCACGATTGCGCTGTTCCCCGAGGGCAACCGCACGTACAGCGGCAAAACCTGTTACATAAAACCGGGGGTTGCCTCGCTTGCGAAAAAACTCGGGTTGCCGATTGCGATTTTCCGTATCGAAGGCGGCTACGGCGTAAAACCCCGCTGGGCGGACAATGCGCGAAACGGCGAAATGCACGCGGGCGTTACCCGTGTGTTAGAGCCGGCGGAATACGAAAACCTCTCGAAAGAGGAGTTTTACGACCTCATCTGCAACGAGTTGCAGGTGAACGAGCCGCAAACCGACGCGGCGTTTGAGAGTGACCGCGCCGCCGAGGGCCTTGAACGGGTGCTGTACGTTTGCCCCCATTGCGGTATTGCGGAATTTGAAACGTCCGGCGACACCGTGACCTGCAAATCCTGCGGGCTTTCGGCACGGTACACCGCGGCACAGCGGTTTGAACCGTTGTCCGGCGACCTGCCGTTTGACACCGTTGCCGCGTGGTACGATTACCAAGAAGCGTTTATCCGCGACTTCGATTTGACCCCGTATCAGGACGTGCCGTTGTTTACGGACACGGTGCAGTTGGACGAAGTCATCGTGTTCAAAAAGAAAAAACCGTTGGAATCCGCGGTGACGGTGCGCGCGTTTGCCGACCGCTTCGAAATCGAGGGCAAAACGGTGCGGCTGACGCTTTCGTTTAACGATATCAAAGCCGCCGCGTGTATCGACGACCACAAACTCAACGTGTTTTACGGCGACACCATTTATCAACTGCAAAACAGCGGCGGCTTTAACGCGCTGAAATATTGCAACGTGTACTACCACGCGAAATTCGTACAAGGAGGCGGCGAGGATGGAGAATTTCAATTTTTGGGACTCTGAGGTATGGGGTGTTTTTAACCTCATAGCCGTGCTGCTCGGCAGTTTGCTGCTCGCAAACTCGCTGAAAAAACTCATTCCCGCGCTCAAAAAATCGCTCATTCCGTCGTCGGTGCTCGGCGGGTTGTTGCTGTTGATTGTGTCGGTGATTTTCGAGGCGGTCAGCGGCAAAGAACTGTTTAACACCGGCTTTTTCGGCGGTAACGGCAGCGGCGTACTCGAAGTGCTGACCTATCACGCGTTGGCGCTCGGTTTTATCGCCACCACCTTGAAACCCTCCAACGGCAAGTTCGGCAAAGAGCGCAGCCGCGAGGTGTTCGACACCGGCGTGACCACCGTTTCCACCTATCTTCTGCAAGCGGTGCTCGGCCTCGGGATTACGATTGTCGCGGCGCTGATTGCCAAAGACCTCTTTTCCGCCGCGGGCGTGCTGCTCCCGTTCGGCTACGGTCAGGGCACCGGTCAGGCGCTCAACTACGGCAACATCTACGAGCAGGAAAACGGCTTCGTGGGCGGCCGCAGTTTCGGCCTTACCATTGCGGCGTTCGGCTTTTTGAGCGCCAGTATCGGCGGCGTTATTCACCTCAACATCTTGCGTGAGCGCGGCAAGAAGTACGATTGGGGTCACGAGGACATCGAGGGCGAGGCGTTGCGCTTAGCGGATATCCAAGCCCCGAACGAAAGCCCGATGAACGGCAGTATCGACAAACTGACGATGCAACTCGTGCTGATTGCGCTCGCGTATCTCATCGCTTACGGTGTGATGGCGCTTCTCGGCAACCTTGTCGGCGCGCTCAAATCCATTTTGTTCGGTTTTAACTTCCTGCTCGGCGTGTTGGCGGCGGTGCTGGTGAAAGCGGTCAACAATTTCCTGATGAAAAAAGGTATTGTGCGCCGCCAGCATATCAGCGCATTTCTCATGACGCGGTTAAGCGGCTTCTTCTTTGATATGATGATTGTGGCGGGCATTGCCGCCATTCGCATCAACGTCCTTAAAGGGTGTTGGGCGGTGATTCTCATCCTCGGTCTTGTGGGCGCGTTCGCCACCTATTTCTTCGTGCGGTTTGTGACGAAAAAACTGTTCCCCGACTATGCGGAAGAACAGTTTATGGTGATGTACGGTATGCTCACCGGCACGGCGAGCACCGGTATCATTCTGTTGCGCGAACTCGACCCGGATTTCAAAACGCCTGCCGCCGAAAACTTGGTGTATCAGAATTTCCCCGCGATGATTTTCGGCTTCCCGCTGATGCTCCTCGCGGCCATCGCGCCGGAGCAACCGTTGTTGACGCTCGGCATTTTGGCGGCGTTCTTCGTGGTGATGTTGCTGATTTTGTTCCGCAACCAACTGTTCCGCAGGAAAAACCGCTGAAACCCGCCACCGCAGATGAAAGAAAAATTGCGCAAAAAATAAAACGAAAAGAGCCGTCAAACACGTGTTTGACGGCTCTTTTTTTGTTGCAAAAAAATTACGCGAAATTGCCGAGATAGCCGACGATACCGACGAGCGCGGACAGAATCAGCAACCCCGCCGCCACCGCGACGTGGGCGCGTTTTTCGAGCGTTAAAATGGCGAAAAATTCGCGGATAAACCCGTTCGGCCAAAAATACCATTTGGTGTCGCCTGCGATGCCCTCGGCTTCCACGCCCGCGCGCCGCGCCAAAATGCCGCTGCGCAGAATGTGGTAGTTGGTGGTGGCGAAAGCAATTTTCGCGTCGGGTTTTAGATCGTCGATAATCTCTTTGGAAAAGCGGAAATTTTCGAGGGTGTTGACCGACTGCTTTTCGGGAAACACCTCGTTTTGCTCCGCGCCTTTCGAGAGCAGATACATCTCCATCGCCGAGCCCTCGCTCATCACCTCGTTAGCACCCTGACCGCCGGAGGGGACGTATTTCAGCGGTTTGCCGGTGGCGATTTCCTGCTGCCACGCGAAGCGCATCGCGCGGTTGACCCGCCCTTTGAGAAGCGGCAACAACCCGCCGCGCTTGTCAATCGAGCAACCGAGAATGACGATGTAATCTTTGTCGAACGCGGGCACGTGTTTGGCCGCTTGGAAGCCGAGCAACGCCGCGCCTACGAAGATACACTCGAAATAGCAGAGCATCAGCAGAAAGAACAAATCGACCACCGTGCCCGCTGTTTGGAGCGCGGGAGACAACGCGGCGCGGTGGGCGGCGAAGGTGTCGCTTAAAAAGTAACAGACCACCGTGCCGACCATATAAAACGCGACGAGCAAAATGCCGAGCGCGTTATAGAGATGAAATCCCTCGTGGCGAATGAGCGCCACGTTGCTGATGCAAAGAAGCAGCCCGATTGCGAAAATCACCAGCACCGTGTAATAGGAAAATTCCCGCGGGAAGGTGAGCATCGCGCGGTAGAGGTCGCCGGCGGTGCGGCGGTTATACAGGCACTCCACAAACTCGGTAAACAGCGTGATTTCCAGCACCGTGCAAAACAAAATCCCGCCGATAAGCCCGATGTTTTTATAGTCGTACAGCGTGACGGCGAGCGCGCGTTTGAGGGATATCACCATGGCAACGATACAAACGAGAATCGTAAAAAACACATCCGCCGCCAGTATTTGGGCGGTGGTAACGAGGTCGCGCCCCGCAAATAACGCGCACAGCGAGCCGACGATGACGAGCACGTTGAGCAAAAACGCCGCCCGCACCGCGGGAAACGGTTTTTTCTCCATGGGTATCCCTCCTTTCGCAATTTCTAACAGTATAGCACAGTTCGTGCGCGATTTCAATAAATAGAAAATCCCTTGCCGAAAGGCAAGGGATTTTTGGTCCGAGTGACAGGAGCGCGACTCGCTTCGCTCGCGTGCATAAGTTCCGCCGACCAATCGCGCTTCGCACTCTTGGGGCGGAACTAATCGAACACAGGTTTGCCTCTATCGGTCACCCAAATAAAAAATTCCCTCGGGACGTTGCCTCGAGGGAATTTTTGGTCCGAGTGACAGGAGTCGAACCTGCGGCCTCTTGAACCCCATTCAAGCGCGCTACCAATCTGCGCTACACCCGGAAATGACTGCGAAAAGTATTGTACCACGACTTTCCGCAGAATGCAAGTACTTTTTTACCAATTTGGTTTACAAAGTTGGTGGGCGCTGTTTGCGGTGACGGAAAAATAGTGGGCGAGGATTTGGGAGTAACTCCACCCGTACTCGTTGGCGTAAATCACCGCGCCCAATTGCGAGAGCCCGAGCCCGTGACCGTGACCGCGGACGGTGAGGGTCAGTTTGTCGCCGGAAGCGGCGGTCACGGCAAAACTCGCCGAGCGCAGACCGAGTGCCGCCCGCACGTGCCGTCCGCGAACGTAGACTTTGTCGCCGCCGTCCATATAGTAGAGGTTGGTGCGCGAGACGTACGCGCCGTCCCATTCGGTGGCGTAAAGCGGGTAGTTGCCGGATTTCTGTTCGACGTAGATGGTTTCTTCCAAATAGTCGGACACGTCTTTTACGATACTGTCGAGCGTGGCGGAATAGGTGTCCGTCCACACACCGCCGTATTTTTCAACGAGCGCATCGGTTTCGGGGCTGAACACGGATTGCGCATACGGAAGATTTTGTGTAAATACCTTATGACAGGATGAGGTGGTGCCGGCAGCCGAAGCAGAATAAAACACGTTGCACGGCTGGGAATAGCCGGAGCCGGTCATCAGCTTGATACCGAGCACCGAGCCGACGGCATCATAAATGCGTTTGTCGGTGGCGTTTTTCAGATCGACGTCCTCTCTCATGCTGATGGAAAACGTGGAGCCGGAGGAGCATACGTCGCACATTCGTGTGTATGAGGCGACGGCGTGGGCTTTCCACGCCTCGGTGGAGTTTTGGGCATAGCGAGCGCTGCCGAGTTCATACTTTACGTCGGCGGTCACCGCCAACTGCAACGCCGCTTTGGTGTCGGCTTTATACACTTTGCCGGTAGCGCTGTTGACCACCTTGATTTTCTTCATATAAGTCGATTCTTTTACGCCGCTCGTTTTGAGGGTCGGCGTATATTTGGGGGACAGCACCGCCGCCACTTGCGGGATGGATTGCGCGTTGCCGGAGACGGGTTTCGTCGGCTTTTTGGCGGCGGTCTTTTTCGCCGTGGGTTTGGCGGTGGTTTTTTTCGCCGTGGGTTTGGAGGTGGGTATTTCGGTGGTTTAGGCGGGCGTTTCGGTCGGTGTTGTCGTCGGCGTTTTGGTCGTCGTCGTTTCCGCCTCGGTCGCGGTGGTCGTCGCGGTTGCCGTAGTCGTTTCGGTGGCGGTGTCGGTGGGGAGCGCGGCGCGGTACTGCGCCAAAATGCGGTTCCACAAAAACACCTCGTCCGCGGCGTTTACTTTGCCGTTGCCGTTCAAATCGGCGGCGGGGTCGGCGTTGTCCGTCTCGTTTTCCGCGAGCAGTAACGCCCGCATATCGCAACTGTCGAGGTGGCCGTCGCCGTTCAAATCGCCCGTCTGCGGCGCGGCGAGCGTGCCGACGGAAAACGCGGGCGATGCCGCCAGTAAACCGGCGCAAACGAGCGCCGCGATACGGTGTTTCATACGGATGCCACCCCTTTCGTCAAAATGCAACGTTATAGGACAGTATATCACAAATTTCGCAACAATGCAAGGGGTATGGGAACGAAGCAGACGGCATATACTCCTTTTAGGTTACAACGAAAGGGCGATTTTTTATGAAAACACTATGGAAAACGGCAGTATGTGTGTGTCTTGCGGCGGCGTTCACGGTGAGCGCGGCGGCACAGACGTGGTTGTATGAAACGGAAGCGGGGGAAGACCCGCAGGCGCTGATTACCGCGGCCGAGGCGAAGGAATGGGCGCAAACGGCGACCGTTCCGGCGGACGAAAGCGGGCTTTCGGTCGGCGGCAAGGGCAGTATTCTTATCGAGATGAGTACGGGAACGGTGCTGTTTGAGCAAAACGCGGATGCGCCGCTGCCGATTGCTTCGGTGACGAAAATTATGACGTTATTGCTCGTTATGGAAGCGCTCGACGGCGGGCGGCTTACGCTGTCCGATACGGTGACTTGTTCGCCCGAAGCGGCGCAGTACGGCGGCTCGCAAATTTGGTTGGAGCCGGGCGAAACGATGACGGTAGACGACCTTTTGAAAGCGATTGCGGTGGTGTCCGCCAACGATGCCTGCGCCGCCATCGCAGAGCATTTGGACGGCTCGGCGGAGGCGTTCGTTTTGCGAATGAACGAGCGCGCGAAAGAACTCGGAATGACCCACACGGAGTTTCGCGACTGCTGCGGGTTGGACGACACGGCGTTTTCCACCGCGCGGGACGTGAGTTTGATGGCGGCGGAACTAATGAAGCACAAAGCGGTTACCGACTACACGACCATTTGGATGGACACTCTGCGCGGCGGCAAAAGTTCGCTTGTCAACACCAACAAATTGGTGCGGTATTATAAAGGGGCAACCGGGCTCAAAACCGGCACGACGTCCACCGCCGGTTACTGCTTGGCGGGCACGGCGGAACGGGACGGATTGCGGCTTTGCGCGGTTATTTTGGGGTGCGCGTCCACCGACGAGCGCTTTTCCGGCGTGCGCGCGATGCTCGACTACGGGTTTGCACGCTACGCGCTCTTTACGCCGTCGGTGAACGAAAAAGACCTCGTGCCGATTGCGGTCAAACACGGCGTGGCGCCGTCGGTGTTGCCGTCGCGCCCGATTTTGGCGCCGGTGCTGTGTAAAAAAGGCGAGGAAAAAACGATTACCTGCACGATGACCTTAAAACCCGCGGTGACCGCGCCGGTGACGGTGGGGGAAACGGTGGGTACGGTTACGGTGAAACGCGGCGACGAGGTGGTGGCAAAAACACCGGTCAAAGCGGGGGAAACGGTGGCAAAAATGACCCTTTCGGTGGCATTGTGGCGACTTTGGGCAGCTATCGTATAAAAAAAGACGAAAAAGTTTGTGTAAATGGTTGCAAACGGCGAGAAAATATTGTAAAATATAAGCAAGACCAGTATAGGGGTGGTGAACGGCTTGGCAATTTCGCTTGAAACCCAATACACCAAGGGCTTTATCGACGCGGAGGATTGGGAGAATATTCAGCCCCGCGTAACCGAGGCGCACGAAATTTTGCACAGCCGTCGCGGTGCCGGTAACGAGTTTCTCGGCTGGCTCTCTCTCCCGACGGATTACGACCGCCACGAGTTCGAGCGAATTCGTGCGGCGGCGCAACGTATCCGCGAAACGTCCGATGCGCTGATTGTTATCGGCATCGGCGGCTCGTATCTCGGCGCGCGCGCCGCGGTGGAGTTCCTTAAAACCAGTTTTTACAACTCCATCGAAAAAACGACTCCCGACATCTACTTCGTCGGCAACAGTTTGTCGGCGTTCGATATTCAGGAAACCTTGCGGCTTTGCTCCGGCAAACGGATTTCCATCAACGTCATCTCCAAATCGGGAACGACGGTGGAGCCGGGTATCGCGTTCCGCATTTTCCGCGACCACCTCATTCGTATGGTCGGGCCGGAAGAAGCCCGCAAACGGATTTACGTGACCGCCGACCGGTCGAAAGGCGTGCTGAAAGCGCTGGCCGACCGCGAAGGGTACGAGAGTTTCGTCGTGCCGAACAACATCGGCGGGCGGTTCTCGGTGCTGACCGCCGTGGGGCTGTTGCCCATCGCGGTCGCCGGCGGCGATATCGATGCGATTATGGCGGGTGCCGCCACGGCGATGGAGGAATTGCATACCCCGTATCTGTTCCAAAACCCGTGCTACCGTTACGCCGCGTCCCGCCATTTGCTGATGCAAAAAGGGCGCTCGGTGGAACTGCTTGTCAGCGGCGAGCCGCGCTGTGTGCAACTCGGCGAGTGGTGGAAGCAGTTGTTCGCCGAAAGCGAGGGCAAAAACGGCAAAGGGTTGTTCCCGACCACCGCGATTTTTACGACGGATTTGCACTCCATCGGCCAGTTTATTCAGCAGGGCACACCGCTTCTGTTTGAAACCGCGGTGATGTTCGACCGCCCCGCTAACTTGCTCGGGGTGGAGTTCGCCGCCGATAACTTCGACAGCTTAAACTACCTCTCCGGCAAAACCATCCACGACGTCAACCGCATTGCGCTGTTGTCCGCGCTGCTTTCTCATATGGACGGCGGCACGCCCAGTTTGCTGTTGACCGTTCCCGCCGCGACGGAAGATCACCTCGGCTATCTCTTCTATTTCTTCGAGAAAGCGTGTGCGATTTCCGCGTATATGCTGGGTATCAACCCGTTTAACCAGCCGGGTGTGGAGGGATATAAGCGCAATATGTTTGCGTTGCTCGGTCGTCCGGGCTTTGAGGCGCGCCGCCGCGATTTGGAACGGCGTATGCGCTGACGTATAAAGGCAGAATCCGCCGCAAGGCGGTTTGCAGATAACCAAAAGTGTAGGAGGAAAAACTATGATCACGTTAATTCTGGGTAAAAAGGGCTCCGGCAAAACCAAACGCCTCGTCGCGATGTGCGAGGAAGCGACCGTCGCCTCGAAAGGCAACGTCGTTTTTATCGAAAAAGGCGAAACCCTGACCTTTAACCTTAACCACCAGACCCGTCTGGCGGTTGCCGAGGAGTACGGCGTTGCCGGCTTCGACGCGCTGTACGGCTTTATCGCCGGTCTGTTCGCCGGCAACTACGACATCACCGACGTGTTTGTTGACCAAACCCTGAAAATCGGCGGTGGCGACGTGGAAGCGTTCGGCGATTTTATCGAGAAACTCGCCAAATTGGGCGACAAAGTCTCCGCGAAAATGGTGCTCTCCGTTTCGGCGGACCAAGACGAAATTCCGGAGAAAGTCCACGGCTACGTGGAAGAACTGTAATACATAAATACAGTCAGGAAGTAGTAGTATGACAGAAAATACCGCGGCATTTGCCGCTGTGGAACCGTCAGAAAAACCCGCTGATGTCGTCCTCCCCGTAAAGGAGGGCGACGTTTGCCTTTTTCCGTCCGGCATCCGCGAGGTGGACGGGGTCGCCTATGACCGCGCCGCCATCCAAACGCATTTTATCGAACGCGGCGAAGATTACGAGGCGGTGGTGCGCCGCTACCTCGTGCCGGTGTGCAAACCGGGCGATTTCGTGACCGTGTCCGAAAAAATCGTGTCGATGTGCCAGGACAACACCGTCGAAATGAAAGACGTGAAGGTGGGCTTTTGGGCGAAGTTCCTCTCGAAATTTGCCACCAGCAACAACCACGGTATCGCGATGGACGAGCCGTATAAACTGCAACTTGCCATCGATATGAAAGGCCTGCCGCTCATTTTGTGGGCGTGCGCCTGCCATGCGGTGGCGCGGTTGTTCGGCAAGCGCGGCGTGTTTTATAAAATCGTCGGGCAGGAAGTCGCCGGTATCGACGGCTTTTACAGCCATTCGTCCTTCGAGATTTATCACACGCTCGCGGTGCTTTTGCCGAAAGACCCGAACGGCGTTTGCAAACAGATTGAGGAAGCCACCGGCGTTGCCACCACTATCGTGGATGCCAACGACCTCAACGTGGAAATCCTCGGCAAATCCCCGTCGCTCGCGCAGTATTCCGACGAGTTCTTGGCGGAGTGCATTCGCGATAACCCCGCGGGACAGGATGCGCAGCATACGCCGTTTGTCCGCGTTCGCAAAGTGGAAAGCGAGGCCTAAGCGTGCGCTGTTTGTTTGAAACCCACTTCCACACCGCCGAAACCAGCGTTTGCGGCTCGGTGCCGGCGGCGGAGGGCGTGCGCGCCTATAAGGAGCAGGGGTACGACGGCATCGTCGTCACCGACCACTATTGGTACGGTTTTTTCGACGGCGTGGCCGGCGATTGGAACGAGAAAGCCGAAGCGTGGCTTTCCGGCTATCGCGTGGCGAAAGCGGAGGGCGAGCGCACGGGGCTTACGGTGCTGCTCGGCATGGAGTGGCGCTGTCGCGACTCGGCGGAAGATTATCTTGTCTACGGGTTTTCCGAGCAGGACATCTTCGATTTGCCCGAACTGCCCGACCTTACGCCGGCGGCGTTTTGCGCATTGGCGCATAAACGCGGCTGGATGGTGTTCCAGGCACACCCGTTTCGCCCGCACTTAAAACGGCTCGATCCCGCGCTTTTGGACGGTATCGAGGTGTATAACGGCAACCCGCGCCACCAATCCCGCAACGAAATTGCCGAGGCGTTTGCCCGCGAAAACGGGCTTCTTATGCTCTCCGGCTCGGATTTTCACGAATGGGAAGATTTGGCGCGCGGCGGCGTGTTTTTGAACAAGACTATCAAAACCATCGCCGATTTTACGGCGGCGCTTCGCGAGGGTTCGCCCGCGCGGGTGGAAACGCCGTAAAAAATTTGCAAAAAACAAAAGAAAGTGTTGACAAACGGACAACGTATAGTATATAATATCTACCGTGTGTGAGAGCCATACGCTTTAATCTGCGAAAAAAGGAGGTTGAAACGTATGAAATGGGACGTGCGTTCCGTGTTTACGGGCGCCGCGCCGCACCTGCCGATTGAGGATAAATTGGATTTCTCCGATTTTGAATTTCAAGGCAGTTGCCCGTTCAAAGAACCGGTTTCGGTTTCGGGAACGGTGGACGGCGCGGGAAGCGTCGTGTTGCTCCGCGCCGACGTATCCTACCGGATGGACGGCGTGTGCGACCGATGCCTGACTCCCACGGTGCATGAGGATGCGTTCTCGATTGAACGCGTGCTTGTGACCTCAACCGAAAACGAAAGCGACGACCTCGTCGTGGTCGAGCAGTTTATGCTCGATTTGGACGACTTGGTAAGAGCAGAGATTTGGATGGAATTGCCGACCAAAACTCTGTGCCGCGACGATTGTCGGGGATTGTGTCCCTCTTGCGGGCAAAACCTTAACGAGGGGCAATGCGGGTGCTCCGGCAAAACGATAGACCCGCGCCTGGCGGCTTTGGCGGATTGCCTTGGCTGACAGAATTCAAGAAATGGCAAAATCTACAAGGAGGTGCTGACATGGCGGTACCGGCGAGAAAAAGTTCGAAAGCAAGACGCGACAAACGTCGCAATAACCTGTGGAAAATGGATGCTCCGGCTCTGATGAAGTGCCCGAACTGCGGCGAATACAAACGCGCGCATCGACTTTGCCCCAGTTGCGGTTATTACAACGGCAAACAGGTTGTCAAAATCGAGGAAAAATAATCCACACGAAACGGGGAGGAGTATGTAAATATTCCTCCCTTTATTTTTGAATGAAAAAGGGGGCGAGGGCGTGTCCGTTTTGATTTCCGGCGTTGAGCCGCACAGTCCCGCGGCGAAAAAAAGAATACGTGCGGGGGACGAACTGCTTGCCGTCAACGGTCACGACATCGCCGACGTTTTAGATTATCGGTTTTATATTGCCGACGAACGCGTAACCCTTTCGGTCAAAACCCCGAAAAAGGTGCGCGAGGTGAAACTGCGCCTGCGCGAGGGGCAGGAACCGGGGCTCACGTTCGATACCTATTTAATGGACAAGCAGCGTTCCTGCCGCAACAACTGCATTTTCTGCTTTATCGACCAGTTGCCGAAGGGAATGCGCGAAACGCTGTATTTCAAAGACGACGACAGCCGTCTTTCGTTTTTGTTCGGCAACTACGTGACGCTGACGAACCTCACCGAGCACGAAATCGAGCGTATTATCGCGATGCACATCAGTCCCGTCAACGTATCGGTGCATACGACCGACCCCGAACTGCGGTGCAAGATGATGAACAACCGTTTTGCGGGGGAAAGTCTTTCCACTTTACGCCGCTTTGCGGATGCGGGACTCGCGCTCAACGTGCAGTTGGTGCTTGTGCCCGGATATAACGACGGGGAAGGGCTTTCGCGCACGCTCAACGACCTGCTGGCCTACCGTCCGGCGCTGCAAAGCGTGGCGGCGGTGCCGGTGGGACTGACGAAACATAGGGAAGGGCTTACCCCTTTACGGCTGTTTACCGCCGAAGAAGCCGCCGATACCATCGACCGCATCGAAAAAATGGCAAATCGGCTGGAACAAGAGTGCGGCGACCGGCTGTTTTACGCATCGGACGAGTGGTATGCGCTCGCAAACCGTCCGCTTCCCGCCCTCGACAAGTACGGTGAGTTGCACCAACTCGAAAACGGTGTCGGGATGAGCGCGTTATTTAAGGATGAATTTTTGTCCGCGCTCGCGAAAATCGAAACCGCCGCGCCGACGGGCAAAAAAACCGTCGCGACCGGACGGTTGGCGGCGCCGCTTATCGAGGAATGCGTGGCGGCGGCAAAAGAGAAATTTTCGCAACTCGAAGCGGAAGTCAAACCCATCCGCAACGACTTTTTCGGCGAGAGTATCACCGTTTCCGGACTTGTGACCGGCGGCGACCTCATCGCACAACTCAAAGGCGACTGCGGCGACACGGTGCTGATTCCCTGCTCGATGCTGCGGCGCGAGGGCGATTTGTTTTTGGACGACGTGTCGGTGGACGACGTGAAAACCGCGTTAAACGCAAAACTGCGCGTGACCGACGGGTCGGGCGAGGATTTTGTGAAAGCACTTTTAAGTTGAAAGGAAGGTGGAGCAAATGGCAAAACCCATTGTGGCGGTTGTCGGCCGCCCGAACGTGGGCAAATCCACCCTGTTTAATAAGTTAATCGGTCAGCGCTTGGCGATTGTCAAAGACACGCCCGGCGTGACCCGTGACCGCATTTTTGCTCCTTGCGAGTGGGGCGGTCGGCAATTTTTGTTGGCCGATACCGGCGGTATCGAGCCGCGCACCGACGAGATGATGCTCTCGAAAATGCGCGAGCAGGCACAACTCGCCATCGACCAGGCGGACGTGATTGTGCTGGTGACCGACCTGCGCTCCGGCGTGACCGCCAACGATGCGGACGTGGCTTCCATGCTCCAAAAAAGCGGCAAGCCGATTGTGCTTTGTGTCAACAAATGCGATACTTTGGGTGCGCCGTCGGCGGATTTTTATGAATTCTATAATTTAGGGCTCGGCGACCCGATTGCGGTGTCGTCGGTTCACGGCCACGGCACCGGCGACCTTTTGGATGCGGTGATTTCCTATTTCCCGCCGGAAGAGGAAGAAACCGAAAGCGAGGACGAGCCGATTCGCGTGGCGGTCATCGGCAAGCCGAACGCCGGCAAGAGTTCGCTCGTCAACAAAATCGTCGGCTTTGACCGCAGTATCGTGTCGGACGTGGCGGGCACTACCCGCGATGCGCTGGATACGCCGGTTTCGAACGAACACGGCGACTTTATCTTTATCGACACCGCCGGACTGCGCCGCCAGAGCAAAGTGGACTCCGACGTGGAAAAATACAGTATTCTCCGCGCCCAAATGGCGATTGAACGCGCCGACGTGTGCGTGATTATGATTGACGGCGTGGAGGGCTTCACCGAGCAGGACAGCAAGGTGGCGGGGCTCGCCCACGAAGCGGGCAAAGCGTGTATCATCGCCGTCAACAAATGGGATGCGGTGGAAAAAGATACCCACACGATGGACCAAATGCGCAAAAAACTCGAAAACGATTTCAGTTTTATGTCCTATGCGCCGTTCATCTTCATCTCTGCCAAAACCGGTCAGCGGCTTGACCGCTTATTTGAACTCATCAAATACGTCCGCGAGCAGAACACCATGCGCATTTCCACCGGTATGCTCAACGACGTGCTCGCCGATGCGACCGCGCGGGTGCAACCGCCTACGGACAAGGGTCGTCGGCTTCGTATCTACTATATGACCCAGGCATCCACCAAACCGCCCACGTTCGTCTGCTTTGTCAACCGGGCGGATTTGTTCCACTATTCCTATCAGCGGTATATCGAAAACCGCATCCGCGAAACCTTCGGGCTTGAAGGCACGCCGGTGCGGCTGATTATCCGCGAAAAGGGAGAAAACGCTTCCGCGACTCGCGGATAACTTTGTATCGAAAGAGGAAAGCATATGGCAGCCAAAACCCCGAAACAACGCCGCGCCGCGCGGGCCGCGTCCCGCCGTCGCCGCCGCAAACAAAATTTCATAACGATTCTTGTTTTGTTGGCCATCGCGGTGGTGCTTGTGCTGCTTTTGG
>JAKSPN010000038.1 GCA_024404755.1 Clostridia bacterium | reverse complement strand
CGCAAGAGGGATTGTGTGCGGTTATCAGCCCATCACGGTGCCGTCGGCGTTAAACAGCGGCAACGGCTCGAGGAAAATAATGTCGTCGCGTTTTGCGGCATCGCCCTCGGCGAGAATCGCCATTTTGCCGACCACGTTGCCGCCGGCCTGGTTGACCAAATCTTCCACCGCGGCCAACGAGCCGCCGGTCGAAATCACGTCGTCGAGGATGAGAATACGTTTGCCCTTCATTTTCGCGGCATCCGCACCATCCATATAGAGCTTTTGCTCTCCTTCGGTGGTGATGGATTTATCCACCACTTCAAACACGCCGTTCATATACGCTTTTTTCTTTTTGCGAACGAGGAAATAGTCGTTGCGACCGCTTTGGCGCGCCATTTCGTGAATCAGCGGAATGGCTTTCGCTTCCGGCGCGACCATATAGTCGAACTCCGGCGCTTTTTCGAGCAGCGCTTTGGCGCAGGCGCAAGTCAATTCCACGTCGCCGAAAATAACGAACGCGGCAATCGACAGCGTATCGGACAGATTGCAAATGGGCAGGTCGCGTTTGACACCCGCCACGGTAATAGGATAGACCATAGTAAAAAACCTCCGTTTTTGTGTTTTTTAACTCTGCCATACAGTATAGCACAAGCAAAATGGATTTGCAACAAAAAATCCCGTTCACTTTCGTGAACGGGATTTGGAGCTGATAACCAGAGTCGAACTGGTGACCTCATCCTTACCAAGGATGCGCTCTACCTACTGAGCTATATCAGCGAATGGCGACCCGGAACGGGATCGAACCGTCGACCTCTAGCGTGACAGGCTAGCGTTCTAACCAGCTGAACTACCGGGCCACATTGTCAAAATGCGCTCGGTCAGCGAGCGGACAACGTGACTATTATACCCACTTTGTTTGCGTTTGTCAAGGTTTTTTTCGCATTTTTTTACTTTTTCTGCGCGGGGTGTTCGGTCTACTTTTCCTTTCGGCGGAATAGGGTGTAAGGAAACGGATTTTTGACAGCGAAAGGAGCGTACGTCATTGGCGACACTTCCCTCTCCTCTGTCCGCGCGGCAGGCGGAACTCTCCCGCCGCGAGCACGGGGGCAACACCCTGCCCAAAGCGGAAAAGCAGACCTTTTGGCGGCAGTTTCTCGCCGGTTTCGGCGACCCGATTATCAAAATTTTATTAGCGGCGCTCGGGCTTAACCTTGTGGTGCTGTTTCGCAACTTCGACTGGTTCGAGGCAGTCGGCATCGCCGCCGCCATTTTGCTGGCCACGCTCGTGTCCACCCTCTCCGAACGCGGAAGCGAGGCGGCGTTCGAGGCGTTACAGGCGGAAAACGCGCGCATTTTTTGCCGTGTCGAGCGCAAAGAAGGGCTTTTGCGCCTGCCGATTGCCGACGTGGTCAAAGGCGACCTTGTGCGCTTATCCGCGGGCGAGCGCGTACCCGCTGACGGAGTGCTGATTGAGGGGGCGCTCGCCGTGGACCAATCGGCGTTAAACGGCGAAAGCCGCGAGGCCAAAAAGCGGGCGGGATTCCCGCGCGACAACGCCGGACACGACCTTGCCGACCAAACCGCCCTCTTTCGCGGAAGCGTGGTGCAAAGCGGTGACGGTTTGCTTTTCGTCACGGCGGTCGGCGGGCACACACTTTACGGAAAACTGGCAAAAGAAATGCAGACGGACGAACGGGACAGCCCCTTAAAAATCCGGCTCGCCCACCTCGCCAAAATCCTCTCGCGGCTCGGCTACGCGGCGGCCACACTCGTCGCCCTCGCCGACCTCGGGTTGTCGCTATGGCGCGAAACGGGCGGCAACGGCGCGCTGCTCGCCGCGTTGCCGTTGCAGACGTGGCTCACTCACCTGCTCCACGCCGCCACGCTTGCCATTACGGTCGTGGTGGTCGCCGTGCCGGAGGGGTTGCCGATGATGATTACCGTCGTGCTGTCCGCCAATATGCGGCGGATGCTCAAAGACCACGTGCTCGTGCGCAAACTCGTCGGCATCGAAACCGCCGGCGGGCTGAACGTCTTATTCACCGACAAAACCGGCACGCTCACCAAAGGCACACCCGAAGTGGCGCTGTTTTGCGACGGCGAGGGCAATTTTTACCGTCGGCGCGTGGACCTTAAACAATACCCTCCGCTTTTTCAGGCGGTCGTGCGCGGGTGTCGCGACAACGGCGACTGTGCGCTCACCGCCGACGGCGCGATTGTCGGCGGCAACGGCACCGACCGCGCTCTTTTCGCGTATGCAAGCCCGAAAAAAGGCGAAAAACCGCCGAAAATCGCCCGCCGCATTCCCTTTGACTCCGCCCGCAAATGGGCAGCAACCGAAACGGGCGGGCGGATACTTATAAAAGGCGCGCCGGAAAAACTGTTGCCGCTTTGCAAAACCTACGTCGCGCAAAACGGACAAATTTTCCCGCTGTCCCAAAGCAACATGGCGCGGCGGCTTTCGATGCTGACCGAAAGCGCGATGCGAGTGCTGTTGCTCGCCGAAGCGGACGAATTACCCGAAACCGGATTGCCGCAAACGCTGACGCTCGTAGGGCTTTGCGGCATCCGCGACGACCTGCGCCCCGAAATCCGCGAGGCGGTGCGCACCGTGCAAAACGCGGGGGTGCAGGTGGTGATGATGACCGGCGACAACCGCGATACCGCGCGGGTGCTTTCAAGCGAAGCGGGCATTTTGCGGGGCGAGCACACGCTCGTGCTGGACGCGGACGAGTTGCACGCGATGAGTGATGAAGCGGTCAAACAAGCGCTCCCGCGGCTTGCCGTTGTTGCGCGGGCACTTCCCGCCGACAAAACGCGGCTCACGGCACTTGCGCAGGAATGCGGGCTTGTCGTCGGGATGACCGGCGATGGCTTAAACGACGCGCCCGCGCTTAAAAAAGCGGACGTGGGATTTGCGATGGGAAGCGGCACCGAAGTGGCGAAAGAGGCGGGCGACATCGTCATTCTCAACGACGATTTTCGCTCGATTTGCAACGCCATTCTCTACGGCCGCACGATTTTTATGAGCATTCGCAAATTCCTCGTGTTTCAGCTGACGATGAATCTCTGTGCGGTCGGCGTATCGCTCCTCGGCCCGTTTATCGGTATCGACACCCCCGTCACGGTGATGCAAATGCTTTGGATTAACATCATTATGGATACGCTCGCGGGGCTGGCGTTTGCGGGCGAGCCGCCGGAAAAAGAGACGATGCAAAAGCCGCCGCTTCCCCTCTCCGAGCCGATTATCACCCGCAAAATGGGCGGACAAATTTTTCTCACCGGCGGCTACACCGTCGCGCTGTGCCTGCTGTTTTTGAAGCTGCCGCTTACCGCGCGATGGTTTGCACCGGATGCGGGAAGCGCGTTTCCCCTCACCGCTTTTTTTGCGCTCTTTGTATTCAGCGGGATTTTTAACAGTTTGAACGCCCGCACCGAGCGATTGTGGTTATTGGCCCACCTGCGCGAGAATAAAGCGTTTTTGTGGGTGATGAGCGCGGTGTTTTTGGTGCAAATCGCGCTCATTTACCTCGGCGGAACGTTGTTCCGCACCGCCGGATTGCCGCTTCGGGAACTTGTTTTGGTAATGGTTTTAAGCTTTACAGTCGTGCCGTTCGACCTGTTTCGCAAGTGGCGAATCCGCCGAAAAACCGCATAAGAAAGCGCCCTGCGGCTTGCAGGGCGCTTTTTCGGTTCGGTTTACGCGGTCTCTTTTTCAAACGTAAGGGTATTTTCCTTTACATCCACTTTCACGGTGTCACCCGCTTGGAACGCGCCTTCCAGCATTTTTTCGGCGAGCGCGTCCTCGAGTTCCGACTGAATCGCGCGGCGAAGCGGCCGCGCACCGTACACGTCGTCGAATCCGGCTTTGGCGAGATGCGCCACCGCCTCATCCGAAACGTCGAGGTGCAGTTCCAACTCACTCATCCGCTTGTCGAGCGTTTTGAGCATCCGGCGGGCAATCTCCTCGATGTCCGCCGCAGTCAGGCGGTCGAACACAATCGTGTCGTCCACACGGTTTAAGAACTCGGGGCGGAAGGTCTTTTTCAGCTCGCCCATCACGTTTTCTTTCGTCCGCGCGCGGGCGGCGGCGGTTTCCGTCTCCTCATCCCCCGCGCCGAAACCGAACGCGTGCTTTTCGGTAATCAGCCGCGCGCCGACGTTGGAGGTCAAGATAATCACGGTGTTTTTGAAGTCCACTTTACGCCCTTGCGCGTCGGTCAAAACGCCGTCTTCCAAGATTTGAAGCAGCATATTGAACACGTCGGGGTGGGCTTTTTCGATTTCGTCGAACAACACGACGGAATACGGCTTGCGGCGAATTTTTTCGGTCAGTTGCCCGCCCTCGTCGTAGCCGACGTAGCCGGGAGGCGAACCGACAAGCCGCGACACGGTGTGTTTTTCCATATATTCGGACATATCCAGGCGAATCATCGCGTTTTCGTCGCCGAACATCGCTTCCGCAAGCGTTTTGCAGAGTTCCGTTTTGCCGACACCGGTCGGGCCGAGGAAAATGAACGAGCCGATCGGGCGTTTCGGGTCTTTTAAGCCCACGCGGCCGCGGCGAATGGCTTTTGCCACCGCTTTCACGGCTTCATCCTGCCCGACGATACGCTCGTGGAGAATGGACTCCATTTTGAGAAGCCGCTCGCTCTCCTCCTCGTTGAGTTGGCTGACGGGAATGCCCGTCCATCCCGCAACGATTTCGGCGATGTTTTCGGCGGTGACTTCGCCGGTGATACCGGCGTTTTTCTCCTGCCACTCGGCTTTTTGCGCGGCGAGTTTTTCCGAAAGGTCTTTCTCCTCGTCACGCAGCCGCGCCGCGCGCTCGAAATCCTGTTCGTTGACCGCGGCGGCTTTTTCCTCCGCGAGCCGTTTTTGCTCGTCTTCGAGCGCTTTTAAGTCCGGCGGCGGCGTAAACGCTTTCAGCCGCACACGCGACGCCGCCTCGTCCATCAGGTCGATGGCTTTGTCCGGCAAAAAGCGGTCGGCAATATACCGCACCGACAGTTTCACAGCGGCTTTCAGCGCCTCGTCGGTGATTTTTACCTTGTGGTGCGCCTCGTATTTGTCGCGCAGTCCCAAGAGAATTTGCTCCGCTTCCTCGGGAGTCGGCTCGCCGACGGTCACCGGTTGGAAGCGGCGTTCGAGCGCGGCATCTTTTTCGATGTGTTTGCGGTATTCTTCGAGCGTGGTCGCGCCGATAATTTGCAGTTCGCCGCGTGCGAGCGACGGTTTCAAGATGTTCGCGGCATCCACCGCGCCCTCCGCGCCGCCCGCGCCGATAATGGTGTGCAGTTCGTCGATAAAGAGAATCACGTCCCCCGCTTTGACCACTTCGTCGATGGCGTTTTTGATGCGTTCTTCGAAGTCGCCGCGGTATTTCGTACCCGCGACCATCCCACTCATATCGAGCGTTACCACCCGCTTGCCGGCAAGCAGTTCCGGCACCGCGCCGTCGGTGATTTTTTGCGCGAGCCCTTCCGCAATCGCGGTTTTGCCGACACCCGGCTCACCGATAAGGCAGGGGTTATTCTTCGTGCGGCGAGACAAAATCTGGACCACACGCTCAATCTCTTTCGCGCGGCCGACAACCGGGTCTAATTTGCCCTCTTTGGCAATCGCGGTCAAGTCCCGCCCGAACTGGTCGAGCGTGGGCGTTTTGCCGCCGGATGCTTTGCCGCCGCGGGGAGCACCGCCGTCCGCCACCGTCTGCGGTGCGGGCGACTGAATCGCCTCGGAAATATCCTCAATGAGATCCTCCGGCGACACGCCGAATTCCGAAAGCAACCGCACCGACACGCTCGTATCGTCCTCGGCGACGGCAAGCAAAATATGCTCGGTGCCGACGTAACCGTGTTTGAGCGTGGCGGCGGCGGCGACCGCCATTTCCATCGTCTTTTTGGAACGCGGCGTAAACTCCGCCGGCGACAGTTTCGTCGGCGTACCGCTGTTTTCGAGTTCGATAATGCGCTCTTCGTACTCCGCCGCGGTTACGCCGCGCGCCGTCAGCACGGTAGCGGCAACACCTGTGCCCTCGCGCAAAAGTCCCAGCACGATATGCTCCGTTCCCACGTAGCCGTGGCCCATTTCCTGTGCCGCTTCAATCGCCAAATTCAGCGCTTTGTTGGCTTTTTCGGTAAATCCTTTGAACAAAAACATACTCTCACAACCTTTCTCTTACAAGCGCGGCGCGAGCCGTATCCCGTTCGCCCGCATCCAAATCCTTTCCCGCCGCCGTCGCCAACGTGGCGGGCTGAACGTCGGTCAACAGCGCCGTTACCGTTTCGGCAGGCACGTCGAGCAAGCCCATAGACGCACCGATTTGCACGAGCGACAACAAGCGCATACATTCTTTGTGGTTAAGCAGACGGGCGGTTTTCAAGACACCGAGCGCCCGCCAAATACGGTCTTCATAGGCGGGGTCGCGGCAAATGCGCTCGCGCGCGCGGCGTTCTTCGCCGACAATTTGCATCGCCACACCTTTTAAGTTTTCCACCGCTTCTTTTTCGGTGATGCCGAGCGTCACCTGGTTAGACAGTTGATACACCGCCCCCTCGGCGCGCGTACCCTCACCGTATAACCCGCGGATGGTCAGCCCGAGCTTCGACACCGTTCCCGCGAGCAGCGGAATGGTCTTGCTCTCGGTCAGCGCCGGCAGATGCAGCATCACCGAAGCGCGCATACCCGTGCCGAGATTGGTCGGGCATTGGGTGAGATAGCCGAGCCGGTCGGAAAACGCGAAGTGCAGTTTGTCGCAAAGCCGCGAATCCATTTCGTCCGCGCGGGCAAGGCAGTCTTCAAGACACAGTCCCGCGCCGAACGTCTGCAACCGCAGGTGGTCTTCCTCGTTCACCATCAGCGACAACCCCTCGTCTTCGCTCAAAAAGAGCGCCGAGCCGCCGTCGCATTCCGCAAACGCGGGGCTTATGAGGTGGCGTTCCGCCAACGACACCGCTTCGCGGCGAGGAAGCGCCGCTACGTCGAACAAGCGGAGAGATTCGCTGTCGTCTTTCAGCGCCGCGAACACCTTGTCTTTCAAATCCTGCTTTTGCGCGGCGTTCATACGGTCGGGGAACGGAAATCCCGTGAGATTGCGGGCAAGCCGCACGCGCGTGGATAACACCACGTCGCCTTCGCTGCCGACCTGCCGATACCAAGCGGTACTCATTGGGCATCCTCCTCTCCCTTGCTGAGCGCTTGAATTTCGTCGCGAAGCGCCGCGCACTTTTCGTATTCCTGCGCCTTGATACAGTCGTCCAACTGCGCTTTGAGCGCCTTGATTTTCTCCTCTTTGGTGGGCGTTTTCGGCGCTTTTTCCGCCGTTTCGGTCACCGTCAGCCGCGTATCCGTCGGGCGTTTGCCGACGTGGACCGCTTTGCCGTGGATGCGCTCAATCGTCGGTTGCAGACGGTCGAAAAACGTGTCGTAGCACGCGGGACATCCCACCTTGCCGGTGTTCGCGATTTCCGCGAACGTCGAGCCGCACCCGTTGCAGGTTTTGGTCGAGCGAAGCGCCGCGGCGTTCGGCTCGGAAAACAGATTGCCCCAAAAATTGTTCATATCCATCGCCATCCCGCCGAACAGCGGCGACAGCCCCTGCTCTTTGGCGCAGGCGGCGCACAGATGCGCCTCGGTGGTTTTGCCGTTGACCGTCCGTTTGATGTGGGTGGTCGCGGGATGTTGTTTGCATTGTTGACACAGCATACGTCATTTCTCCTTTCAAATGCTGATGGCCGTCAAAAGGCGCTTTAACATCGTCGCACGCAGACGGTCGCGGTATTCCGGCGGTACGTCGCCGAAACTTTTATCCGACGTGGCGGCAAGTAACAACCGCGCTTCTTTTACCGATAAAATGTCCCGCTCGGCAAGGCGCTCTAAAAGCAGTTGCGCCTGCCCCGCTTCGAGCGTATCGCCCAAAGCCGCCGTCAACTGCACCAGCGGCGACACGTTCGCCGCGCGGCTGACCCGCGTAATGCGGATATACCCGCCGCCGCCGCGACGGCTCTCGATAAGATAGCCCTGCGCCGGCGTAAACCGCGAGGACAGCACGTAGTTGATTTGGCTCGGGACACACCCGATTTCGTCGGCAAGCAGGTTGCGTTGCAACTCCGCCGAGCCGTCCGCTTCGTTTAATCTCTCCTCAATATAGGCGGCAATGATGTCACTTATGCGCATTTTTGTTCCCTCTTTCGTTTTCGGCGGCGGTTTTCGCCGCTTGTTCATCGTTCTCCCATAGTATACCCAAAAGGTCAAAGATAGTCAAAGTCAAATTTTGACCTTTGCGAAATGTTTGCTTGCGGTTTTCTCACGATTTCTTTTGTTTTCTCGTTTTTTCTCATAATTTCGCATTTTTCAAAAGTTTGACCTTTGTGAAAAACGACAACAAAAAAAGCGGGGCGTTCGCCCCGCTTTTTGCGTTTCTCTTACACTCGTTTGAGCACTTTCACAATCTCCCCCACGTACACGCGATGGTAATCGGTATCGCCGGGGTAGCAATTCGGAATGGTTTTGTCGAGGAAATTCTCCGGTTTGATGTCATCCGTGTACATCTTGCGGCAGATAAGCACGAGTTCCGCCTCGTCAAAATACGGCGCTTGGGCATCGAACACGGGCGAAAGCCCCGCATCAGCGATTTTGTCGCCGTCGCGACCGGACGTGGTGCCGCAGAGTTTCAGTTCGCGGCGATAGCCGCTTCCGAAGAAGGAGAGCGAGTAGCAGTCTTTCTCCTCCATAAACCCGAAGGTATAGCGCGACGGACGGACGAACGCGAAACTGACGTTCGCGTTCCAAAGCACGCCGAGCCCGCCCCAACTGGCGGTCATGGTGTTGCACGCCTTGCGGTCGCCGGCGGTGATGAGCATCCACTCCGCACCGATGCGGCGAAAGACGTTTGCGTTCAGTTCTTCGGGCGCGATTTCCACAAATTTGCTCATAAAAGCCACTCCTTTTTACAGATGAAGCAGGATGCCCGCGATGTTGAAATACACAAGCAGGGACAGCGCATCCACAATCGTCGTAATAAACGGACTCGCCATCACGGCGGGGTCAAGACCCACTTGTTTTGCCAAAATCGGCAAGGTGCAACCGACGATTTTCGCAAAAAACACGGTCACGACCAACGTCACGCACACGACGGCGGCGACCATCGGGGTGACGGCGGCATTGTGGAGAAGCAGATTGTCCACGAGCATCATTTTGCCGAAGTTGACCGCCGCGAGGACCGCACCGCACAGCACCGCCACGCGGATTTCTTTCCAGATAACGGCGAAGGTGTCGCTCCACTCAATCTCGCCGAGCGACAAACCGCGGATAATCGTGACCGAGGCCTGACTGCCGGAGTTGCCGCCGGTATCCATCAGCATCGGGATAAACGCGGTCAGCACCACCGAAGCCGCCAATTTTTGCTCGAAGCCGCTGATAATCATACCGGTAAACGTCGCGGAAACCATCAAAAACAAAAGCCACGGAATACGCTTGCGCCACGTTTCGAGCACGCCGGTGCGCATATAGGGTTTATCGGTCGGCAGGATAGCCGCCATCTTTTCGATATCTTCCGTGTTCTCTTCCTGCATAACGTCCATAGCGTCGTCGAACGTGATGATACCGACGAGGCGGTGTTCTTTGTCAACCACCGGCAGGGCGAGCAAGTCGTATTTGGCGAACTGTTGCACGACAACCTCTTTATCTTCGAGCGTATCCACAAACAGCACGTTGGTATCCATAATATCGGTAAGCACCGCTTCTTTGTCGGACAACAACAAGTCTTTGACCGTCACGATACCGAGCAGTTTGCGGTCTTTTCCCATCACGTAGCAGGTGTAAATCGTCTCTTTGTCCACGCCGATTTTGCGGATGTGGTCAAACGCCTGCGCCACCGTCATATGCTCTTTCAAGTCCACGTACTCGGTGGTCATCAAGCTACCGGCGCTGTCGGACGGGTATTTCAAAATGTCGTTGATGGTCTGGCGCATCGCAGGGTCGGTGTATTTGAGGATACGCCGCACGACGTTGGCGGGCATTTCCTCAATCATATCGACCGCGTCGTCCACGTACAATTCGTCCATAACGGCGGAAATCTCGCTTCCGGAGAAGGCGCGGATTAAATCTTCCTGCACGTCGCCGTCAACCTCAACGAACGCCTCCGCCGCGAGCTCTTTCGGAAGCAGGCGGAAAAAGAGCAACCGCTGTTCTTCTTTGTCCATATCCTCCATCAGCGCACCGATGTCGGCGGGTTCCATATCGAGGACCAAACTTCGCAGCATCGAAAACCGGCGCTCCGACAAGAGCGTTTCGACCTGTTCCAAGATATTCATTTCTTCCACGCTTGGTCCCTCCTCAAAAGTAAAAACACAACAAAAAATCCCTTTACCGCCCGACAGCGGCAAAGGGAAACCCCGAAAACTCTGCCGCCGAAAAACGCGGCAAAGTCGCCACCGTTCGAGCTTTGGCTTCGCAGGGCGCGGCGGTTTTACGCCGTTGAAATTGCATTAAGATATGCCTTGCTTTCGACATATCCTGCTCACCATCGCATAGTGTCTCCACTATTTTGCGGCAGCAATCCATATCCCCGTGGTAGCCTCACCTACCGGGCAGTATTCTGTTTTTGCACTTTCGTGCTTTATTACAATACTCTATTTTACCCCGTTTGTCAACAGTTTTTTTCGAGGGAAACCGAGGGGCGATTTTCCTCTTGACGAACGGCGGTTTTTTCGTTACAATAAAGGCAGAAAATCGAAAGCAAGGAGCGTGCTTATTATGAGCGAAGAATTCGACCCGAAAACCGTCGATCAGGATATCGAAACCGACGAAGTCAACGACTGGGGCGAGGACGATTACACCCCTGAATACGTCAACGTCACCGGCGAGGACGGCGTGACCTACTCGTTCGAGAAATTGGATGCCGTCGAAAACGAAGACGGCCGCTTTTTGGCGCTTCTCCCCGTCTATGAGGATGCGGAAGATGCGATTTCCGGCGACGGCGAACTGATTATCGTGCAGGTTATCGAGGACGGCGACGGCTTTTTGCTTGCCCCCGTCGAGGACGACGAACTCTATGACGAACTCGCCACCGTGTTCGAGGAACGCCTCGCGGACTTTTACGAAATCCAAAGCGAAGACTGAAAAAGCACCCTGCCCGGTGCGTGAATTGTCGTTTTTTAACCCTATCACATTGTGTAATCGGGAGCCCTTCTTTGCCGGCGGATGGCAGGCCTCCCCGCTTTTGCGGGACGTTGGAAGCCGTGAAATCGGCAAGCGGCACCCACTTGCTGTTTTTTCGATAGCAGGTTACCACAACGACATTACGGCCGGGCGGGCTTTTTCTGTTTTTTCGGCATAGCGACGGCGCGGCGGACATACATATACAACGAAAAAAGGAGTTGTGTTGTATGTTTGTCCTCTCGTTCAAAACCACCGGAAAACAACTGTGCGCCGCGGTATGCACCGTAGCGCTCGGGCTTTCGCTGCTCGGCGTGGCGCTGTTTGTGCCCGAGCCGACGGTCACCGCCGCCGTACAAGCCGATACCCCTGCGAAGCAGCAGGCGTTTTTGCGCTCGCTCGGGTACGTAGCAAGCGAATCCCCGCTGTCGTGGGAAGAGATAAAACTCCCCGACAACCCGCGAGATGCGGCGTTCGTCGCCTACAACGGGTTGCAGATGCAAGGCGGGTTTAACCTCGGGCTATACGTCGGCAAATCGCTCAAACGCTTTGCGTGGAACGTCAAAGCGGAGGACGGCACGGCGTATATCGCCCATTTGTGGCTGTATCAAGATAAAATCGTCGGCGGGGATTTGACCGAGCCCGCCACGAAAAAACAAAAAGCGCTGACCAAAATCGAACGAGAGGAATAGCGCGGAAAGGACGTTTATGAAACCGCAACGGCTGGATAAATTCGTATCCACACAGGGCGCACTCACGCGCTCCGCCGCCACGTCGCAGATTCGGCGCGGCAACGTCACGGTCAACGGCAAAATTTGCCGCGACCCGTCGGCAAAACTCGACCCCGAAACCGACGTCGTCACGCTCGGCGGCAATCCGCTTACGTTTGCGGAGCATTTGTACTTAATGCTCAACAAACCGGCGGGCATTCTCTGTGTCTCTCGCGACCCGAACGCCGAAACGGTTTTGGATCTCGTTCCGCAAAACTTGCGCCGCGCGGGAATGTTCCCCGCCGGTCGGCTCGACAAAGATACCACGGGACTGGTCATTCTTACGGATGACGGCGATTTCGGGCATCGGCTCACCTCGCCGAAACACCTCGTCGAAAAGGTGTATTACGCCCGCGTGGATGCGCCGGTGTTCGACGGGGTGATTAAAGCGTTCGAGAAAGGCACGCATTTGCCGGACGGCACCCCCTGTGCGCCCGCGAAACTGCGGGTTGTCGAGGACGGCGCCGAGCCGCTTTGTGAGGTGACCGTCACCGAGGGCAAATATCACCAAATCAAGCGGATGTTCGGCACCCACGACCTCGGTGTCAACGCGCTTCACCGCCATTCCATCGGCGCACTCGTTTTGCCGGACGATTTGGCCGAGGGCGAGGTGCGCGTGTTGTCGGAAGACGAAAAAAACGCGGTTTTTTCGGAAAAATCGCCCGAAAACGCCGATTTATTATGAAAAATCCCCAAACATTGCCCCGAAAATTCGTCCATTTGCGGGGTGGACTTTTGCGGTAAAATCTGTTATAGTACTTTTATGGACGTAATCTACGCCCGTTATCCCGCTTTTACAGCGGTAAAAACTAAGGAGGTCTCCCACTATGGCAAGCGTATCCCTTAAAAGTATTTACAAAAGATATGCCGGCGGCGTTACGGCCGTTTCGGACTTTAACCTCGAAATCAAAGATAAAGAGTTCTTGGTTTTCGTCGGTCCTTCCGGTTGCGGTAAATCCACCACCCTGCGTATGATCGCCGGTTTGGAGGAAATCACTTCCGGTGAACTGTACATCGGCGACCGCCTCGTCAACGACGTGGCGCCGAAAGATCGCGACATCGCGATGGTGTTCCAGAACTACGCTCTGTATCCGCACATGACCGTGTTCGATAACATGGCGTTCGGTCTGAAACTTCGCAAAACCCCGAAAGAGGAAATCAAACGCCGCGTCGAAGAAGCCGCGCGCATCCTCGACATCGCCCACCTGCTCGACCGTAAACCGGCCGCGCTTTCCGGTGGTCAGCGTCAGCGTGTTGCCCTCGGTCGTGCTATCGTCCGTGAGCCGAAAGTCTTCCTGCTTGACGAGCCGCTGTCCAACTTGGACGCGAAACTCCGCGCCCAGATGCGTACCGAGCTTTCCAAGATTCACCAGAAACTCGGCACCACCTTCATCTACGTTACCCACGACCAGACGGAAGCCATGACCATGGCGGACCGCATCGTCGTTATGAAAGACGGCTTCATTCAGCAAGTCGACACCCCGCAACACCTGTACGACCTGCCGTGCAACACCTTCGTCGCCGGCTTCATCGGCAGCCCGCAAATGAACTTCATCGAGTCCAAACTCATCAAAAAGGGTGACGACTTCTACGTGCAGTTCGGTTCGGAAGACACCAAAACCAAACGCGGCGTGAAATACGACATCAAACTCCCGGCGGAGAAAAACGCCAAAGGCGCTCTTGACGAGTACGTCGACAAGCCGGTGCTCATGGGTATCCGTCCGGAAGACGTCCACGACGAGCCCCGCTACCTCGAGTCGATGAAAGAGAACACCTGCTCTGCTGACGTTGAAGTCACCGAGCTTATGGGTGCCGAGACCTTCCTGTACCTCAACATCGAGGGCCTCAACTTCACCGCGCGCGTCGAGCCGACCTCGACTGCTCACCCGGGCGACACCATCGACATCGTGCTGGATGCTCCGAAAATCCACCTGTTCGATATCGACAGCGAGACCATCATCTGCAACTAATCTTTGTAATAGCAAACCCGCCTCTCCTTTTGGAGAGGCGGGTTTTTTGTTTGCACTAAAAAACAGCGGCGGGGTCACCCCCGCCGCTGTTGCTTTTGTCTTTTTACTTGTTCCCCGTCATTTTCTCCTGCTTCACCTTTTTGTCGATGACGTGGCGGGAGGCGAGTTCTTTGTGGATGTCTTTAAGGTCGATGCCCGCCTCGATCATCAGCACCATCACGTGGTACGCAAGGTCGGCAATTTCATACACAGTCTCCGCTTTGTCCTCCGCTTTGGCGGCAATGATGACCTCGGTGGACTCCTCGCCCACTTTTTTAAGGATTTTGTCAATGCCCTTGTCGAAGAGATAGGTGGTGTACGAGCCTTCCTGCTTGTTCACCTTGCGGCCGCGGATGAGCTCGAACAACTGCTCATAGGAGAATTCTTTGCGCTCGTCACTCTCGAACACCGTGTTTTCGAAGCAGGTTTCATTTCCCAAGTGGCAGGCGGGGCCGTCCGGCTCCACGAGCACCAAAAGCGCATCCTTGTCGCAATCGGCGGTGATGGAGACGATGTGCTGGTAGTTGCCGCTCGTCTCCCCTTTGAGCCACAGCTCCTGCCGCG
>JAKSPN010000037.1 GCA_024404755.1 Clostridia bacterium | reverse complement strand
TTGACAAGGGATTTGCCGGCGAGTTCCGCGGCCACTTTTTCGTCCGCTTTGGCGAGGGCGAGCACGTCCTCTTTCGCCATATCCGGCGCGATGTTGAGGCGAGCGCGGATTTTTCCGTTGACCTGCACCACGATTTCCACGGTTTTCTCAACGCATTTCGCATCGTCCCACGTGGGCCACGAGGATTCGTTAAGCATACCGCCGAAGCCCATTTTCTCGAAGATTTCTTCGGTGATGTGCGGGGCGACGGGGTTAAGAAGCGTGATGAAGGTTTTGAGTTCGCCGCGGGTGATGGAGCCCTTGGTGTAGATGTCGTTGAGGAGCGTCATCATCGCCGCGATGGCGGTGTTGTATTTGAGGGTTTCGAAGTCCTCGGAGACCTTTTTGATGGTGCGGTGGAACGCGCCTTCGAGGTCAGAGGAGTAGCCGTCGCCGTCCACAACCATATCCTGCAGCGCCCACAGACGGTCGATGAAGCGTTTGCAACCGCGCACGCTGTTTTCCGACCACGGGGCGGCTTTTTCGTAGTCACCCATAAAGAGGACGTAGAGGCGCAGAACGTCCGCGCCGTATTGCTCGACGACTTCGTTCGGGTCCACGACGTTGCCTTTGGATTTGCTCATTTTTTCGCCGTCCGGCCCGAGGATAAGCCCTTGCGCCGTGCGCTTGGCATACGGTTCGGATACCGGCACTTCGCCGAGATCGTAGAGGAATTTATACCAGAAGCGGGAGTAGATGAGGTGGCGGGTAACGTGTTCCATACCGCCGTTGTACCAGTCAACCGGCATCCAGTATTTCAGTTTGTCGAGGTCGGCAAACGCCTCGTCGTTTTTCGGGTCGATGTAGCGCAGGAAGTACCACGACGAGCCCGCCCATTGCGGCATCGTATCGGTTTCGCGTTTCGCCGCGCCGCCGCATTTCGGGCAGGTGCAGTTGACGAAATCGTCCACTTTGGCAAGCGGGCTTTCGCCGTCGGAGCCCGGCTCGAATTTGTCCATTTTCGGGAGTTTCAGCGGCAGTTCATCGTACGGCACGGCGACCATACCGCAGGTCGGGCAATGGACAATCGGAATCGGCTCGCCCCAATAGCGCTGACGGTTGAACGCCCAGTCTTTCATCTTGTACTGCACGCCTTTTTCGCCGACGCCTTTTTCTTCGAGGTATTCAATCATACGGGCGATGGAGTCTTTTTTGTTCGTGTAACCGTTGAGGAAGTTGGAGTTGACCATCTCGCCGTCGCCGGTGTACGCTTCTTTCGAGACGTCGCCGCCTTTGATGACTTCGATGATGTCGATGCCGAATTTTTTGGCAAATTCGTAGTCGCGGTCATCGTGCGCCGGCACCGCCATAATCGCGCCGGTGCCGTAGCCCATCATGACGTAGTCGGAGATGAAAATCGGGATGTCTTTGCCGGTCAGCGGGTGGGTGGCGCACAGCCCGTCGAGTTTCACGCCGGTTTTGTCTTTGACCAGTTGGGTGCGCTCGAACTCGGTCTTTTTGGCGCATTCGGCGCGGTAGTCTTTGACCGCATCGAAGTTTTTGATGTTCGCTTGATATTTGTCGAGCAGCGGATGTTCCGGCGCCATAACCATAAAGGTCACGCCGTACAGCGTGTCGGGGCGGGTGGTGTAGATACGGAGCGTTTCGTCGAGACCCGAAAGGGTGAAGTTGACGAACGCGCCGGTGGATTTACCAATCCAGTTTTCCTGTTGAAGTTTGATGTTCGGCAGGAAATCGACCTCTTTGAGCCCTTCGAGCAGTTTGTCCGCGTAGTCGGTGATGCGCAGATACCACACGTCTTTGGATTTTTGCACGATGTCGCTGTGGCAGATGTCGCATTTGCCGCCCTGGGAGTCCTCGTTGGAGAGGACGACTTTGCAGCTCGGGCAGTAGTTGACCAGCGTTTTGTCGCGGAACACGAGCCCTTTCTCGAACATTTTGAGGAAAATCCATTGGGTCCAGCGGTAGTAGTTTTCCTCGGTGGTGTCCACCACGCGGTTCCAGTCGAACGAGAAGCCGACGGCTTTGAGCTGCGAGGTGAATTTTTCGATGTTGATATCCGTCACCTGACGGGGGTGCATCCCCGTTTTGATGGCGTAGTTCTCGGTCGGCAGGCCGTAGGCATCAAAACCAATCGGGAACAGCACGTTGTAGCCCTGCAAACGGCGTTTGCGGGACACCACTTCGAGTCCCGAATACGCCTTAATGTGGCCGACGTGCATACCGGCACCGGACGGATAGGGGAACTCGACCAAACCGTAGAATTTCGGTTTGTCGGAGTTGTCTTTGGCGGCGAAGGTCTGTTTTTCGTCCCAAATTTTTTGCCATTTTTTCTCAACGGCGGAAAAATCATAGCGGTCCATTTGTGTCATCTCATTTCTCAGTATTTTCAAGGAATTCGGCGATATCAACGTCAACGCCGTCTTTCCAAAGATGTTCCAGGTTGTAAAAGTCGCGGGTTTCTTGCATAAACACGTGTACGACCACGCATCCGTAATCCATCAGCACCCACGAGGAGTTGCGGTAGCCCTCGGTGCGGAGTGGTTCAACGCCCTGCTCTTTGAGGTCGAATTCCACGTAGTCGGTAAATGAACGGACTTGGGTGGAACTCGTGCCCTCCGCAATCACAAAGTAGTCGGCAATCGAGGTCAGCGCGTGAACGTCAATCACTTTGATGTCGGTGGCTTTGTGGTTATCGAGCGAGCGCACAATCGCGCCGCAGAGGTCTTTCGGGGAATCTAAACTCATTCTTCCTCCTCCTCTTCTTCAATGAAGCCGGTCTGTTTGACCAACAGTTTGTCGAAGGTGGCGGTTTTGAGGTCGGCTTTCTCGGTGTTGGAAATCTCGGTCATTTTGAGATATTCCGTGGTTAGCGGCGTGCCGTAGGGATTCAGATAGTCGTTGATGAACGTGCACAACTCGTCTTTGTGGACGGAGTAGAAGTTGCTGCCGTCCAGCGTGGCGACTTCGCCCGGAAGAATCGACACGGTGATTTTCGAACGGTCAATCTTGTTGAGATCGCCCACGAGTTTAATCATCAGGTTGATATCGTCCGCAATTTCGTTGTCGCGTTTGGTGCGGATGGGGGTGGAGCCCTTCATCAGCGGGTACAGCACGTCTTCGTCCAATTTTTCTTTGTCGGTGGTCATCAGACGCTCAAACAGCGCGACGTACACCTGACGTTGACGGGTGAGGTTTTTCAGTTCGCCGTTGACCGACTCCCAGTCGCCGAGCGCGTATTCGAGCGCGCCCTCGCCGTCCACCGTTTGGACACCGGCATCGTAGGTGATGTCGCCGAGAGTCATGGCTTCGCCGAGTTTGATATCCACGCCGCCCACGAGGTCAACGAGTTTGACGAACGCTTCCTGCGGCAGGATGTAGTAGTTGTCAATCGGCAAGGTGTATTGCAGCGTGAACACTTCGAGGAGGTTGTTCACGGAACTGCCGGTTTTTTTGGTGATTTTGGTGTTGCAGGGCTTGCCGTTTTCGAGCGTGACGTTGTGTTTGCCGTCGGTAATCTCCGCTTCAAACACCTGTTTGCGGCAGGTCTCGCACCAATCGAGTTTTTTCGGGGTGGACCACACGCCGCCCACGGTTTTCACGTCGAAATGCTCGGGGTCGCCGAGGTAGGTGCCGGTCGGCACTTGCATCACGTTGACCGTTTTGGCTTTTTTGTCGTAGCAGACGACCGAAACCATCTGCATCCGTCCGGTGGTGCCGTTTTCTTTCTCTTTGCCGAGCATACCGAGCAGATAGTAGGCGACGTTGTCGTTCTCTTTGGCGGTGACGACGGCGGTAGTGCCGTTTCCGGAATCGCCGGAGAGGTAGGTTTTGACGTATTTGACCGCCATCACGCCGAACCAAACCAGCGCCGCCAAGAAGAGCAGGAACAACACCACCAAAATGATTTTGCCCACCGGCGCGCCGTTCTTTTTCTTTTTGCGGCGGGTGGAGGCGGAACGCGACGAAGAGGTTGCGGTGCGCGTGCCGCGCAGTTGCACCTGCGCTCCGGCTTCGGGCGCGACGGTGCCGCCGCTGCGTTTGGCTTCACGGGCGGCTTTCTTCGCGGCTTTCATCCGTTTTTTCTGACGATTGTCTTTTGCCATATTCGGTCATCCTTTCGTGTAAGATGTGGGGTTACGTTGTAATTCGGCTTGGGCGGCGAGCGTGTCGGGGTGTGGCTCGCGGCCTTTTTCTTTCAGTTCGTTTATCGAATGCCGTACCGCGTAGCGCATCGCCTCGTCCGACGAGATGTCGGCGCGGCGGCGCATTTCCGCAACGTCGGGATAGTGACGTCCGGCGGCGGTAAAATCGGCGATGTAGACGGTTTTTTCAAGCGGGGTCATTCCCGCGCGCGCCGTGGTGTGGTACCGCACGGCGTTGAGCATATCGAGGTCGGTGATGCCGAGCACGTGTTCCAAAAATACCGCGCCGATGGCGGCGTGCCACAGTTTCGGGGCATCCAGTGTGTCGGGGTCAAGCGTGACACCGAAACTTTCGAGCACACCCGTTTGTTCGGCGGGCGAGGCATCTTTCATAATATCGTGCAGCAGTCCCGCGGTATACGCCTTTTCGGGGTCGGCACCGTAAAGCGGGGCGAGCCGCTTCGCTTCGTCCGCCACCGCGAGTGAATGCTCGAAGCGGTAGGGGGTTAAGCGGCGTTTGAGAATGGCGATATATTGCTCGTTGGTGGTGGGGACTTCCGCCATACTGTCCGGAAGATAGAGGTCGTGGTCTTCGATGTAATCCGCGACGGAAGCGGGCACAAAGCGCCGCCAGTTGCGGTTATCTTGATCGCTGACCGCTTTGCGCAGCGCCGTAGAGGAGATGCGCGGCGTGTCGGCGGGAACCACGATGCACCGCGCGCCGTCTTCGGTGAGTTTGGCGGCGTGGGCTTTGAGCGTTTCGAGCGACACGTCGTCCCGCGGGACGGTGCAAAGCACGGCGTTTTTGCGGATGTCTTCATAGCGGAACCACGTGGACACGGTCAAAAACATATCCGCGCCCATTAAGAGGTGCCATTCGGCATCTTTGTAGCGCGCCATCATAATGTCGAGCGTGTCGGCGGTGAAACTCGCGCCGCCGCGGGCAATTTCCACGCGGGAGACGGTGAGGAACGGATACGGCTCTGCCGCAAGTTCGCACATCGCGGCACGGTGGGCGGCGGGCGCCATTTCCGCTTTCAGTTTGTGAGGCGGTTGCGCGGTGGGCATCAAAATGATGCGGTCAAGCCCCAATTCTTTTCGGAATGCTTCGCACAGCGCGATATGGCCGTTATGAATGGGGTCGAACGTGCCCCCGTATAAACCGATTTTCAAGCCCTCACCTCCTAAAACGCGTTTTTGTATGGGTTAGCGCGGCAACACAATCGTCGGCTCTTCCGCGCGGCGGCGATAGAGCACGAACGTGCGGCCGATGACCTGCACCGTTTCGGCACCGACGGCTTCGGCGACCGCATCCGCCGCTTCGCGGGCGGTTTGCGGCGCGGTTTCGAGCACGCGGCCTTTGATGAGTTCGCGGGCTTCGAGCGCATCGTCGGCCTGTTTTATCAGCGCGTCGGACAGACCGCCTTTGCCGACGTGAACAATCGGTTCATAGTCGTTGGCGAGTCCGCGCAGGTAGGCGCGTTGTTTACTGGTCATAGAAAATCACTCCTCGTGGGATTTCACATAGTCGTTTAAGCGGGCGGCGAATGCTTTGAGCGCCAGTCCGCGGTGGCTTTGTTCGTCTTTTTCGGCGGAGGGAATCTCCGCAAACGTCTTGCCGCAGGGCAGTTCGAAAATCGGGTCGTAGCCGAAGCCGGAATCGCCGCGGCACGTGAACGCGATAAATCCCTCGCACACGCCGTCGGCAACGATGGTGTCGCCGTTCGGGAGATAGCAGCAAATCGACGCGACGAAGCGGGCGGTGCGCTGTTCGTGCGGTGTGTCGCCCAGTTCTTTGAGCAAGGTCGCTTTGCGGCTTCCTGCGGGGGCGTAGCGGGCGGAGAAAATCCCCGGCGCGCCGCCGAGCGCATCCACACAAAGCCCCGAATCGTCCGCCACGGCGGCAACGCCGCTTTCGAGGCAGGCGGTTTTTGCTTTAATGAGGGCGTTTTCGGCAAAGGTTTTGCCGCTTTCGTCCGGCTCGGTCAAATCAATGCCGAGTTCCTCGGCGGTGACCGCCTCTACCGAGCAGGCGGCGAGAATGCGGGAAAGTTCTTTGATTTTATGCTCGTTGTGGGAGGCAATCAGCACTTGCATCGGTCAGTCCTCCGAGAACAGTTCGGCGGCAAAGCCGTCGGGGTCAAACGGCTGCAAATCGTCCACGCCCTCGCCGAGACCGACGAATTTGACGGGAACGTCCAAATCCTCGCGGATGGAAAGGATGACACCGCCGCGCGCCGTGCCGTCCAACTTCGTCAGCACGATGCCGGTGATGTCGGCGGCGGTCTTAAACTCGCGCGCTTGGTTGACGGCGTTTTGACCGGTGGTCGCATCCAGCACCAAAAGCACCTCTTTGGAGGCGTTCGGCAGTTCGCGGTCAATCACGCGATGAATTTTTTCGAGTTCCTGCATCAAATTCTTTTTGTTGTGCAGGCGGCCGGCGGTATCGACGATAATGATGTCCGCGCCGCGGGCTTTGGCGGCGGCGCAACTGTCGAATACCACGGCGGCGGGGTCGGCGCCCTCGCTGTGTTTGACCATATCCACGTCGGCGCGGTTTGCCCAGATTTCGAGCTGTTCAATCGCGGCGGCGCGGAACGTATCGGCGGCGGAGAGCAACACTTTTTTGCCCTGCGCTTTGTAGAACGAGGCAAGCTTGCCGATCGAGGTCGTTTTGCCGACACCGTTGACACCGATGACCAGCACCACCGACGGTTTGGTTTCGAGAACCATCTCTTGTCCGCCGCGCAGCATTTCCGCCACGATGTCTTTGAGGGCGGTTTTGGCTTCCATCGGGTCTTTGATGCCTTGCTCTTTGACACGCTGTTTCAACTCGTCACAGATGCGGCCGGCGGTGGAAGCGCCCACGTCACCCATAATCAGCAGTTCTTCGAGTTCCTCGAACAGTTCGTCGTTGACGCTCAAAGACGAACGGAACAGCGAACTGACCGGCATGGAGAGGGTTTCTTTTGTTTTTTTCAGTCCGGAACTGATTTTATCGAAAAATCCCATAGTCGTTTCCTTTCAAGAAAAGGGTTGAGGTTAGGTCGGCTCGCCGCGCTCGCCGAGTTTCATACCGAGGCGCTCTTCCACTTCGCTGGCGCGCAGTTCGAGCAGTTTGGTGACACCGGATTCCTGCATCGTGACACCGTAGAGCACGTCGGCTTCTTCCATCGTGCCGCGGCGGTGGGTGATGACGATAAACTGGGTCTCGTCGGTCATACGGCGGAGGAACTGGGCGTAGCGCGAGACGTTCACGTCGTCAAGCGCGGCCTCGATTTCGTCCAGCACGCAGAACGGAGACGGGGTGACTTTCAAAATGGCGAACAGCAGGGCGATGGCGGTAAGCGCCTTTTCGCCGCCGGACAGCGCATCCAAGTTGAGGATGACTTTCCCGGGGGGTTGGATGTTCATCTGGATGCCGGAGTGGAGTACGTCGTCCGGCTCTTCCAATTTGAGTTCGGCTTTGCCGCCGCCGAACAACTCGGCGAAGACAACCCCGAAGTGTTTGTTGATTTTGTTAAAGCGGTCCACGAAGATTTCGCGCATTTGGGTGGTGAGGTCATTGATAAGGTTAAGCAGTTCGGTGCGGGAGGTCTCCACGTCTTTGACCTGCTCGGACAGGAACGCGTAGCGCTCGCTGACCTCTTTGAATTCTTCGATGGCATCCACGTTGACCGTGCCGAGGGCGCGGATTTTGCTGCGCAACTCGGTAAGGCGTTTTTGCGCTTCGGGCACGTTTTCAATCGGCTCGGTTTGCGCTTCCGCTTCGGCGCGGGTCAACTCGTATTCTTCATACAGTTTGCGGACGATTTCGTCCGTTTCGGCTTCGGCGCGGAACGCTTTTTCTTCGAGGCGTGCGACCTCGCCGGACAAGCGCTCTTTTTCTTCCATCTTGTCTTTGGAGGCCTGACGGAGCGCGGTCACGCTTTGCTCGCCGTCCGTCCGTTCCTTGACGAGATTTTCCATCTGTTCGCGGGAAGCGGCGGCTTGTTTGCGGCATTCGTCCGCCTGCTCTTGCAGGGTGACAATCTCTTTCTCGACCGCCTCGATTTGCAGTTCGAGCAGTTCGATTTGACCTTGGAGCAGTTGTTTTGCGCCGTCGCTGTCCGTCTTGCGGCGGTCGATGCCCTCGATAACGGCTTGCAGGGCTTCGATTTCTTTCTCGAAGCCGTGTTCTTGCAGTTTGAGTTCCGCCATTTGCGCCGAGAGTTCTTCGCGTGCGGCGGTCATTTCGGCGCGCCCGCCGGAGAGGGCTTGCAGCTGCGCTTCAATCTCGCTTTGGGCTTTAAGGAGCGTGTCCGCCTCTTTTCCCGCTGCATCCATATCGGCGCGGATTTCCACGATGCGGGCGTTGAGGGTTTCAATCTCGTTCACGCAATCCGCGACCGCTTGGTCGCCGTTTTCAGCGAGTTCGGTCACGCGGCGGAGTTCCGCTTCGAGGCGGATGCCGTCTTCCTGCGCGGTGGTGAGTTCACCCTGCGCGCCGGTCAGCGCCGCTTCCGCGGCGGCGGCATCTTCTTTGGCGGCGATGTAGTCGGCGTTGGCTTTTTGGGCTTTCGCTTCCATTTCTTTGAGCGCCGTAGAGAGTTTTTCCATCTCCGCACGGCGGGAGAGAAGGCCCGCGCCTTTCACGTGCGAGCCGCCGGTCAGCGAGCCGCCCGCGTGGACGAGTTGACCGTCCAGCGTGACGAATTTCACGCGGTAGCCGGTTTTCTTGGCGAGCGCGGTGGCGCAGTCGAGGTCTT
The DNA here is from genome assembly GCA_024404755.1 of Clostridia bacterium. Lineage (GTDB taxonomy): Bacteria > Bacillota > Clostridia > Oscillospirales > Acutalibacteraceae > RGIG426. The sequence goes on along the minus strand of JAKSPN010000037.1, from coordinate 6,476 downwards.
CGGCAACGGCGGTGCGGCCGAGCAAGCTCTCCATCACGTCGTTGTATTTTTTGTCGTAGGAAATGAGGTCGGAGGCGATGCCCACGTAGCCCATTTGACCTTTGAGATCTTTTTCGTCGAGCGTGCCGCCGCGGATGGTTTCGAGCGGCAGGAAGGTCACGCGGCCGGCGTTTTCGTTTTTGAGGAAGCGGATGGCGCTTTTCGCATCCGACTCGGTTTCGCACACCACGTTTTGGGCGTTGTTGCCGAGCGCGGTCTCAATCGCGAGCGCCACGTCGGACGGCGCTTCGAGCAGTCCCGCCACCGGGCCGAGAATACCGCGCAATGCGCCGCGGCCGGCTTGTTTCATCACGGCTTTGGTGCTGCCGGAGAAGCCCTCCATACTGCGCTCCAACTCTTCGAGAATGCGCAGGCGGCGGCGGTGGTCCTCTACGTCGAGGCGGAGTTTTTCCGCAATCACGCGGGCGGCTTCGGCTTTGTCGCCGCGGGATTTGTGGCGCAGAGAGTAGCCGGTAACGGCGTTTTGTAAGCTTTCGATTTTTTCTTTGCAAGCGGCGACCGCTTTTTCGCATTCGGCTTTTTCGGCGGCGGCGGCTTCGCTTTGGTCTTTTTTAAGCAGTACCGCGGCGTTCAGTTGGGACAGCCGCGTGTTGATTTCGGCAAGGGACGATTCGCCGGTCACTTCGCGCACCCGCACGTCGGCGATTTGTTTCGCGAGGTCGGCGGCGCGGCGGTTTTCCTCTTCCATTTTGTTGCCCGCCTCGTCGCTGTCGCGGGAGAGGGCATCCATTTTTTCGGAGAGGGCGAGCCGCTCTTTTTCGGCGGCGGCGATTTGTCCGTTTTTCTCGTCAATCTCCGCAAGTTTGGCGGCACGCTCTTCGTCGAGTTGTTCGGCGCTTTGCGATTGTTGCTCTTGCTCGGTGCGCATACGGGCGATGTTTTCGTTGTGGTGTTCGATGTCGTTGCGGCGCACGGCGATTTCGCCCTCGTGGCGAACGGCATCTTCCTCGAATGCGGCGGCGGCGCGGTTCAGCTCGTCCATTTGGACAGCGAGCCCCGCGGCTTTGTTGCCGATTTCTTCGATTTTTGCCTCTACGTCTGCAATCGACGCGGCGGCGGTGTCGTATTGGGTGCGGGCGAGTTCCAACTTGCCGCCGAGGTCGCGAAGCACGTCGCGCGAGGTGTCGAGCGTGTGCAGCCACAAGCCGATTTCAAGCCCTTTCTTCTCGTCCGCGTAGGCGAGGAATTTTTTGGCTTTGTTCGACTGGGTTTCGAGAGGCCCGATGCGGTCTTCGAGTTCCTGCAAGATGTCGCGCAGACGAAGAAGGTTGTCCTCGGCGTTTTGCAGGCGGCGTTCCGCCTCGTTCTTTTTGTAGCGGTATTTGGCGATACCGGCGGCTTCTTCGAAAATCTCGCGGCGGTCATCCGAACGGGAGGAGACGATGTCCTCGATACGGCCCTGACCGATAATCGAGTAACCGTCGCGGCCGAGGCCGGTGTCCATAAACAGAAGTTGGATATCTTTCAGACGGACGGTGGCGTTGTTGAGCATATATTCGCTCTCGCCCGAACGGTAGTAGCGGCGGGTGACACACACTTCGTCCGCATCGAAATCCAAAAAGCGTTTTTCGTTGTTAATCGTCAGCGACACTTCGGCGTAGCCGAGTGATTTACGCGACGACGTACCGTTAAAGACCACGTCTTCCATTTTGCTGCCGCGCAGGGCTTTGTTCGACTGTTCGCCGAGAACCCAGCGAATGGCGTCGCTGATATTCGATTTGCCGCTTCCGTTCGGGCCGACAACGGCGGTAATGCCGTCGCCGAAGGTCAGCACGGTTTTGTCCGGAAAGGACTTAAAGCCCTTGATTTCCAGAGATTTGAGCAGCATAGTTTCACATCCTTCGTTTGGGGGTGTCGTTTTGGCTTCAGAAGCCCATCAGTTTGAGCGCTTCGCGCGCGCCCTGCTGTTCGGCTTCGCGTTTGGTTTTGCCGGTGCCGCGCCCGATGACGTTGCTGTTTAAGTGGACTTCCACCGTAAACTTTTTGTCGTGGTCGGGACCGGATTCGCCCACGAGAACGTATTGCAAAATTTCCTCGGGGCTGTGTTGCACCACTTCTTGGAGAAGCGTTTTGTAGTCGCGGAACTGGTGGTGTTTCGTGTTGTGGAGTTCGGTTTCGAGGAAGGGAAGCGCAAACGCGCGGGCGGGTTCGATGCCGCCGTCAAGGTAAATTGCCCCGACGATGGCCTCGAAGGCGTCCTCCAAGGTGGATTCCCGATCGGCACCGCCGTTTAAGCGCTCGCCTTTGCCGAGCCGCAGGCAGTCGCCGATGCCGAGTGTGCGGGAGTAGTGCGCCAGCGCCTTTTCGCAGACGACCGAGGCGCGGTGTTTCGAGAGTTTTCCCTCGCTTCCCGACTCGTTATGAAACAGATAGTCGGCGGCGATAAAGCCGAGCACCGAGTCGCCTAAAAATTCGAGCCGTTCGTTGCTTTCGACGTTGCGCTCGTTGGCGTAGGACGAGTGGGTGAGTGCGCGGTCGAGCAGGGCGGGGTTTTGAAAATGATAACCGATGCGCTCCATCAGTTCGGAGAGGTCACTCAACGGGTTCACCCTCCTTTTCGGCGGTCAGCGCCGTTTCGATTTTGGAAATCACGTCCGCTTCGGCGAATTCGAGCGCCACGCGAATGGCGTTTTTGAACGCGCGGGCGTTCGAGTTGCCGTGGGCTTTGATGACGGGGCGTTTTACGCCGAGGATGGGCGCGCCGCCGTATTCCGCGGTGTCCATCAGCTTTTTGAGGTCGGACAGACCGCCTTTGACCATCAGCGCGGCGAGTTTCGAACGGGTGTTTTTGAAGAACACGCCTTTGAGGTTGTGCATAATCATCGAGGCGGTGCCTTCCATCGTTTTGAGCAGGACGTTGCCGGAGAAGCCGTCGGTGACCACCACGTCGGCTACGCCCGCCGGTACGTCACGCGCTTCGACGTTGCCGATAAACGGCAGGTCGCTTTCTTTGAGCAGCGCGAACGCGGCTTTTTGGATTTCGCCGCCTTTGGTGTCTTCCGTGCCGACGTTTAAGAGTCCCACCGAGGCGGGCTCGCCGTGTTTCAGGACGTGGGACATATAGAGGTGGCCCATGTGGGCGAATTGGAACAGCATTTCGGGGCGGCATTCGACGTTTGCGCCCATATCCAAAAGCAGGTACGGCGCTTTTTCGCTCGGAAGCACCGAGCCGATGGCGGGACGGGACACGCCTTTGATGCGTTTGACGAGGAACGTCGCGCCCATCAGGAGCGCGCCGGTCGAGCCCGCGGAGATGAACGCATCCCCCTCGCCGGCGGCAACGGCGCGAAGCCCCACCGCCATAGAGCAGTCTTTGTGCGCTTTGAGCACGCTGCCCGGCTCGTCTTCCATCGTAATCACGTCGTCCGCTTGCAGGAATTCAAGGTTATCGAGCGAAATTTTCTCTTGCTCGGCGAGGGCGCGCAACTCCGGCTCGTTGCCGCAAAGGACGACGGTGCAGCCGTATTCTTTTGCCGCCAAAGCGGCTCCTTTTATGGCTTCCAGCGGGGCGTTGTCGCCGCCGTGGGCATCCAAAATCACGCGCATGGTCATTCTCCTCACTTGCAAAATTTCGCCTTATAGCATATAGACAATTTATTATATCCTATTTATGGGAAAATGTCAATTTTTTTACGCGATTTTTGCAATTTTTTCCGTCGGAACGGTTGCGTTTTTGCGGCGGGCGTGCTATGATAGCCGATAGACGAAGGAGGCGAGGAAATGAGCGACGTAAAAGGCACGTTGGAAGCCACCGTTTTGCTGAAAAAATCCACTTGTTATTTTATGAAAACCGGACGGTGTTCGCTGGACATCGTGACCGATTTGTCGATGTTGCCGTCGGTCAAATCCGCGCCGGACGATTTGCTCTATTGCCCCCGTATTTTGCACGCGCTGAAAACCAAAGGGCGCGACCGCACCGTGAAAGTGGTTTCCTGCCGCTGCGGTCACGCGGAAGTGGTTGCGGGACATCAGCGCGCCTGCGTTGCCAACCGCACGGGAGTGCAGGTGACGGTGGAAGTGGACGGCGACAAATGTTTTGATTTGTGCCCCGTTTGCGGGCGGCAGATGACCTTTGACGAGGAAGAAGCCATGAAAAACGGCGGCACGCGGATTGTGGGGTTAAAAGCCGTCGTTTCCACCGACGAGAAGAAAAAAGAAACGAAGAAAAAGAAATGAAAAAGCAAAAGCGCTGTCGTTGACAGCGCTTTTTTCATAGCAGAAACATCGATTTGAGAAACAACAGCATCGCGACCCCCGGAAGCCCCAACACGGCACATACGGCGGCGGAGAGCCAGCCGAGCCCGAGCGATACGCCGGTTACGCCGCCTGCGACGTTGACGGCGGCGAGCGCCAAAAAGCCGGTCGCCGCCGATTTGCCGAGCGCTTTCAGCGGGTGACCGGTGGAAAGAAGCGCGACGGTAACGGCGAGGAGTGCCGCCGCACCGATGGCGCAAGCACACCACAAAAAGAGCGTCATCCCGCATCCCTCCCCGAAAACGGCGGGCAAAAGACAGCGGTTTGCCCGCGCTCTTTTGCGGTTTTCAGAAGATAGCGGTAGCGGGCAAGAAGCGCCTCGCGCTCGTAGATATACGATTCAATCAACTCGGGGTCGGTTTCCATTTCGAAGCAGGTTTGCACCCGCGCGAGTTCGTCGCACACAAAGCGGAGCGCCGTCTGCAATTCGCTTTCGGGCGACGGCTTCAGCACCGCGGATTTCAGAAAATTTCCCATACACTCACCTCGTTTCACTCTATGGCGAGTATGGGCGGGATATGCGGACGATAAACAAAAAAGAGAGGCAAACGCCTCTCTTTTTTCAGTCTAAAATGAAGTTTTCGATGTCCGCGGGGGAGTCGGCGATAAAGGTCGCGGCTTCCGCTTCCAATTCTTCGCGCGTGCCGTAGCCGAAGGTGACGCCGATGGAGCCCATCGCAAACGCTTTGGCGCCGCGCACGTCGGAGTAGCGGTCGCCGATCATCACGCACCGTTCGGGTTCGATGCCGGCGGTTTTGCACAGATAGTCGAGTACTTCGATTTTTTCCGTGCGGGTGTTGTCGAGGTTACTGCCGACGATGAGGTCGAATTTGTCCGCTACGCCGAGATTTTTGAGAATCGTCTCGGAGTAGGCGGTGGGTTTGCAGGTGGCGACGAACAGGCGGCAACCGGCGGCTTTCAGGTGGGAGAGCAGGTCGGCGATGCCGGGGTAAATTTCGCTTTCCAGAAGCCCTTCGACCGCATACCGTTCGCGGAAAATGCGGATGGCATCGAGCGTGTCTTCCTTTTTGACACCGAGGTAGTTGGGAAAACTGTATCCGAGGGACGGGCCGATGATTTTATCCAGTTCCGACTGCGGCGGCTCGGGGTAACCGAGCGTTTTGCAGGCGTGTTTGGCGCAGTTCATCACACCCTCGCCGGTGTCGGCGAGCGTGCCGTCCAAATCGAACAGAACGTAGGGGTAGCGGGGCATTTTAAGCGTCTCCTTTGTTAGTTTCAGCGGCAATCATCGCGTTTACGCCCTCGGCAAAGGTCACGCGCGGCTCCCAATCGAGCAGGCGTTTGGCTTTTTCAATCGAGGGGTTTAATTGGACGATGCCTTCCGGTTTCGGTTGCGGCTCGCCGAACGCGCATTCGCCGCGGCGGCCGCACAAATCGTACGCTTCGAGGACGAAGTCTTTTAAGCGGCGGGTGTCGTCGCTTGCGACGTTAAAGACGTGACCTTCGGCGGAGAGCACGCCGTCGTATGCCACCATTTTGGCAATCAGGGCGGCTTCGTCGTCGATGTTTATAAAATTCCACGTGTGCATACAGTCGCCCATTTGCATGGTTTCGCCCGCCGAAAACGTGCGGATGCAGGACGACATCAGCGTGTGCGGATGGTCGCCCACGCCGTAGGTGCTGAAAATGCGCAGGTGGATAAAATCGAGCCCGAGCGAGGGTGCGAGTGCCGCGCCTTGCAACCCGAACGCAAGTTTCGCCTTGCCGTATTCCGACACGGGGTTGCAGGGAGTCTCCTCGGTGATTTTTTCAAAATGGATGCCGTACTCGGCTTGCGAGCCGGCAAAGATAAACCGCTTACAGCCGAGTTTTTCGGCGGTTTTCATCAGCGCGAGCGAGTGGTCCACGTTTGCAAAATGCGCATCGTGGTCATTGCGGTCGGCACTTTTGGTTGCCGCCCACGCGAAGTGGATGAACACGTCGGCGTGGGGCACGGCGGATACAAGCGCCGCATCGTCGCTCCCCAAATCGTAGCGCACGGGGAAAAAGCGGTCGTGGACGGGGAGCTTGTGGGCGTTTTGACTTTGCGTTTGCAGCACGCCGTAGACGGTATGCCCTTCCGCAAGCAGGCGGCGGCAGGTCGCCAGCCCCAAAAAGCCGGATGCACCGGTAACGATGACGGTCATTTTGCCGCCTCCTTT
>JAKSPN010000036.1 GCA_024404755.1 Clostridia bacterium | reverse complement strand
TCGCCGCTTCGATGACGTTGCGGATAAGAACGGCGTTAGTCACCGGCCCGAGCCCACCGGGAACGGGGGTCAGCGCCGCAACGTTCGCCGCTTCGGCATCGGATTGGTTGATATCGCCACAAAGGCCGTTTTCGTCCACGTGGATACCCACGTCAACCAAAACCTGCCCCTCGTTCATTCCGTCGGCGGCAACGAGGTTGCGCGCGCCGGCGCACGCCACCACGATATCGGCGCGGCGGCATTCGGCGGCGAGGGCGCCGGTGCCGGTATGGCAGACGGTCACGGTAGCGTTGCGGTTGAGTAAAAGCATCGAAAGCGGTTTGCCGACCACCAAACTGCGGCCGACAACGGTCACGCGCTTGCCTTTCAGTTCCACGCCGTAGAAATCGAGCATTTCGATGACGGCTTGGGCGGTGCAGGGCGAACACAAATCGCCCACGTTGCGAAACGCGGCGGACACAGCGACGGCGGTCATCCCGTCCACGTCTTTTTCCGGCGGAATGGCGGCTTCGAGGTTGACTTTGTCCCGCAACGGGCGCGGCAACGGACGGAAAATCAGGATACCGTGCACCGCGTTGTCGGCGTTTAAGTCGGCGAGCGCCGCATAAAACGCTTCGGCGGACACGTCCTCGGGCAGCGCGACGATTTTCAGGTCGATTTTGTCGCCGGCGGCCTTTTTGAGCCCGCGCTCATAGGACAAATCGTCCTCGCGCTCCCCCACGCGCACCACGGCGAGTGTCGGTTTTACGCCTTTTTCGGCGAGCGCCGCAAGCACGGGTTGTTCGGTTTCGTAAATCCGCGCCGCGACCGGCGCGCCACGCCACAGTTCCATAAAAATTACCCCAATTTTTTCATCACGTCGTGATACACCGCTTCGGCGCGGTCCACGCCCTGCGTAATCAGTTCGAGCGCTTCGCAGTCGAATTTCTCCGCCATTTCGCGGTTTTTGAGCAAGCGGGTGTTCACTTTCACGTTGGCGAACGCGCATTGGAGGGTCGCGCGGGCAATCGCCGCGGCACACGCCACGTCGCTTAACAGCATTTTGCTGCCTTTTTCCGCGAGTTCCTCGCACATAAGAAGCACTTCGTTGACTTCGAGCATCACCTGCATCGGCGGCTCGCACGCGAGCATCAGCGCGCGCTCCAAAATCTCGTCGCGCTCGGGGTTGTCCTTCGGAATCGAGTACGCCTCGGACACCGGCGCAAACACTTTCATATCTTCGTTGATGAAGCCATAGAGCGAACGGGTGTGTTTTTCCGCCTCGGCGGCCAAACGCTCCATATCGCCTTTCACGTCCTCATACTTTTTGTTGCCGGCGGTGATGTTTGCCACCATCGAGCAAAGCGACGTGGCAAGCGCACCGCAATAGCCGGCGGCGGCACCGCCGCCCGGCGTGGGCGCGCGGCTGGACAGGGCTTCTAAAAACGTGTAAAGTTCCATGGGTTTTTCCTCTCTTTCGGTGTGGTAGTGGTAGAGATTATTCTTCGGCGGGCGCTTCTGCATCCTCGGCATCCGCGTCCGGTGCATCCGGTTTGGCGACTTCTTCTTCCGCATCATCCGCGCGGGCGGTGCGCACGAGCGACAACACTTTCGCATCGTCGGTCAAGTGCATCACGCGCACACCCTTGGACGGGCGGCGGCACTGGCGAATATCGTCCACGTGCAGGCGAATGACGATGCCTTGGGACGACACGAGCAAAATATCCTCGTCCTGCGACACGGCGCAAGTCGCCGCGACGTTGCCGAATTTTTCGACGTGGTAGTTGGTAAGACCTTTGCCGCCGCGGGATTGGATACGGTAATCGTCCCACTCGGACAGGCGGCCGTAACCGGTGTCGGACACGGTCAGCACCAGCGTATCCGGCTCGCGGATGGCGAGATCCACCACTTCGTCGTCGTTTTCAAGGGTCAGCGCTTTCACGCCGCGGGCGGTACGACCCACCACGCGGGCATCGTTCTCGTCGAAGCAGATGGCTTTACCGTTTTTGGTCGCCACAAGCAGTTTTTGATACCCGTCGGTGTTGCGCACCCAGCGCAGTTCGTCCCCCTCGTCGAGGTCGATGGCGATAAGGCCACTCTTGCGCGCGTTGGAGAAGTCAGACAACCGCGTGCGTTTGATAACGCCGTTTTTCGTCAGCATACAGAGATAGCGGTCTTCCATAAAGTCGTTGACGTAGAGCATCGCGGTCACGCGCTCTTCCGCTTCCAGCGGGAGGAGGTTGACGATGTTCATACCCTTCGACTGATAACTGCCCTCGGGGATTTCATAGCATTTGAGGCGATACACCCGTCCGCGCGAGGTGAAGAACATCACCACGTCGTGGGACGAGCAGTTGAACATGGTCTGGGTCACGTCTTCGTCGCGGGTGGCAACGCCTTTGCGACCGCGACCGCCGCGGCGCTGGGTCGCGTACACGTCCATCGCCTGGCGTTTGATGTAACCGCGCTGGGTCAGCGTGAGCAGGCACTCCTCTTCGGGGATGAGGTCTTCGATATCGACCTCGCCCTCCACCGGAGAGATGTCGGTGCGGCGCTCGTCGCCGTATTTATCCGCCATTTTGCGGCATTCGTCTTTGACGATTTCCATAATCTTGCGGTCATCCGCCAAAATGCCTTCGAGTTCGGCAATCAGCGCGTGCAAGCGGTTGAGTTCGTCCTCAATCTCCTGCCGTCCGAGACCGGACAACTGACCGAGGCGCATTTTCACAATGGCATCCGCCTGCACGTCGTCGAAACCGAAGCGCTCCATCAACTTGATTTTCGCTTCCGGCTGGTCTTTCGCCTTGCGGATGATGTTGATCACTTCGTCGATGTGGTCGCAGGTGGTTTTCAGCGCTTCCCAGATGTGGGCTTTATCCAGCGCTTTGTTCAAGTCGAACTGGGTGCGGCGGGTAATAACCTCGCGCTGGAACTTGATGTATTCTTCCAGCATCTGTTTGAGCGTGAGGATTTTCGGCTCGCCGTTGACGAGCGCGAGCAAAATCGCGCCGAACGTCACCTGCATTTGGGTGTAGGCGTACAGTTTGTTGAGCACCACCTGCGGGTTGGCATCTTTTTTCAGTTCGATGACGATGCGCATACCCTCGCGGCTGGAATAGTCCACCACGTCGTGGATGCCTTCAATACGTTTTTCGTCCGCCATTTCGATAATGGACTTGACGAGGTTTAATTTGTTGACCTGATACGGGATTTCGGTCACGATAATTTGGAAACGCCCGTTTTGGGTTTCCTCAATCGCGGCACGCGCGCGCACCGCGATATGACCGCGACCGGTCGCATACGCCGCACGCATGCCGGAATAGCCCATAATCACGCCGCCGGTCGGGAAATCCGGACCTTTGACGTATTCCATCAGTTCCGGCAGTTCCGCATCGGGATTGTCGATGAGGAAGCAGATACCGTCCACCACCTCGCACAGGTTGTGCGGCGGGATGTTGGTCGCCATACCGACGGCGATACCGGTCGAGCCGTTCACGATAAGGTTCGGGAAGCGGGACGGCAGCACCACCGGCTCTTTCAGGCGGTCATCGTAGTTGGAGATGAAATCCACCGTGTCTTTCTCGATATTGACGAGCATATCCATGCTCATACGGTTCATACGCGACTCGGTATAACGATACGCAGCGGCGGGGTGGCCGTCAATCGAACCGAAGTTACCGTGGCCGTCCACCAGCGGATAGCGCATGGAGAAATCCTGCGCCAAACGGACCATCGCATCGTACACCGACGCGTCACCGTGCGGGTGATAGCGACCGAGCACCGCACCGACGGTATCGGCGCATTTGCGGTGCGCCTTGTCGGGGGTCAAGCCGTTTTCGTGCATAGTATACAGGATACGGCGGTGCACCGGTTTTAAGCCGTCGCGCACGTCGGGAAGCGCACGGGACACGATAACCGACATGGAATATTCGAGAAAGCGTTTGCGCATCTCGTTATCCAGGTCCACGTCCACGATTTTGCCTGCCGATTCCTGCGGCACTTCGTTTTCGGGAATGTTGGTGTTTTCCGACATTGTGAATCTCCTCCTGCCTCAATGTCTATACAATCTGTATATTCACTATAATTTATTACAATTTGAATACGTCCCGTGCCAGCGAACTGCGGCTGAAATCGGGATAACGGACGGTCAGCAACCGATTGTCAACGGGGATGCACACCGTGCCGTTTTTGTCGCGGGTGGCGTGAAAGCCGCCTTGCGGAATGACGGTGAAGTTGGCGCCGTCCTGCACGCGAATGCCGTCGGCGAGCAAATGGACACACACGCCTTTTTTGTTTTGGGCGCGGGTGGCGGCGGTCTGTTCCCACGCGACGAGCAGCCAACCGAGTCCGGCACAGACGAGCGCGCCCGCCGCCATCAAAATGAGCCGTCCGGCAAGCGGGTCGTCGGCAAACCAGCCGAAGCAATCGCAAAGGGTGTTTCCGAGCACCATCGACATCAGGAAAAACAGCGGCGCGCCGCGTTTGAGCATCGCGGCGTAACCGCGGGCAATCGCCCCTTTTGCCGACCAGCGTGCGGGAAGCGTTTCCAACGGCGGGTCGAACGGCAACGCCGTCGGTGCGGCGGTTTCAAACGGTTTTTGCGGTATCATCGACGCTTTGCGGGTGAACACCGTTTGGGGCAAATGGGTTGCCAGCGCCGCAAACAGCGTTTGGGTTTCGTCCGGAGTCATATCGGCGGCACCCCACACGATTTCTCCGTCTTTGCTGAAAATCGCAATCCACTTTCGAGTCTCGACAAACGAAGTGACCTCGTCAAACGGAATGACCACGCGGTCAAGCGCGCCGGTGGACATCACGCCCTGTTCATACACCTCGTTGACCCGCGCATAATCCAGCATCATCGGTTTCGGGGTGTGGGAGTCGATAACGGCAAACAGCAGTTTCCATACGCCGATCAGGACAAGCACCGCTATCATACCGTACGCCGAGTCTTTTGAAAACCCGCCGTCCGGCATGGAAAACAGTCCGTTGAAAAACATCGCCACAACCAACAACGCCACCAGCACGGTAAAAATCAAACTGGCTCTTCCGCGGCTGGCGCGGATTTCCCGCTTGTCCGTCGGCGTAACGGGTGCCGCCCACACCGTGGACAGCGCGGCGGACGGAATCGCGGGCGCAACCGCCGGCACAACGGGCGTTTCCGGCGGTTGTGTCGAAGGGATATTCATAAATTCCATAAAACTCTCCTTTCCGGAGAAGTGTTAAGCAACGTTTGCAAACGTATTATTTTTTCTCGGCGTGGGCACAAAGCTCGTCCCACCCCGCGTCGTTCAAGGCGCGGTGCGGCACACACACCATTTGTCCGTCGGCAAGCGCCACCACGGCCACGTCGTCGCACACCGTGATTTTCGCCTTTTCGTAGGAATACGAAAGCACGTCCTCCCCCGCGCCGAAGAACAGCAACCTGCCGTCGCCGGAAATGCGGGTGGGATGTTCTTGGTCGGCGGCGGCTTTCATATCGCCGAGCAGGTGTTTGCGGGTCATAATCGGCACGATAATCACCGCACCGCACAGTGCCGCGCAGACAATCGCCAAAAACAGCGCCATTTTTTTGTCGCCGGTGGCATACGAAACCGCGTTGATAACGCAAAGCACCGCCGCAAGCATTGCCTGCACCGTGATTTTGCGCTTGCTCGCCACCAAACCGGAATTGTCCACAAACGTCTGCATTTCGTCCTCGGTCAGCACGTACTCGCCCGACCAAAGTGCTTCGGGTTTTGCGGATTCTTCGGAATTTTCGGCAATTTTTGTTTCACGTGAAACATTTTCGTCCGTTTCCGCCGGAATTTCGTCAATTTCCTCGATTTCGGCGGGCATTTTGTTTTGTTCGTCCATACTTACACGTCCAAATTCTCCACGTAACGGGCATTTTTCTCAATAAAGTTGCGGCGCGGCTCGACTTTTTCACCCATCAAGATGGAGAACGTCTCGTCCGCTTGCGCCGCATCTTCCATCGACACGCGCAACAACGTACGGAACGCGGGGTCGAGCGTGGTTTCCCACAACTGGTCGGGATCCATTTCACCAAGACCTTTGTACCGCTGAACGTCGGCAGAGCCGCCGAGTTCCGCGATATATTGGTCGCGCTCTTCGTCCGAGAAGGCGTAGCGCAACTGTTTGCCCTTCGACACCTTGAACAGCGGCGGTTGGGCGATGTAGACGTGACCCTCGGAAATCAGCGGGCGCATAAAGCGGAAGAAGAAAGTGAGCAACAGCGTGCTGATGTGCGCGCCGTCCACGTCGGCATCCGCCATAATCACGACTTTGCCGTAGCGGAGTTTGGCAAGGTCGAATTCCTCGCCGATACCGCAGCCGAGCGCCAAAATCACCGGCGTCAACTTATCGTTGCCGTACACCTTGTCGATACGGGCTTTTTCGACGTTGAGCATTTTGCCCCACATCGAAAGAATGGCTTGATAGTTGCGGTCACGGCCTTGAATCGCCGAGCCGCCTGCCGAGTCGCCCTCAACGATGAACAGTTCGGTGCGCTCGGGGTCTTTCCAGATGCAGTCCGCGAGTTTTTCCGGCATACGGAGCGAGCCGAGACCGGTCTTTTTGCGGGCGTTTTCGCGGGCTTTTTGCGCCGCTTCGCGCACACGCGCCGCGTTGATGGATTTTTCGAGAATGGCGCGGGCAGTCGCGGGATTTTCTTCCAAATAGGCGGTCAGTTTCTCGTTCAAGAGTTTCGTCACGAGCGTGCCGATGGCGGTGTTGCCGAGTTTGGCCTTGGTCTGGCTCTCGAACTGCGCATCGGTCAACTTCACGCTGACAACGGCGGTCAAACCCTCGCGCACGTCGTCGCCTTTTAAGTTGGAATCGTTGTCTTTGAGCAGTTTATACTGCCGCGCGTAGTTGTTGAAAATGCGCTGCAAGCCGTTTTTGAACGCCTGCTCGTGGGTACCGCCGTCCACCGTGTGCATATTGTTGGCGAACGAGATGACCGTTTCGTTATAACTGTCGTTATACTGCAACGCCACTTCCGCCACCGAATCGCCGTCCCCGATGGAAATGTGGATGACGTCGTCGTGCAGCGGGGTGTAGCCGCGGGTTTTAATCATATATTCGACGAACGAGGAGATACCGCCTTCATAGCAATACTCTTCTTCGCGGATGTTTTCTTCGTCGCGGCGATCGGTCAGCGTAATGCGCAGACCGGCGTTGAGGAACGCCTGCTCGCGCAAGCGTTTTTGCAGCGTTTCGAAATCGTATTCGGTGGTATCCGTAAAGATTTCCGCATCCGGCTTAAAGCGGACGAACGTGCCCGTTTGGTCGGTATCGCCGATGATTTTCAGGTCGGTAACCGCTTTGCCGCGCTCAAAACGCTGGGCGTGGACGTGACCCTCGCGGGACACCTCGATTTCCAGCCATTCGGACAGCGCGTTCACAACGGACGAGCCCACGCCGTGCAGACCGCCGGCCACTTTGTAGCCGCCGCCGCCGAATTTACCGCCGGCGTGAAGTACGGTCAACACAACGGTAACGGACGGCAAGCCCAATTTTTCGTTGAGACCGACCGGAATGCCGCGGCCGTTATCCCGCACGGTGATGATGTCCCCCGGCAGAATTTCCACGTTGATGTCCGTGCAAAATCCCGCCAGCGCCTCGTCAATCGAGTTGTCGACGATTTCATACACCAAGTGGTGCAATCCGCGCGGACCGGTCGACCCGATATACATACCGGGACGTTTGCGCACCGCATCCAGACCCTCTAAGACCTGAATTTGACTTTCGTCGTATTCTTCGGTAGCGGTCAGATTCATGTTTTCTTGTTCTGTGCTCATAGGAATGCCTCCGTTTTCTATACGATAGGGTAAGTACCTGCGTTTAACGTATTATTCTTTTTCACCGAGACCCGCGCGTTTGCGCAGCGTCGCCGGTGCCATTTGACTTAAATAGACGGTTGTTTTTTGGGTTTTGGCTTTTTTCGGTTTGGCGCACACCACGAACGCTTTCGGAATATCCCACGTCGCGGCGACCACCTCGCCCTGTTTTTCCGCGGCGTTCAAAAACTCGCGGGTGTGCTTGGAAACGGTGGTGTTGTCCATATCGAAAATGCCCACCACGTCGTCGCCGCGCGCCACCGCATCGCCGCCTAAATACACATACATAGATTACGACTCCTCAACTTCGGAAATCTCGCCATGTTTCACGTGAAACCTTTTTCCGGCGACTTTCGGCAAAATCGACCCGCCGTCACAGCAAGTGATAAATACCTGCCAGTCTTTTAAGCGGGTGACGATGTATTCCTGCCGCGCCACGTCCAATTCGCTCATCACGTCGTCGAGGAGAACCATCGGGCTTTCCCCCACCGCGTTTTTCAAAATTTCCGCTTCCGCCAATTTGAGTGCCAACACCGCCGAGCGCTGCTGACCCTGCGAGCCGAAATGCCGCGCGGACAAGTCGTTGATTTTCACCACCAAATCCTCGCGGTGAGGACCGACGGTGGTATAGCCGGCATCAAAATCGTTTTGGCGGTGGTCGATGAGCGACTGAAACAGCGCCTCGCCGATTTCCTGCTCGGACATGGTTTCGTATCCCTGCTTCGGCTCGTATTCCAGCGACAGCGTTTCCCGCCCGCCGGACAAGCCCTCATACTGCAAAATCGCGGTTTTTCTTAAACTTTCTGTATAATTTAACCGTTCTTTTACAATTTGTTGACCGCATTGTGCCAATTTCAGGGTAAAAACCTCCCACATCGCGTCGTCGGGAGAAAACCGCCAATTTTTGATAAGGGCGTTTCTTTGTTCGAGGACACGGTTGTAGTTGGCGAGAATTTGCAAATACGCGGGTCGGATTTGGCAGATGGCGGCATCCATAAACCGCCGCCTCCCCTCCGGCCCTTCTTTCACAAGAAACAGGTGGTCGGGAAAAAACACCACCGCGGGAAACTTGCCCACGATTTTGTTCATCGCCGGCTGGTCGATGCCGTTCACCGACACGTGGCGGCGTTTGTCCACCGTGATGACCGCTTCTTGGGTGCGGCCCTCGGTAAAAAACGTGCCTTTGACGGTGGCTTTGTCACAGCCGAGCCGCACCAGTTCCGCATCTTTCGAGCCGCGGAAACTCCTGCCGCCGGCAAACAACCACAAACTTTCGAGGGCGTTGGTCTTTCCCTGGGCATTTTCGCCGATAAAGACGTTCACGCCGGGGTGAGGACAGATTTCCGCGGATTTGACGTTGCGGAAATCGGTTAAACACAATTTTTCTACGCGCATACGGTCATTCCTCCGCGCAAACCGAAAACGCCTCGTCAAGTTCCGCGACGGTAACGGTATCGCCGGGGCGGAGTTTTTTGCCCCGCATTAAGCAGATTTCGCCGTTGACCGACACCTGACCGTCCTGTACAAGTATTTTGGCGTGACCGCCCGTTTGAGCGACGCCCGTCCATTTCAAAAGATCTTGGAGTTTAATAAACTCCGTGTTGATCGGTACGTTGGTTATTTTCATTATTTTTTCAGCCGCACCGGAAGCACCATAAAGAGGAACGCATCCCCTTCAACCGGCAAAATCTTCATCGGCGCGAGCGCTCCTTTAACTTCAATGCGGATTTCGTCGCATTCGGTGTTGCGCAAAGCATCGGTGATATAGCGGCTGTTAAAGCCGATTTCCACCGCTTCGCCGTCCACGTTTGCGGGCAAACTGTCGTTGACACTACCGGTAGAGGTGGTGCAGGAGAGTTTCACTTCGCCGTCGCTGAAATAGCAGACAAGCGGCGATTTCATCGAATCGCTGATGACCAGCGACGCGCGATCCACTGCATCCATCAAATCGCGGGTTTTCACGCGAATGACCGTGCCGAAATCGGCGGGAATGGCTTTTTTATAGGACAAGAATTCGCCTTCGAGCAAACGCGAAATCACCGCATAACCGTTGATTTCCATCACCACGTGACGGCGACCGACGGCAAGCGATACCGGCGAGTCTTCGTCGTTCAAGAGTTTCATCACTTCGAGCAGCGTTTTGCCCGGAATCACGAACTTCATCTCTTCCACGTTGTTGACTTTTTCACAGCGAAGCGCCAAACGGGAGCCGTCCACCGCGACCAAACGCAGGGTATTTTCTTCCATCTCGAACAAAATACCTTTATGCACGGGGCGGGCATCGTTTTGAGACACCGCGAAAATGGTTTGGCGAATCATACTGCCGAGCGTACTTTGCGGCAGCGTAAAGCCGGTACCCTCGTCCACGGTGGGCAGTTCGGGATATTCCGCCGCCGAGATGCCGAGAATGTGAAATTCGCTCTTGCCACTCTTAATATAGACGTTTAATTTTTCGTCTACCGTAACTTCTACCTCGTCGCTGGGCGAACGGCGCACGATATCGCCGAACAATTTGGCGTTCAGCACGATATTGCCCGGCTCCTCCACGTCCGCTTCGATGCGGGTGGTGATGCCGAGTTCCAAATCGTAGCCCGCCAAATACAGCGATGCGTTGCCCGCTTTCAGCAAAATGCCTTCGAGTGACGGATGCACGCTTTTACCGGCAACGGCACGACCGACTTTGCTGACAGCGTCCAGCAGGGTGTTTTTTTCACAAACGAATTTCATCTTTGTCGACTTCCTTTCGTAATCGAGAATACATAGAAAAAACCATATTCATTTTAGTAGTAGTAGTAGGGGCGGTGAAACCTGTGGAAAAAGGCGGAAACGCCCGAAAAATCAGGAAAAATCACAGGAAAATTTTTCAAACCGAACGGTGTAGATTTTGTGGAGAATTGTGGAAAATATCGTAAGGGTTCGGACGGTGGAAAATCGGGTGTTAAAGTGTGAAATTTTTTGTGAAAAACGGGAAAAATTTTTCACCGCGATTTCACCGGTTTTCCACCGAAAAACTCAGTCGATGGATTTGAGGTTTTTGAGGATATCTTCTACCGTCAGGCGGTAAGATTCGTCCGCTTTCATCCGTTCGTCCACTTGAGAGAGTGCATAGTTGATAGAGGAGTGGTCGCGGCCGCCGAGTTCCGCGCCGGCTTTTTCTTGGGAGAATTCCAGAAGTTCACAGAGGACTTTGGCGGCGGTTTGACGGGCGCGGGAGATGTTGGCGGTATTTTTTCTCGAACGGATATCGTCCGGAGTGACCGAGAAGGTGCGTGCCACTTCTTCGAGTACGCGATCCACCGTCAGCGGGGTTTTTTGACGTTTTACCACGCGGATGGCGTTTTGCGCCGTCGCCAGCGACGGTTCTTCGCCGGTAAGCAAATATTGCGCCCGCATGGTTTTGACCACGCCTTCAAGTTGGCGGATATTGGTTTTCAGTTGGGTGGCGATGTATTCGCATACCTCGTTGGAAATGGTCATACCGATTTGTTCCGCTTTGCTCTTGATAATGGCGATGCGGGTTTCGAGGTTGGGCGCGCCGATGTCGGCGAGAAGACCCTGCTCAAAACGGGTACGCAGACGGTCGGTCAGCGTGGCAATTTCTTTCGGCGGACGATCGGACGTCAGCACGATTTGTTTTTGCGAACGATAGAGGTAATCGAACGTATGGAAGAATTCGGTCTGGGTCTCCTCTTTGCGGGAGAGAAATTGGATATCGTCAATCAAGAGAATATCCGCATTGCGGTATTTTTCTTTGAAGTCGGTGACGTCTTTCGTTTTCACGGTTTCGACGAATTCGTTGACGAACGTTTCGCAGGTCGCATACACCACGTTGGTGTTGGGGTTCTTTTTAAGAACTTCGTTGCGAATGGCGAACAGCAAGTGGGTTTTGCCGAGACCGGAGTTGCCGTAGATAAACAGCGGGTTGTAGTTAGCGGCGGGGTTTTGCGCAACCGACTGGGCGGCGGCGTGGGCAAATTTGTTATCTTCGCCGACGATGAACGTATCGAACGTGAATTCGTCGTTGCTGCCCATCACGACCAGCGGTTTTCCCTCTTCTTCCACCTCGTTGCAGAGGATTTTGAGGTCTAAGCGGAATTGCAGCACACTTTCGAGCGCATCGCAGATTTTATCTTTATATTGTTGTTTGATGATGTTGCGCTGGAACGGGGAATTGACAAACACCACGAACGCGTTTTCTTCTACCGCCCGCGGCTCGATGCAGGCGAGCCACATATCGAAAGCGGTACTGCTGATTTCCGGGTGTTCCCGCAACTTATCGAGAGTAGCGCTCCAAACTTCTTTCATACTTTCCATAACGTTTCGCCTCTTTCACAATCGAAAATAAAATTTTCCGTCCCAAAATTTCGACAGAAAATCGGGAATTTCTTTATTTATATATACTTATAGATATAATATTAATTAGAGTATAACATAGAGAAAAAAATTTTTCAACATTTTTTTATTATAAAGAGGAAAAAAATTCAAAAATTTTTGTTGACAAGTGGACAACCTTCGGTTTATAATAGGTTATTGCTGAAATCATCCTTTGATTTCGGATCATTTGAGAGATTCGGGAATCCTCCCGTCTTTCATAAAACCTTAAATCGGAAAGGGGAGTTTTAACGATGTTCCGCACGTATCAACCGAAAAAGCGTCACCGCAAAATGGAGCACGGTTTCCGCAAGAGAATGGCGACCGCCAACGGACGCAAAGTTTTGGCCCGCAGGAGAGCAAAAGGCAGAAAACAACTCACCTATTAAAAAAAGGCCACGAAAGTGGCTTTTTTTAATGGTGAAAGAAAACGGTGAACGGTATGGGAGATTTTCCTGTTCTAAATCAGAATAAGGACTTCAAAACGCTGTACTATCGCGGAAAATCGCAGGTACACCCGTTGCTTGTGACCTATGTCCGTAAAAATCGGCTCGCCGAAACGCGGGTCGGCATCACCGTAAGCAAAAAAGCGGGGACTGCCGTAAAGCGCAGTCGTTGCCGGCGGGTCATCCGCGCGGCGTACCGCGAACTGAAATGCGACGTGTGCGCCGGCTACGATATTGTATTTGTAGCCCGCACCCGCACCGCATTCGTCAAATCGGGCGAGGTGAAAAAGGCGATGGAAGCCCACCTCAAAGCCCTCGGCGTTCTTTCCGACCGGGAGGATACGAGATGAAAAAGGTCTGTTTGGCCATGATTCATTGGTATCAGCGCCATCTCTCCCCTCTTATCGGTCAAGAATGTCGCTTTTCCCCCTCTTGTTCGCACTATGCGGAGGAGGCGATTGAGCGCTTCGGCGCGTTCCGCGGCTGCATTTTAGCCGCCAAACGCCTTCTGCGCTGTAACCCGTTCGGGGGAAGCGGGTATGACCCTGTTCCCGAAACGTGGGAGCAGAGAAAGCGGAAACGTAACAAATCCGCCTAAATTTTGAAATTAACAGAGAGGACGCTCATTTATGGGACTTTTAGCGAAACCCCTCGGGTGGCTGATGTGGCTCGTTTACGAAAACATCGGTCTTCATAACTATTTTCTGACCATTTTTCTGTTTACGCTGATTACGCGTATCCTTCTCTTCCCGCTGTCGCTCAAAAACCAAAAGAGTATGATGGATCGCGCCCGCTTGGCGCCGCGTCTTGAACGTATCCAGAAAAAATACGCCAAAGACCAGCAAAAACTCATGCAAAAACAGCAGGAGTTGTACGAAAAAGAAGGCGTTAACCAATTCGGCGGTTGTCTGCCGTCGGTCGTGACGATGATCGTGCTGTTCGGTGTTATCGCGGTTATCTATTCCCCGCTGAACTACTTAATCCGCATTCCGGAACCGGTGGTTAAAGCGGCGATTTCCGCCTCGACCCTTCAAAAAGACGAGGTCAACGAAAACAAATTCTCCGAAAAAGATATGCGCGGCTACTACGGCGAGTTCCGTATGCTCAACCACTTGGAGCAGAACAAAGACGATATTATCGCCGCCATCGCCGACGTGGACGGTCAGGACAAAGACTCCGCCCTCACCTACTACAACGAAATGGCGGACACCAAAAAAGAATTTACCGTCTTCGGAAAATATTCGCTGCTCGAAAACCCGTGGCGCGGCGGTGCGAAAGACATTTCGCTTTTGTGGCTGCTTCCGATTTTCGCCGGCCTTTCCCAGCTCTTGATGACGATGGTGTCGATGCACTTCACGAAGCGCGCCACCAAAGCGTCCAGCGAAATGCAACAGGCGCAGGGCTGCACCAACGCGATGATGTACGGTATGCCGGTGTTCTCGCTGATTATCGGCTTCACCTTCCCCGCCGGTGTCAGCGTGTACTGGGTCGCGTCGAGTTTAATCGGCGTGTGCCAGACCTTGCTGCTCTACAAAATCTACGATCCCGCCAAAGCCCGTGAGCAGGCGGAAATCGAGTATCAGGCCGCCCGCAAACAGCGTGCCGCCGACAAAAAACGCCTTGCCGAGGCGCGGAAACGTCAGGATGCGGCGGAAAACGCCCCCGACGTGGTCGATACGCCGAACGTCAAAGATCTCGGCGACGTGACGCCGGACGAACTGTCCGACAAGTAATCCCTTGTGAAACCCGCCGCGCGCGATTCGCGTGCGCGTGTAATATCCGGGGGACGTTCCCCGGCAAGAAAGGAAGAACTGTTTTGCGCAAAGAACTGACCAAAGAAGCCGCCACGGTGGAAGAAGCCATCGCCGAAGCGGCAAGCGAACTCGGCATTCCCGCCGAGCAACTGGAAGTGGAAGTCGTCAAAGAGCCCGCGAAAAAAGCGTTCGGGCTGTTCGGTAAAGCCAACGCCGTCGTGAAAGTGACCTACGAAGCCGACGACGAGGACGACAACGACGATTCTGCTCCGAAAGCCCCGAAAGTTGTGCCGGAGGGGGATTTATCCGCCGCCGCCACCGCCGCGAAAAACTACCTCGTTTCCCTGCTGGATGCGCTGGGCGCGGGCGACACCATTGTGACCGTGGAAGAAACGGAAGACGGTTGCCGCATCGACCTGGAAGGCGAGCAGGAAGGCCTCATCATCGGCCGCCGCGGTGAAACGCTGGATGCGCTGCAATACCTCACCGGTCTTGTCGCCAACCGCCAGCAGAAAGAGTACTATCGTGTGACCTTGAACGTGGGCAACTACCGCGAGAAACGCGAAAAATCCCTCACCGGTCTCGCCCACAAATACGCGTCCGCCGTGGCGCGTACCGGTCGTCGCCGCACGCTTGAACCGATGAACCCCTACGAGCGCCGCATCATTCACACCGCGGTGCAGGATATCGAGGGTGCCACCTCGTGGAGTGAGGGCAAAGAGCCCAACCGCCACGTCATCATCGGCCCGACCGAGGACAACAAAAACGGCCGTCGCGGCGGCAACCGTGGCGGAAACCGCGGCGGCAACCGCAACCGTTCGGGCAAACCGCACGGCTCGTCCGCGCCGAAGTTTGACGAGAACGACGTGTATATGCGGTATTCCGGCAGCATCGCCGCCGACCGCCCGATGCGCGAGTTCGTGTCCCGCACCTCGTCCCTGCCGAAAGCCGACGGCTCGACCCCGCCGGAGAAAACCGTCTCCGCCGCCGAGGAAGCCAGCGACCT
>JAKSPN010000035.1 GCA_024404755.1 Clostridia bacterium | reverse complement strand
ATCGGGTGGTCTTTTCTTTATACGTTTATTTCGACGTGCTGCCGAAACCGCCGTTGCGTTTGGCGGTGGCTTCGTCGTCTTCCGTTACGCCGAACGGCAGGAAAATGCCCTGCGCAAACCCGTCCCCCGCTTTAAGCGAGAGGGTTTTGCCGGCTTTGCCGTCGTTCGTAATTTTAATGAAGATATGTCCCTCGTTGTCCGAACCGTAATAATCGCTGTCGATGATGCCGACGGTGTTGTCGAGCTGAATGCGATACTTAAATCCCAGCCCGCTGCGCGGGAACACACAAAGCACCCAACCGTCCGCAATTTTCGCGCGGATACCGGTGGGAATCTTCGCCGTTTCACCGGGCGCAAGCGTCAGGTCGCACGGCACCGCAAAATCGTATCCCGCCGAGCCCGCCGTAGCGCGCGTAGGCAGTTTCACCGCGGCTTTGGCGGCGGTCACGTCCGCGCCGGGAAACGCATCGGCAAAATCCGCCTCAAAGCGCGCATCCGACACCCGTTCAAATTTTGCAATCGCGGGAATTTTTCCGTCGCTCATTTACGCTTCCTCCGTCTTGGTGGCCGTTTTCGTAAAGCCGCAACCCTCGGTCTGGCAGAACAGTTTTTCCGTCTTGCCTTTTTTCACAAACAGCGTTTTGCCGCAGTTCGGGCAGGTTTCACCGCTCGGCTCGTTCCACGACACAAAGTCGCATTTCGGATAGTTGCCGCAGCCGAAGAAACGCCGTCCGTTGCGGGACTTTTTCGCCAAAATCGCGCCGCCGCATTTCGGACAAACGCCGGCGGTTTTCTCCACCAAACGTTTGGTGTTTTTGCAATCCGGATAGCCGGGGCACGCGAGGAATTTGCCGAAGCGACCCGCTTTAATCACCATTTTGCGGCCGCACAGTTCGCACACCTCGTTGGTCTCCACTTCCGGCACTTTAATACGCTCGCCGGAAAGGGTATCCTCCGCGGCATCCAGACGGTTTTTGAAATCACCGTAGAATTCGCCCAGCGTTTCCACCCAGTCGTTTTCGCCGTTTTCCACCGCATCAAGGCGTTTTTCCATTTGCGCGGTAAACTTCACGTCAACGATTTCGGGGAACTGTTCTTCCATCCATTTGGTGGTTACTTCGCCGAGGGCGGTGGGCTTAAACGCCTTGCCCGCACGCTCGATATATTCACGGGACAAAATCGTGCCGATGGTCGGCGCATAGGTGGACGGACGGCCGATGCCGTTCTCCTCCATCGCTTTAACAAGCGAGGCCTCGGTAAACCGCGCCGGCGGCTGGGTAAAGTGCTGGTTCGGAGTGAGAGCTTTGAGTTTCAGCTCCATTCCCTCCGTAAGTTCCGGAAGCGAAGCATTTTCCTCGTCCTCCTCGTCTTTGCCCTCGACGTAAAGCACGGTATAGCCGTCGAACGCGACGGTATAACCGGAGGCCTTAAACACGTAGTCGCCTGCTTCAATGTCGGCTTGGCAGGTTTTTTGGACACACACCGCCATAAGGCTCGCGATAAAGCGCTCCCAAATCAGTTTATAGAGTTTATACTGATCGGGAGTGAGCGCCTCTTTCACCGAAGCCGGCGTAATGGACGGCGTAGACGGACGAATCGCCTCGTGCGCATCCTGCGCGCCTTTGCGGGATTTGTAATACCGCGGTTTCTCCGGCAAATACTCTTTGCCGTACGTCTTTTCGATATAGGCGTTGCCCTCTTTGCGAGCATCTTCGGAAATGCGCAGGGAGTCGGTACGCATATAGGTGATAAGACCGACGGCGCCGATATCCGGAAGCGTCACGCCTTCGTACAACTCCTGCGCCGTTTTCATCGTCCGGCGGGTCTCAAAGCCCAGTTTGCGGTTGGCTTCCTGCTGCAGAGTCGAAGTGACGAACGGCGGCGCGGGAGTGACCTGCCGCTTGCTGTATTTGACCGCGCCGATTTTGTACGAAGCGGAATTCAGTTCCGTCGCAAGCGCGGTCGCGGTTTTTTCGTCGCTGATTTTGATTTTTTGCTTTTTGTCGCCGTAGAATTTGGCGGGGAACGCCTTGCGGCTTCCCTGCGGCATCAAATTCGCGTCGAGCGTCCAATACTCCTCGCTCTTAAACGCGCGAATTTCCTCCTCGCGGTCAATCACGAGTTTCACCGTTGCCGATTGCACACGGCCGGCAGACAACCCTTTGCGGATTTTACGCCACAAAAACGGGCTGATTTTATAGCCCACGATACGGTCGAGCACGCGGCGCGCCTGCTGCGCGTTCACGAGGTCCATATCGATAGCGCGGGGATGCGCCATACCCTGTTTGATACCGCTTTGGGTGATTTCGTTAAAGGTCACGCGGTTTTTGTCTTTGAGGTCCACCCCCAAAAGACTCGCGAGATGCCACGAAATCGCTTCTCCTTCGCGGTCCGGGTCAGCCGCGAGCAACACGCGGTCGGCACGCTCGGCGTGCTCGCGCAGTTCGCGGATGAGGGCGGATTTACCGGCAATGTCCACGTAGCGCGGCTTAAAGCCGTTGTCCACGTCCACACCGAGCAGGGTTTTCGGCAGGTCGCGCACGTGACCTTTCGAGGCCATAACCTCATAGCCGTTCCCGAGATATTTTTGGATGGTTTTTGCTTTGGAGGGAGACTCCACGATTACTAACGTTGCCATCTTTATCTTCCTTTCCTTGCATATTGCCGTCCGGCAAAACTCTGTACCGCGCCGAACAGTTCGAGTTCGGTCAGCGCGGACAAAACCGCCGCCGGCGAAAGTGCGGCTTCTTCGGCGATATCGTCCAAATTCTTGGGACTCGCCGCAAGCACCGCGAACACCGCGCCCGCCGCCTCGGACGCACCGTCCGGCAGCGGCACCAACTCCGTTGCGGGAGTCGGGGCGGATTCTTTCGATTTCGGTTTGTCCGTCCGTTTCTTAAACAAACGGCGGATAGGATGTTCGGTTTTTTCTTCCGGCTTGTCTGCCGGTTTCGTCTTTTTGCGGAATTCTTCTTCCGCTTGGAACGCCGCCGCCAAATCCATTGCCGCGGCGTAGGTCGGCATATATTCCGACAAAACATCGGTACTGCGGGTGACGAGAAGCGCACCCTCGCGGATTAAGTTGTGACACCCGCCGCAAAGCACCTCGTCGCCGGGAACGGCGAACACGTCCCGCCCTTGTTCGCGGGCGGCGTGGGCGGTAATGAGCGTTCCGCTGCGGTCTTGCGCCTCCGGCACAAGCGTGCCGAGTGTCAAGCCGGATAAAAGGCGGTTTCTGATAAAAAACGTGCCCTTGCCCACCGTCGTTTTCGGCGGGTATTCGGAAAAGAGCGTGCCGCCTTGTTTAAGCAGTCGCTCGCGCAAAGGCGCCGTTTCGGTCGGGTAATTCACGTCGAGTCCGCACGCCTGCACGACAATCAGATTGCCGCCGCAGTCGAGCGCGGTTTCCATTGCGGTCGCATCGCCGCCCACCGCGCCGCCGGACACAATCGTTGCGCCGCCGGCGACCAGACCCGCCGTCAAATACGCGGTTTTGCGTTTGCCCTCAGGGCTGATGCTCCGCGGACCGACCACGGTAATCGCAAGCGAATCTTCAAAAAGTCCGCGAAAATCGCCTTTGCCGTAAAGCACCGTCGGCAGGTCGGACAAATTGAGCAGCCGCGCGGGATAGAGCGCATCGTCCGGTGTCAGCACGAAGATGCCCTCTTTTTCGCAGGCGACCAGCACCTTTTTGGCATCGTCGAGTGTCGTTTCTTTTAAGCGTTTCACAAGTTCCGGCTTCGCTCCGGCGTTTTGAAGCGCCTTTTCGTCCGCCTCAAAGACGGCACGCGGATGTTCGAACGCCCGAAGAAGCATAGCGGTAGCAGGGTTGCCGGCTTTCAACGCCAGCGACAGCCATATCCAATAAAGCCGAATGTCCACGACGTTCCCCCCCGCTTTCGTTGTCGGTTATTTTTGCAACTCCCACATCGTCAGGCACGCCGCCACCGCCGCATTCAGCGACTCGGCACGGCCGCGCATGGGAATGGTCACGCGGCCGGTGCAAGCGGCCTGCACCTCGTCGGTCAATCCGTTGGCCTCGTTGCCGATGACACAGATGCACCCGTCGCCGAGTTTCACGTCGGTAATGGGGGTCGCCTCGCTGTCCGCCACACAGGCGTACACCGAAAACCCTTGCAACCGCAACAGCCGAATGGTTTCGGACAAATCCTCCACCCGACCGGTCGGCAGGCGCAACGCCCCGCCCATACTGCCGCGCAGGACTTTCGGGTTGTCGAGTGCCACGCAATCGTCCGACAGCAAAATGCCGGACAAATCGAACGCCTCGGCGGTACGGAGAATGGTACCCATATTGCCGGGGTCGCGCACCGCTTCCAGCGCCAGATAGCGCCCGTCCAGCGGCAACATTCCGCCGGAAAGTTTATCCGGCAGACGGCGGCAAACGCAGAAAAGCCCTTGCGGGTTTTGGGTATCGCCGATTTGCGCGGCAAGCGCGTTCGAGATGTCATACACCGTCTCCGCGCGCTCACGCACCGCTTTGACCTGCTTCGGATAGCGCGCCTCGGCATCGGGGGAGATAAACGCCTCCACCACCGTCACGTCCGACGCGCCGACCTCGGCGCAAAGCCGCGCCCCTTCGAGCACGAACAATCCCGTTTCGCGCCGCGCATGGGCATCGGAAAGCAGACGGCGCACCCGTTTGACAGCGGCATTATCGCGGCTTGTTACGGTCATTGTTGTCGTCTCCTTTCCTTACTTTTTTCCTTACTTTATCGGTAATTTTTTATTACATTACAGGAACGGATTTTGTCAAAAATCCGTTCCGTTTTCTCTCTCGAAAATGCAACACGTCCGTCGGCACGCGAAAACGCGCACCGACGGACAGAGTTTTATTTATTGAGGGCCTCTTTCGCCTTCTCGGTGAGAGCGGTAAAAGCGGCGGCGTCCGCGATAGCAATCTCGGACAGCATTTTGCGGTTGAGGGTCACACCGGCTTTTTTCAGGCCGTTCATGAACGTAGAATAGTTCATACCGTTCATTTTCGCGGCGGCGGAAATACGAGTGATCCACAGGCGACGGAAGTCGCGTTTGCGCTGTTTACGGCCGATATACGCATATTGACCGGATTTCATAACCGCCTCTTTCGCGGTACGGAACAGCTTGGATTTGCCTTGATAATAACCCTTGGCGAGTTTCAGAACTTTCTTTCTTCTTTTGCGCGTCATCATAGCGCCTTTAACACGAGCCATTGTCTATACCTCCTAATGACGATTATTTGTACGGAATCATGCGTTTGACGGCAGCGACGTTGGTCGCATCCGCCACGGCAGTTTTACGCAGGTTGCGTTTACGTTTGGTGGTCTTTTTGTTCAGGATGTGCGATTTGTAAGCTTTGGCACGAAGGACTTTGCCGCCCTTGCTGAGCTTAAAGCGTTTTTTCGCACCGCTGTGCGTTTTGATTTTCGGCATAATATTTTCCTCCTTAATAATATGTGTGTTTATTTGGCCGGCTTCGGTGCTAAGAACATCAGCATGTGACGGCCCTCGAGTTTCGCGGGTTTTTCGATCACAGCCGTTTCCTCGCACGCAGTCGCGAAGCGGTCCATAATGGTCTGCCCCAATTCGGGGTGACCCATTTCCCGTCCGCGGAACCGGATAGAAACCTTGACTTTGTTGCCCTGTTTCAAGAACTTGGTGGCCTGGCGTTGTTTCGTGTCGAAATCCGCCACGTCGATGTTGAGTCCCAAGCGGACTTCTTGAATCTCCACCACGTGTTGATTTTTGCGGGCATCTTTTTCGCGTTTCGCCTGCTCATAGCGGTATTTGCCGTAGTTCATAATGCGGCACACCGGCGGGTTGGCGTTGGGCGAAATTTTGACCAAGTCCAAATCCTGTTCGTCCGCCAATTTCTGGGCTTCGGCGGCAGACATAATGCCGATTTGTTCTCCGGTCTCGCCGATTACACGAACTTCCGCATCGCGGATTTGCTCGTTAATCTGCACCTCTTTGTTAGCGATAGTAAGCACCTCCAACAGTAAAAATAAATAAAAAAGCGGGCAGTTTTTGCCCGCTTAACTAACTTACTCAAAAAGACATTTGCGTTATGAATAAATTATTGACCTGTCGGGAACGAAATCCGCAGGTGAAAGCGGGTAATGCTTTACTTCATTTTTGCAAAAGATATTGTACCACCCGAATTCGGGTTTGTCAAGCACTTTTTTGTTTTTTCTTCAACACAACGACCACAATAATCGCCGCAAGCACCACCGCGCCCACAACCGCATAGAAAATCCACGACGAAAAAATGCCGCCGCCGTGATATTCCACACTATATTTACCGTAAATCACGTCGTTGCCGAGCGTGCTTTCACCGGAGTAGGTGAAATCGCAGCCGAGTTCGTAATACACCGGTTTCTTCTCGCCCTTGGGCACGTTCACCGTAATGGAGAGCGACCCTGCTTTGTCGTAGGTGTCGTCAAACACCACTTTACCGCCGGCGCGCACCGTCAAATGCAGCGCTTTGAGGTAATTCGTCACCTGCTCGTCACCGGTGGGCAGATGAAAATCCGCCATCGTCACGGTGGCATCCTTGCCGGATTTGTTAAACAGCCACAATACGCCGTCGTCCCGATGCTGACCGGCGGTCAGCGTGGGATACTCCCAAAAGCAGGATTCCGTCTGGGACGGAGTCAACTCCGTCTGCCCGCTGGTGCGGGTGATAATGACGGTCGTTTCGTTGTCCAGCGGCTCGGCCGAAACGGGCACCACCGCCGCCGTCAAACAGAGAATCAGCGCCAACAAAAGCGCACTCAACGACTTTTTCATCGGTCATCCTCCTTGCGGCGTTTTTCTTCGTGTTTGTTCAGGGCAATCGTCAGCACTACCATCAGCACCAACAACCCGCCGAGCACGTACCACGTAAACGTCGGAATGGTGATATCGGTAAATGCACCGCTGTTGTCCGTATCGCGGAAGGTGTCGCCGCTTGTCTCCGCCTCCGAGGTGTCGCCCGCCACGTCGGTCGACGTGGGTTTCGCCGTCGGTTTGCTGAAATCCAGCCCCGCGCCGGACGCGAGATAGGCGATATCGTCCGCGCTCAAAATCCCTTTGAACACCGCCGCATCATCCACCAAACCGGACAACGTATACGGGGTATCGCCCACCGTGCCGCCGATGCGCACACCGTTGGCAGACAGCGTCGTGCACGCGCCCTCCAACGGCTCTTCAAACCAATGCACACCGTTGATATACAGCTTAATGGCGCGTTTGCTGATGGTCATCGTCAAATGCGTCCACTCGTTTTGGCGAATCGCATAGTCCACCCCACCGGAAGTCTGGTTAAACGCCTCGACGTGCTTGCCGGCGCTGCCCGCAATTTTGTATTCAAGGCACACGCCGTCAATGCGATACACCGTGCCGTCTTCCGACTGGCGGATGTTGTCACGGTAGGCGTGCAAATTCAGCGTAAAATAGTTCTCCGCATCGCGGAACACCGTAAACAGTTGCTGATTGAGCGCCCCGTGGGGGTTATCGGTCACGCTGCCGAGCCAGTTGACCCAGCCCGTCACCGAAATCTCACCCGAACACAGCGCGTGGTTTTGGTATTCGATATAGTCGCCCGCACCGTTCAGGTGAACGGCTTGTCCGTGGATACCGCCGTCTTCCCAATCGAGCGCATCCGGCGTGGCAATCGTGCCGTTGCGCACCGCAATGACGTTCGGCGCGACTTTATCTTTTTCTCCGGCAAGGATAACCTCACCCTTGCGGTAACCGACGGGATAGTCCGCCGCGCAAACCGTCGTCGTTCCCGCAAACAGCATCGCCGTCACGCAAAGCAGCACGGCGACCGCACGGGTCGTGTGGAGTTTTTTCATCGCACATTCTCCTTTTTTCGAGACACTCATTTTTTGCCGGTGGAAAGTCCCGCGGCGGCGCCCGCCAGCAGGTTGGTTTCATAACTGAACGTCAGCGCCTGACGCTCGCGCTCGCGTTTGAACGCGAGGGAAATCATCCGGTCGAGCAATTCCGCGAACGGCACGCCCGCCGCTTCCCACAGATAGAAGGACAGCGACCCGGGAATGGTGTTGATTTCGTTGACCCACAGTTCGCCGGTTTCTTTGTCATTGAGGAAATCGATACGCGACACGCCGAGGCAACCGAGCGCCTTAAACGTCGCGACCGCGTATTCCTGCACCTGTCTCGTCATCTCGTCCGGAATATCGGCGGGGCAACGGCGTTTTAAGTCCGACATACCGCCGGATTTGCCGCCTTTACTGCCGCCTTTTGCGCCGCCGGACATATATTTGTCCTGATAACTTAAAATATCCGTCGCGTTCAGCGGCTCTTCGCAAACCGATGCTTCGGCTTCGTACATATCGCCGAGCACCGAGCAGTTGATTTCGCGCAAATTGGGCACGGCGTGCTCAATGAGAATACGCGCCGAGAACTGCGCCGCCAAATCGAGCGCACGTTCCAGCGCCTCGCGGTCGCCCGCTTTGGAAATACCGACCGAACTGCCGAGGTTGACGGGTTTGACGACCACGGGATACCCGAGTTCTTTTTCCACGCGATCCATCACGTCGTCCGCACCGGCGGCGTATTCCTGACCGGTCACTTCAATCGCCGGAAGCACCGGCACGCCCGCCTCGCGCAAAACGGATTTCATCCGTCCCTTGTCCATACCGAGCGCGGAACTCGTCACGTCGCAGGAAGCGTACGGCACACCGAGCAGTTCGAGATAGCCCATCAAGGTGCCGTCCTCCACGTTGGTGCCGTGCACCACGGGAAGCACCACCTCGAACGAACCCATCGCGTTGTTGCCGAATTTCTTTTGGGGAAAACGGAACATTTCCACGCCGTTTTCACCTTTCATCAGCGTGACCTGCACGCCGTTTTCGAGGCAGGTTTTGAGGTCGGAGTAATTTTTAATCTCCCCCATCGCCTCGCCGGTAAAAAAGCGGTTGTCCTTGGTCAAATACAGCGGAATCGGCTCGTATTTCTCGCGGTCAAGCGCATGAAACGCCTGCAACCCCGAAATAATCGACACCTCGTGTTCCACGCTGTTGCCGCCGAACAGAACAGCCACTTTCGTTTTCGTCGTCATCGTATAAAACCCCTTTTACGTTGGATTGTTGTTCAGTCGTAGTTATCCGGTAAATCGTTTTCAAGAAGCACGGTGCGCGGCCCGTTTGCCGGCACGGTTTTTAGGAATTCCAAACCGTCCGCAAGCGACTTGGCAACGTAGATATTGCCCTCGTCGAAGCCGGCGGACAAAAGACCTTTTTTCAGCGGCGGCGCCTGCCGTTCGCCGACGAGTACCGCTAAATCACAGCAGTCCGCGGCGTATGCGCCTAATTCTTCGTTAAGCGCGGCTTCGCGCTCGCCGAGTTCCACCATACCGGGCGTGACCAACACCCGCTGACCGGAGAACGCTTTGAGCGTTTCCAGCGCGGAACGGAAGCCCGCCGGATTGGAGTTGAACGCATCGTCGATAAACCCGTTCGGCAGCAGTTCCAAACGGTGGCGCACCGGTTTAAGAAGCCGCACGGCATACACAAGTTTTTCCGCCGGCACGCCGAGTTTTGCGGCCAGCGCCAAGCAGCCCGTGATGTTCTGCACGTTATGACCGCCGAGCAGTTTCGTGCCGAACGCGGTCTTGTTGCCGTTCGGGTCAATCAGCGTAAAGCGACACCCCGCGCCGGATACCGTGCCGTCGGTCGCGCGGTAATCCGCCGTGCTCTCGTCCTTCACGCCGTAGGTAACAACCTCTTTGCCGTCGCCTTTGCGGGCTTCGAGTTCGGCGCAGATAAGGTCGTTATCCGCATTGACACAGATAAAGCCGTTTTCGGGAATCGCATCATAGAGTTCAAACTTGGTTTTCACGATATTTTCCACCGAGCCGAAACTTTCGAGGTGCTGTTCGCCGATAGAGGTGAGCAGACCGTATTGCGGGTGGACGATATCGCAGATTTCTTTGATTTCGCCGAGCCCTTTCGCGCCCATCTCCACGATAAAGACCTCGTGGGAGGGTTTTAAGCGCTCGCGGATGGTGCGCACAACGCCCATCGTCGTGTTATAACTTTCGGGGGTCATCAGCGTGTTGTACTGCGCCGACAACATCCCGTACAAGAAGTTTTTGGTGCTCGTTTTACCGTAACTGCCGGTAATGCCGATGACGGTCAAGTCCGGATGCTCCGCCAAAATGCGCTTGGCATCCTTGACGTACCAGTTCGCCACCGCTTTTTCAATCGGCGCGTTGATGAGGTTGGCCAGCGGCACCAACAGCGGCACAATAAGAAGCAAAATCGCCGCGCCGACCGCCATTTTCCAATACGAGTCGAAGCCGACAAGATGCTCCCACAACAGCACGTACGCGGCGAGCAAAATTGCAAACGTAATCAGCAGTCGCCACACGCGTTTTGTGAACACCAGCGGCTTTTTCGCCTGCCGCGGCAACGTGTCGAGCAAACTCACAAACAGCCCCACGCACGCAACAAGCAAAAATGCCAGCGCAGGCACCGCCTCAAACAGCACCGACCGCAGCGCGAGCAACAACAGCGTCACAAGGCAAAACAGCCGACCGGGCGACAAAATTTTCGCCATATGCTCGTTACACCAGCGGGCATACACGTCGTTGTGATAGCCGGACAGTTGCAACATATGCACAAGATGCAACGATTGGGTCACCGCGTGAACAATCACCAGCGCCGCAAACAGAAAGAACCATCCGAACACGAACGGAAGCCCGTTTATCGAAAGTGTCAAAAGCATT
The DNA here is from genome assembly GCA_024404755.1 of Clostridia bacterium. Taxonomy (GTDB): domain Bacteria; phylum Bacillota; class Clostridia; order Oscillospirales; family Acutalibacteraceae; genus RGIG426. Next base: position 5,537 of record JAKSPN010000035.1, on the reverse strand, counting down.
GTGGTGTCTCCTTACTCCAAAAAACTTACAAAAACGCGTCCAAAACGGCGCGGCATTGCGCCCACCGTTCGGCAAACGCGAAATGCCCCGCGCCCGCAAGCGTTACAAGCCCCGCATCGGGGATTTTTTTCTCCATCAACTTGCCGTCCGAAAGCGGGGTCGCATCGTCCTTTTCGCCCCAAATCAGCAGCGTGGACGCGGTAATTTTCGGCAAACAGTCGGTCAAATCCTCGTTGACCGCTTTGACCATCGCCTGCCGCATCACGGGGCTCGCCGCCTTATAATCGGTCGAGCCGACCTTGCCCTGCATCTTTTGCGCAAGTCCCGGCAGCAGTTTTTTCGCCGCTTTGTAACTGTATACTTTCACGTACCAGTCAATCCCGTGTTTCGGCTTAACACCGGCGGAATCGAGCAGCACCGCTTTTTTGACGTTCAGCGGTTTCGGGTCACGCGACAAAAGTTTGATTAAAATCCGCCCGCCGTTGGAATGCCCCATTACCACGGGGTCAACGACACCCGCTGCCTCGCAAAAATGCAGCACGAAATCGGCGTAATCGTCCACCGAAAACGGCTCTTTCGGCTCTTCACTGTCGCCGAAACCGGGTAAATCCGGCGCAACCACGCGATACTTCTGCGACAGATGATCAATGAGCAGACGATAGGTTTCCGCCCGCGCACCCCATCCGTGAAGAAGAAGCAAATCGGGACCCTCGCCCTGCTCGGTATACGCGACGGACAACCCGTCGCAGGTAACGGTTTTTACCATGCTTATCCCTCGTAGGCTTTGATTTCAATCGACTTGATGGACACCGCGGAAACCGGCATATCGTTCATATCCGTCTCCACTTTGGAAATCTTCTCCACCACGTCCAGTCCCTCGAACACCTGACCGAACACGGTATGCCCGCCGCCGTAGCGCCACGCACCGTCCAGGTGAATCGAGCCGCCGTTTTCGGCATACACGTCCCACACCTCGGCAGGAATCCAGTCATACACCGGATAGGCATATTTCAGTTTCAAAAAGTCGAGCAACGTCGGGCATTGTCCTTTGATATAGTCGTAGTTTTGATAGTACGACTCCGCCGCCCGCTCGCGGATAGCCGCATCGGTGTTCGCGGCGTAATCCTCTTTTTTCGGCGCTTTGTCTTTCGATTGGTAGTTGATAAAGAACTGACTGCCGTTGGTGTTCACACCGCTGTTCGCCATCGAAAGCGCGCCGGAAATGTTTAAGAGTTTTTGGTCAAACTCGTCCTCAAACGGTTTTTCCCAAATGCTCTCGCCGCCGGAACCGTTTCCGCGCGGGTCGCCGCCCTGAATCATAAAGTCGGCGATGACGCGGTGGAACGTCAGATTATCGTAATAGTGATTTTTCGCGTGGGTCTTAAAGTTCTCCACCGCTTTGGGCGCGGCTTCGGGGAAGAAGCGAATGGAAATATCGCCCATGTTGGTGTGCATCACGGCGATTTCCTCGCCATTCGCGGGTTTTTCCGTCTGGAAGCCGTACTCCTTATCCGGATACGCCGTACCCACGCCGTTGGAAAAATCCAGTTTCATATAGTCTTTTTTGCCGGAACCCGAAGTGCCGTTTCCTTTGTCACAGCCGGCCACCGCCAGCACCATCAACAAAACCGCCACAAGTGCCACTACACGTTTCATCGTTCATTCCTCCGCTTTCTTTTTATTGTAACGGGCTTATTCCGCCCATTCTTTCACGTCGATACCTAAAATCACCACGTCGTCCACCGGTTTGTCGCGGCGGTCCACTTTGGTCGCGGCAATCTCGTCCACCACGTCCATACCCTCGAACACCTGTCCGAACACGGTGTGGCGGAAATCGAGGTGCGGCGTGCCGCCCACCTCGGCGTACGCCTCGGTCACGTCTTTCGGGAAGCCGTGGGCTTCGAGTTCTTTCATCTCGTCGAGCAGGCGCGGGTCCACCGCTTTCGCCTGCACGATAAAGAACTGACTGCCGTTCGTGCCGGGGCCGGCATTCGCCATCGACAAAGCACCGCGCAAATTGTGGCGGTTTTCGGTAAACTCATCTTTGAACGGTTTGCCCCAAATGCTCTCGCCGCCGCAGCCGGTCCCCGTCGGGTCGCCGCCTTGAATCATAAAGTTGTTAATCACGCGGTGGAACGTAATCCCGTCGTAATAGCCGTCTTTGGCGTGGGTCACGAAATTCTCCACCGCTTTCGGCGCATCCTCCGGAAACATCCGAATCGAGATATCGCCCTTGTTCGTATGCATCACACAGACAGTCTCGCCCGCCTGCGGCTTTTTCAGTTGGTCTACCATCGTCGTTCTCCTTATCGTATTATCGTATGCAGTCGGGCGGCTTAATACGCCTTGCCCCAGTAAACGAGCGTGTTCGCCGGCTTGCCGCAGCAGACGCACGTGCCTTCCTGACCCTGTCCGTCAAACGGAATGCAGCGCGAGCCGACACCGGTCAACTCTTTCACCTTATCCTCGCACGCTTCGTCGCCGCACCACAACGCGCGGACGAAGCCGTCGCCGTTTTCGGCGAGTTTCGCGTTGATTTCGTCAATCGTCTTGCAATCGTAGGTGCGTTTTTCGCGGTTTTCGAGCGCCGCGGCATAGAGACCGTCGCGCACCTCTTGCAACTTCTGCGCAATCGCCTCTTCGAGGTTGTCGAGCGCCACCACGGTTTTCTCGCGGTTGTGGCGGGTCACCAAAACACAGTTGCCCGCTTCGATATCGCGCGGCCCGAGCTCCAAGCGCACCGGCACGCCGCGCATCTCGTACTCGCTGAATTTCCAGCCGGGCGAGTTGTCGCTGTCGTCCAGTTTCACACGGAATTTCTCCGCCAGTCGGTCGCGCACCGCGCGCGCCGCATCCAGCACGCCCTCTTTGTGTTGTGCAATCGGGATAATCGCCACCTGCACCGGCGCGACGGCGGGCGGAAGCACCAAGCCGTTGTCGTCACCGTGGGTCATAATCACCGCGCCGATCAGACGAGTGGTGACGCCCCACGAGGTCTGGTGCGGATGGACCAATTTGTTTTCTTTGTCCAAATACTGAATGCCGAACGCTTTGGCAAAGCCGTCGCCGAAATAGTGGGACGTACCGGCTTGCAGCGCCTTGCCGTCGTGCATCAGCGCCTCAATCGCATAGGTCGCCTCCGCGCCCGCAAACTTGTCGCTGTCGGTCTTGCGGCCTTTGACAACCGGCATCGCGAGATCGCGCTCACAGAACGTGGCATAGACGTTGAGCATCCGTTCAGTCTCCTCAATCGCCTCCTGCGCGGTGGCGTGGATGGTGTGACCCTCCTGCCACAAGAACTCGCGCGAGCGAAGGAACGGGCGGGTGGTTTTCTCCCACCGCACCACGCTCACCCATTGGTTATAGAGCTTCGGCAGGTCGCGGTAGGATTGCACGATGTTCGCGTAATGCTCGCAAAAGAGCGTTTCGCTGGTCGGGCGCACGCAAAGGCGCTCCTCCAACTTCTCGTTGCCGCCGTGGGTAACCCACGCCACTTCGGGCGCAAACCCCTCGACGTGGTCTTTCTCTTTGTTGAGCAAACTCTCCGGAATGAACATCGGCATACACACGTTTTCGTGTCCCGTCGCCTTAAACATCCCGTCGAGAATTTTTTGCATATTCTCCCAAATGGCGTAGCCGTAGGGACGAATGACCATACAGCCCTTCACGCTCGTATAGTCGATGAGCTCCGCCTTTTTCACAATGTCGGTGTACCATTTCGCAAAATCCTCGTCCATCGAGGTGATTGCATCCACCATTTTTTGCTTGTCTGCCATAGATTTGAACCGCCTTTCGGTGTATTTTACAAGTGCGTTTTCTTATATAAACACAATATTTAGATTATTATACCTCTTTTATTCTCCGTTTGCAAGAGAAAACCGCGTTTTTATCGGATTTTTTTGCACCGTTTTTTCCGCCGCCGCATAGGGTGGTAAAAACGAAAGGAGCGAATGCACTATGCAACCCCAAATTCCGCGCTTTTTTATGGGAACGTCCACCGAAAACGGCTTTTGCGGCTTTCCCCGCGACCTTTACAACACCGACGAAACCGGCTTCGCGTTTCTGATTAAATCCGGCCCGGGAACGGGCAAATCCACCCTGCTGCGCGCCCTCGCCGCCGACTTTCGCAAAAAAGGCGAAACGGTCGAGGAGTTTTCCTGCTCGTCCGACCCCGATTCGCTCGACGGCATTCATCTCCCCGCCCGCCGCGTGTGCGTATTCGATGCCACCGCGCCGCACGTCATCGAGCCGCAGGCGTGGGGCGTTAAAGAAGACACCGTGTCGCTCGGCGGAGCGCTCGACCTTGCCGCCCTCGCCGCCAAGCGGGAAGATATCGCGGCGGCGCACGCCCAAAATGCCGCCGCCCACGCCCGCGCAAGGCGGTTTTTGGCGGGCGTATCCGAGTTGCGCGCCGACCGAGAAGCGCTTGCAACCCGCGCACTCGATACCGTAAAAACCGCCGCCGTTGCCGCGCGGCTTACAAAAACCGAACTGTCCGCATCCTCGCGCCCCTGCACGTTCGCAGGTGTTCAGCGCCGCTTTCTCTCCGCCGTTACCCCGCGCGGCGTGTTGTCCTATCCCGAAACGGTGTCCCTGCTCTGCCCACGCATAATCGTGCTCGACGACCCCTTTGCCGTCGCCGCCAAAGCGGTGTTACGCGCGCTGTTCGCCGCCGCCGAAAAGCGCGACCTGCCCGTTATCTTCTGCCCCGACCCGCTTTGCCCCGCCGACCCCGCGCACCTGCTGTTGCCGTCGCTCGGCGTGGCGTTTGTCACCGCCGACAACCGCTTCAAAATCCAAAATCCCGCCCGCACGCTGCACCTCAAACGGTGCTACGATGAAGCGGCGCTGAAAGCGAACAAAAACCGAACAGCGTTCGACAAAAAAGCCGAACACGCCCTGCTTTCGACAGCGGTCGAAGCGCTGCGTGATGCCAAAATCGCCCACGATTTGCTCGAAATCCCCTACAAATCCGCGATGGATTTCAAAAAAGTTGAAGCCGTAAAAACCGCTCTACATCAACGAATTTCGGCATTTTCTCCGCGGGCGTGAAAAAATTTTTTCAAAAAAATTTCAAAAAACACTTGCAATTTTCGCAAAAGGGATTATAATGAGAACAGATGTTCGGAACAAATGTTCGGCTCTGTTCGATTTTTCCCGAAAGTGAGGAATAGATTATGTTAAGTTTTGTGAGTAGTTTGGTTCTCGGCGGCGTGGCGCTTGCCATGTTCGCCCGCGCTCATTTTGAATTTACCAAAACGGTGGCGCTCGTTCCCGCGCTGATGGCGGGCGTGGAGTTGTTCTTCGCGAGCGTGCTCGAACCGGGTCTTTTTCCGGTGCTGACCGCGCTGCTGATGTTCTTCCGCGTGGCGGTGGTCGCGCTCGGCGTGTTTACGCTGCGCGAGGATGCGAAAATGGCGAAAAAACGCGAGGAAACCCGCCGCCGTGCTAACCGTCAGATTCTCTGCGCCACCCACGGCATCGAGCCGGTGGTGGCAAAACGGGTGGAATCGGCCCGTTTGTCCAAAGTCGCGTAA
>JAKSPN010000034.1 GCA_024404755.1 Clostridia bacterium | reverse complement strand
GCTCGGCTTCGGTAGCCGCCGCAGTCGCGGTGGTCTCGGTAGCCGCCGCAGTCGCGGTGGTCTCGACAGAGCCCGCCTCACGATAGGCATACACTTGGAAAGTGCTGGCGCTCACGGTGCAAACACCCTCACCGACCATGCCGAAGATGTAGGAGTCGTCAATCGAAAGGTTCGTAGAGGCGATGTCGATGTCATAGGGATAGGTGGCGCCGTCAAACGCATCGCCCCACCATTGGGCTTCGCTCACCGGCTCATAAATGCCCCAGCAAGCATAGCCGTCGCCGGCAAAGGTCGCATCGGACACGATTCTGTATTTCTCGGAAATGCCGTAGGTGGCAATCTCCGCCGCCATGGCGTTATTCCAGTCGTCGCCCGGAATCGGAGCCAGATAACCGGAGAAGTCTGCATCGCCGGAGAAGGAACCGTCATAAATCAGTTGCCAGTCCGGTTCAGCCGAAGCGAAAACGCCGGTGAACAACAGAGTGCTGATGACCAACGCCAACGCCATGAAGACAGAACCAAGTTTGAAAATGTTTTTCATTGGGTATCATCCTTTCAAAAATTTTTCGAGATATTTGCGGTTATAGTTACTATACCACTTTCTTTGCCGCTTGTCCACCTTTTTACACAAAAAGGTTTTTGTTTTTTTGCGTTTTTTCCGAAAAACTTTTCGACCGCGGAAAAGCACACCGATTTTTTCACTTTTTTGTATATTTTTGTACGTATTATTTACACTTTCTGTCGCCCGTTTTCTCGTATCCTCGCATTTCAATTTCTACATTGGCCCACAAGGGCGAACGTATTGAAAAAACCCGCTCTTGTCCAAAAGACAAGAGCGGGTTTTTGCTGGCGGAGAGGAGGGGATTCGAACCCCTGATACGCTATTAACGTATACACGATTTCCAATCGTGCGCCTTCGACCAGCTCAGCCACCTCTCCACGACGCTGTACCATTATACTAACTCGGTCGAAAAAAATCAAGAGTTTTTTTCAAATTTTTGAATTTTTTGTGCGGAAGCGCTTACCCGTTCCATTTTTGCATCACAACTTCGTACCGCGCTGCCGCTTTTTTCACCGCATCGTCCCACGACAGATACAGCGTGGCGCCGGCGCGCGCACCGACGGTGGTCAGCGCCTGCTCATCCTCGCAGGCGGACAGCACCGCGCGAGCGAAATCCTCGGCGTTTTCGTTTGCCAAAAATCCGTTGAGTCCGTCGGTTACGCCCTCGGCGGCACAACTGCCGCGGGTGAGCACACTCGGGCATTCGCACGCGGCGGCTTCTTTTACCACAAGCCCCGACGTGTCGTAGGTAGACGGAAACAAGAACAAATCCGCCAGCGTATAAAACGCACGCAGTTGTTCGCGGTCTAACAGCATACCGGTAAACCGCACGTCCCCTTGAAGCCCCAGCGAATTCGCATAGGCACGAATGGCGGGAGCATCCAAACCGTCACCCACCATCAGCGCGGTGAACTGCAACCCTTTTTGGCGGGCGATTTTAAGCGCATCCAAAATAATGCGGATATTTTTATACCACATCATCCGCCCCACGAACAACAGCACGAGCCGGTCGGACGGAATGTTGTACTGCTCGCGCAACGCATCGGCGGCGGCGAGTTCCGCTTTGCCGTAGGCAAAATCGGTACCGTTTTCCATCACAATGTATTCGCCGTCGTACCCTACCTGCCGAAGCGCTTTTCCGCAGGATTCGGTCACCGCCCACACCTCGTCCGCCGCTTCCAAATTGTGGCGAATGACCTGAATGGCGGCGGCGCGGGCGGCGGGCGTATGCAACCGCACCCGCAAATCTACGTCGAATTTCGTGTGGTAGGTATGAATCAGCGGCACTTTGCGCGCGCGAATCAACTCGTCCGCAAGCACGCCGGAGGCAAACGGGCAATGCACGTGAAGCAAATCCATCTTCGTATTATTCAAATTGTGAATCAACGCCGGCGAAAACGGCATTCCCGCCGGATACCCGATACGTTTCGGGGTGGGGAGCGCCGCATAGCGGTGGATGCGGAACGGATAGTCGCCGTCCTTCGCGCCGCGGCAACGGGGCGCAATCACGCTGACTTTATAATCCGGCCGTTCGTTTAACGCCAGCGCATAGTTTTTGACCGTCTGCGCTACACCGTCCACACTCGGCGGGAAAGAATCGTTCAGTAAACCGATATGCACAGAAAGTGCCTCCTTTGAAAAATCAGCCGTTCGCCGTCTGCTCTTTGGCGGCGATTTTTTTGAGTTCTTCTTCCTCTAACTGACGGTACGCCACTTTGCCGACAAGCGTTTTCGGCATATCCTCTTTGAACTCGATGTCGTACGGCATCGCGTATTTCGCGATATGCTCGCGGCAGTAATCCATCAACACGTCCAGCGTTTCTTTGGATGCGGGCGTGCCGGGCGTGAGTTTGACAAACGCCTTGACTTTTTGCATCTTATACGCATCGGGCACGCCGATAACGCAACTCATCTGCACAAATTCGTGGGCATCGAGAATGTTCTCGATTTGACCCGGATACACGTTGTAGCCGGAACTGATAATCATCCGCTTGGCGCGGCCGCGGAAATAGACGAAGCCCTCCTCGTCCATCGTGCCGAGGTCGCCGGTATACACCCACCGCAGTCCGTCTTCGTGGGTGCGGATGGTTTGGGCGGTTTCGTCCGGATGATTCATATATTCGCGCATCACGGTCGGGCCGGCGAGCAAAATCTCGCCCTCTTCGTTGTAGGGCAACTCTTTATCCGTGCCCGGCTCGACGATTTTGATATACGTGTCGGGGAACGGCACGCCGATACTCCCCTCTTTGCACAGAAGCGGCGGGGTCAAGCAGCACGCGGTGACCGTTTCGGTCGTACCGTAGCCCTCGCGCACCTGAATGACCGCGTGGTGGTCATAGAGAAATTTATCGAATTTCTTTTTAAGTTCCACCGACAGCGAGTCGCCGCCCGAAAACACGCCTTTAAGACAGCTCAAATCCGCGCCTTCCATACTCGGCAGGCGCAACAGCGCTTCATACAGCGTCGGCACGCCGGCGATGAAGTTGCATTTGTATTTGACAATCTGTTTCGCGTAACTCTGCGCCGTAAAGCGCGGGATAAGAATGCACCGGCCGCCCTGCGACAGCATCGTATGCACGCACACGCCGAGCCCGAATCCGTGGAACAGCGGCATCGCGGCAAGCATCCGGTCGCCCACGCGGAACATGGGGTTGGCGGCGATAACCTGCTGACCGAGCGCGTTAAAGTTCTTGTTGGTCAGCACAATGCCTTTGGTCGTGCCCGTCGTACCGCCGGAATAAAGGATAACGGCGGCATCGTCCGGTCCGCGATTCACGCGGTAGTTATAAAAACACGCGCGCCCGAGTTTCAAAAAGTCTTTCCAGCGGATAATCGGCGCGTCCGACGGGATTTTTTCGATTTTGCGCCCCTCGGTCAGCATATAACCCGCTTTAATCGGCTTGGAAAGTTCGTCTTTGATGCTGGCGATGATGATGTTGACCACTTTGGTGTTTTGGCGGATGCGCTCGAACTTGGCATAGAACTGGTCGAGCGTAATCGCCGTCACGCTGTTCGACTCGTTGAGATAAAACTCAATCTCTTTCTCGGCGGACAGCGGGTGAATCATATTCGCAATGGCGCCGATCATATTGAGCGCATAAAACATATACAGCGCCTGCGGGCAGTTGGGCATGGCAATCGTCACGCAGTCGTTTTCGCGCACACCGATGGTTTTGAGCGCCTTGGCGCATTTTTCCACTTCCTGCACGAGTTTTTTGTAGGTCGTGGATTTGCCCATAAAGTCAAACGCGATATTGTTCGGGTATTCCGCGGCGATTTTTTCCACCGCCTCGAACATCGTCCCCTCAAAATAGTCGAGGTGCATCGGCACGCCGCCCATACTCCCCTCCCACGGGGTTCTCGCTTCTACGGTACTCATTAAAATTCCACCTCTTCGTTTAATGGCTTGTCCAGCAGTTCCGGATGTTCAATCAAATGACGAAGCAGCCGCACGGTTTTCGAGTAATAATAGCCGTCGGCAATACGCTCGTCAATCGTCAGCCCCAAGTCGATACTGTCTTTCATCGTGCAGTTGCCGTCCTCGTCGAAAAACGGGCGCGGTTTCTTTTCGCCGATGGCGCAGAAAATCGACGTCGTGCCCCAGTTGGTCAGATGGTGATACCCCGAATGGAGTTTAATCGAACCGAGGTTGGTCAGCACCACCGACGAGTAATACGGGTCGGTCGCGATATACGATTTCGGCACCCAACCGTGGCGATCGAGGAAACACACGAATTTGACGGCGGTTTTGGACACCCACCGCGGCAACTTGTTGAAAATATCCATATTTTCAGTCGATTCGTCCACGCTGTCCGCAGCGCGGGTCTTCGACACGAATTTGAAAATCTTTTCGTGGATGGTGTCGAGCGTATCGCCGTCCTTCATATGGATAAACGCAAGTCCCTCCGCGCCGTCGTCCGCAAACAGTTTTTTCACGACGAACGCCGCGGACACGTCGTTGCGCTGATACATATTGCCGTTCACGATAAAGCGGTTCATCTTCGGGCGCAGCGTGATGGTTTTCACCATCGCGGTCACAATCAGTTGGAACAGATTGTACTTGTACTCCGGCTCGCTCGCGTTTTTCTGTTCAAGATAGGCATTCGCGGCGGTCAGGTCAATGCGCTCGCTGATAAACGCCTCGTTGTCGCAGCGGTTCGGGTAAATCAGCGGCATAATAAAGTGCATCGAGTCGATGTCGCGGATAAGCGTACCGTCGCGGCGGTCACCCCATTTTTTGCCCATAATCAAAACACCTCTTTTGGTCACATATGAGGATAGTATACCACATCGTTTCAAAAAATGCAAATCCTGCCGAAAAGGTTGTAATCGGGCAGGATTTGTGGTACACTTATACTATCGTTTCAAGAAAAGAAGGGAACTGTATGGCGATACGCTTAAACGACAACCCCGAAATCGTCAAGATGATTCGGGAGGGCTTAAAAGAAAAGGACGGCTACTGCCCCTGCCGCCGCGAAAAAAAGCCGGAATACAAATGCATCTGCGAAGAATTCCGCGCGCAAATGGCCGACCCCGATTTCGAGGGATATTGCCATTGCCAACTCTATTATAAGGAGAAAGATTAAATGAAATATAAAGCAAACGACCGTATTCTCGGTTTCACCGTCACCCGCGTGCGGGACGTGCCCGCGCTGTCCGGCACGTTTTATGAATTGCGCCACGATTGCGGCGCGGAGCTTTGCTGGCTCGACAACGGCGAAGAAAACAAACTCTTTTCGGTGGCGTTCAAAACCCTGCCGGAAAACAGCACCGGCGTGTTCCACATTTTAGAGCACGCGATGCTCTGCGGGTCAGAGAAATACCCCGTCCGCGAGCCGTTTCTCGATTTGCTCAAAGGGTCGATGAACACGTTTCTCAACGCCTTCACCTATCCCGACAAAACGGTGTATCCGTGTTCCAGCCGCAACACCCGCGATTTTCTCAATCTCACCTCCGTCTATCTCGACGCGGTGTTTGCGCCGAAACTGCTTTCCGACCCGAACATTTTTTATCAAGAGGGCTGGCATATCGAGCCGACGGAGAGTGGCTACGCGTTCAACGGCATCGTGTTTAACGAGATGAAAGGCGCGCTCGCCAACCAAGACAGTATCGTCGGCGAAGAGATGTTGCATCTGCTCTTCCCCGACACCTGCTACGGCGTGATTTCCGGCGGCGACCCGCTGGTCATCCCCACCCTCACCTACGAGGATTTCTGCGACACCTACCGCCGTTTTTATCATCCCGCCAACGCGCGATTTTATCTCGACGGCGACCTGCCGTTTGAAGAAACGCTTGCCCTCATCGACGGCTATCTCTCCCGCCCGCAAACAAAACTCGTGCCGCCGGTCGTCACTATGCAAACGCCGCGCGCCGCGGTCGGGCACAACGCCTACGAAATCGGGCCGGACGAGCCGCGCGAAAACCGCGGGCAGGTGACCTTCGGCAAAATCGTCGGCACGTATAAAGACCGCCGCAAAACGCTCGCGCTTCGCGTGCTGTTCGATGCGGTGGCGGGCTCGAACGAAGCGCCCCTCAACCGCGCACTCCTCTCCTCGGGGCTTGCGGAAGACTTGGAGTGGGAAGTGGCGGATTATCTCGCCCAACCGTATTTCCAAATCGCTCTTAAAAACGTGAAAGACGGCAAGGCGGACGAGGCGCTCGCGCTGTTGCGCGATACCGCCCGCGCGCTCTGTGAAACCGGTATCGACAAAGATGAACTCGAAGCCGCGCTCGCCGCGCTCGACTACCAGTTGCACGATATTGCCGAGCCGCAGGGCATCGAGCGCGACGTTACCGCGCTTTGCACGTGGCTTTACGGCGACGACCCGCTGGCGTTGCTTGTTCCGGACGACGATTTGGCGGCGATGAAGGAAATGATTGCCGGCGACGATTTTGAAACTCTGTTGTCCGAAATGCTCTGCGACGAAACGAACGTCGCAACGCTGTATACCGCGCCGTCGCTCACTCTCGGCGAAGAAAACCGCCGAAAAGAAGCGGCGCTGTGCGAACAAATGACCGCCGATTGGGACGAGGCGAAAAAAGCGGAAAACAAGGCGCTTTGCGAGGCGCTTCTTGCGTGGCAGCAAACCCCCGACACCCCCGAACAAATCGCCACGCTGCCGATGCTCTCGCTCGACGAGGCGGGCGAGCCGCCCGCGTGGGTCGAAACGGAAGAATCGCTGCAAGACGGCGTGCGCGTGTGGTATCATCCCGTCGCCTGCCGCAACGTAGTCCATCTCAAACTCTATTTCCCGCTGACCGATTGCGACCTTGCGACACTCGGCGATTTTGAACTGTTTACCCACCTGCTCGGCGAACTGCCGACCAAACAATACACCGCCCGCTTGCTCCAACAAAAAATCAAGCGGTATTTCGGTTATCTGCGCTTCGCCGTTGCGCCGGTACAAACCGGCGACACCGCCACCTGCATTCCCTGCCTCATCGTGACCGGCGGGTGTATGCGGCAAAACGCGGAAAAGGCGCTCGAACTGCTTACGGAAATCCTGTTGCACACCGACGTGTCCGACCCCGCCCCCGCTTTTGAAATCCTGCGCCAAATGGATGCCACGGCACGGCAATCGGAAGTAGCGGAAGGTCACCAATACGCTCTGTTTGCCGCCGGCGCCACCGGCTCGGCGGCGGGCGCGGTAACCGAATCGCTTCACGGTCACACCCAAGTCGCCCGCCTGCACGCGATAACGGAAAACGAGCAACAAACCGTGCCCGCGCTCGTCAAAGCGATGAACGCCGTGTTCCGCGGCGCCGTCGGCAAGGCGGGTCTGCTCGCAAGCGTGACCGCCGACGAGCCGCTTGACGTGTCCCCGCTTCTTGCGGCGCTTCCCGAAAGCGGTGCGGCGTTCGAGCCGCGTAACTACACGACCGCCGTGGGCAAACACACCACCGTCAAAATCCCCGCCGCCGTCGGCTTTGCCGCGCGCTCGCTGACGTTATCGGAAGCGAAATGGAACGGCGCGTTGAAAGTCGCCGCCAACATCCTCTCGCTCGACTGTCTGTGGAACAAGGTGCGGGTGCAGGGCGGCGCGTACGGCGCGGGCTTCGGCGCACGCCCCTCCGGACAACTGTTCGCTTATTCCTACCGCGACCCGTCCCCCGCACGCACGCTTCAAATCTTCTCCACCCTCGCCGATGCGCTCACGGAATTCTGTGACAGCGGCGAAGACGTGACCCGCTATATTCTCTCGACCGTTTCCTCGACCGAGCCGCTGAAAACCCCGAAACAAAAGGGGGCCGCCGCCAACGAATACCGCTTCGAGGGGCTCGCCTACGCCGACGTGCTCGCCCGCCGCAACGCCATTTTGGCGACGGATACCGCGGCGGTGCGCGGTTGTGCCGACCTACTTGCGCGGTTTGCAAAAGAGGGCTCGACCTGTGTCTTTGCGGGGGCGGATTTGCTTCCCGAAACGGACGGCGCAACCGAGTAAAAGAAACCGACTGTATTTTTGTCTTTTTCGACGAAATCCGCCGTCGGGTGGTTTACAGACGACGGATTTTGTGGTATACTTTTCTCAACTTAATACGGAAAGGTCGGACGGTAAAAATGGCAAACGAAGCAAACATCTTTAACGAGAAAAACGGCGTAGCGCCTCTGCGCATCATCGCGCTGCGCGGCGCGCAGGAACTGGGCGACGAAATCAACGGGTATCTCACCCGCTGGACGAAAGAAGCGGGCAACGAGGTAGACACCTTCCTGCTCGATTCGGATTGCCCGCGTTTCTCCTCCGGTGACTCCAAAGCCACGCTCAAAGAAAGCGTGCGCGGTGCGGACGTGTTCATTCTCGTAGACGTGGGCAACTACAACTGCACCTACAAAATGTTCGGCAAAGAAAATATGATGTCGCCGGACGACCATTTCCAAGACCTCAAACGCGTCATCCAAGCCGTGGGCGGTAAAGCCCACCGCATCAACGTGGTGATGCCGATTCTTTACGGCGGCCGTCAACACCGCCGCAACTATCGCGAGTCGCTCGACTGCGCCGCCATGCTGCAAGAGTTGCAGGCGATGGGCGTTGCCAACATCGTGACCTTTGACGCGCACGATGCCCGCGTGCAAAACGCGGTGCCGCTGATGGGCTTCGACAACCTGATGCCGTCCTACCAGGCGCTCAAAAAACTGTTCCGCAGCGTGCCGGACATCAAACCCGACCGCGATCACCTCGCCGTCATCAGCCCGGACGTCGGCGCGATGCACCGCAATATGTACTACGCCTCGATTCTCGGCGTGGACCTCGGTATGTTCTATAAACGCCGCGACTTCTCCACCATCGTCAACGGCCGCAACCCGATCGTCGCGCACGAATACCTCGGCAACTCGGTCGAGGGCAAAGACGTGTTCGTCGCGGACGACATCATCTCCTCCGGCGACTCGATGCTCGACATCGCCTACGAGCTGAAAAAACGCAACGCCAACCGCGTGTTTGCCTACGCGACCTACGCGCTGTTCGCGAACGGCCTCGATGCGTTCGACAAAGCGTATGAAGACGGCATCATCTCCGGCATCCTCGGTACGAACCTCACCTACCGCACGCCGGAATTGCTCTCCCGCCCGTGGTTCTACGAGGTGGATATGGGCAAATACGTGTCCTACTTCATCGCGGCGCTCAACCAAGATTTCTCGGTCGAAAAAATCCTCGACCCGCACCAAAAAATCGTGGATTTGCTCGAAAACTTCCGCAATAAATAAGATTTTCAAAACCCGCTTCTTAACGAAGCGGGTTTTCTTTTGCCAAAAAGCACTTGCCAAAACTCGGCGATTGTCTTATAATAAAAGATAATCTAAACCTTTTCGGAAACGAGGTTGTTTTCTATGAAAAAATTTTCTGCGGCGGTTCTCGCCGTCTGTCTGCTTTTGTGCGTGGCGCTTTGTGGCTGTAAAAACGGCGAAGTGCGTCTGCCGGACGTGAGTTACGACAACGCACCGGTATCCGCCTACGCCTACGAAATCGTGGGCGGCGAAGCGATCATCACCGGCTTCACCGCCGAAAACACCATCGCCAATCTTCCCGAAATGCTGGAAGATAAACCGGTCACCACCGTGAAATCCGGCGCGTTTAAGGGCAACGGCCTGTTGCAGACCGTCAACCTGTCGCCCACAATCACCACCGTGGAAGATACCGCGTTCGCCGGCTGCACCAAACTGCGTTCGGTGTCGCTTCCCCCCTCGCTCACCTATATCGGTGACGATGCGTTTTACGGTTGCTTCGGGCTGACGGTGGTCAACTTCCCCGCCGCGCTCAACCACATCGGCTCGCGGGCGTTCTCCGGCTGCACCCAGCTGGAAACCATCGCGTTTCCGGAAAACGCCGTCTATATCGGCACCGATGCGTTCGCGGGTACGCCGTGGCTCACGAAACAGTCCCGCGAATTCGTCATCCAAAACGGCTCGCTGCTCAAATACAACGGTTCGAGAGAAATCGTTACCGTTCCGCGGGACGTGAAAGTCATCTCCGCCGCGTTCTCCGGCAACGAAACCGTGAAAAAGGTCATCCTGCCGGACACCGTCACTCACCTGACCTCCGACGCGTTCTCCGGTTGCACCGCGCTCACCGACGTGGCGCTCGGTAAAGGGCTCTCGGTGGTGGAAGATGCCGCGTTCTCCGGCTGCACCGCGCTGGAATCCGTCACCTTCCCCGCTTCCATCAAAGCCATCGGCAACAACGCGTTCGCCGGATGCGACGCGCTCACGACCGTCCACGGCAAAACCGGCTCCGCCGCCGAAACCTTTGCCAAAGCCGCCAATCTGGAATTTGCGGCGGGCTGATAGTTCCCGAAACCCAAAAACACGGCTCGAAAATTCGAGCCGTGTTTTTTTGCATACTTTCGGCCCCCGCTGCACACACTACCCGAAAAGGAGTGGTTTTGTGGTTGCTTTTTCGCTTTTTAAGGCGTTTTTCGTGGGCGGATGCCTGTGTGTTATCGGTCAACTGCTCATCGACCTGACCGGAATGACCCCCGCCCGTATTCTCGTATCGTTCGTCACCGCCGGTGTGGTGTTGACCGCCGTCGGACTGTACGCCCCGCTTGTCGAATGGGCGGGCGCGGGGGCTACCGTGCCGCTTCTCGGCTTCGGCTACGTGCTCGCCGACGGGGTCAAAGAAGCGGTGGCGCAAGACGGACTGCTCGGCGCGCTCACCGGCGGGCTTTCCGCCACCGCGGGCGGCATTGCCGCCGCGATTGTCTTCGGATTTTTGTGCGCTCTGCTCTCCCGCCCGAAAAGCAAAGCGGAATAAAAAAGACCGACGGGAAAATCCCGTCGGTCTTTTCATTTTGTGATTATTCTTTGATAATACCCCACGAGCCATCCGTATACATCTGGATGTTGCCGTTGTTGTAGTAGTAGGTCTGCATCGTCAGCGTGTTGCCCTTGATGGAGATGTTCGCCCAAGACGACTGCCGACCATTGCCATGCGTTGCTAAGTTGACCGGATTCACCGAGGCGCTGTTGACGTTTTGCTGCGAGTCACCCGCCGTCGCCGCTTGGGTGAAGATAGCGCCGACCGGATTGACGTAATATTTCACGCCGTCCACCGTACGCAATTCGGTATCGTTGACCGGTTTGTTGCGGTCGTTGATGGGATGCGAGCGGAGATACACATGTTCGTCGCCCTGCAACACCAAATCCACGCCGTTTTCGGCAAACAGACGGGTGAGGGACGAGGAGTTGATGTTTTTATACGACACAATCGGCACGTGCATCATGACGATTTTCCATGTTTTCGTGGTGTTTTGCAAATCTTCCTGCAACCACGTTTTTTGCTCGTTGTCGATGTTGGCGGAACGAATGCCGTCACCGTAGCAGGTGTCGAGGCAAATAAAGTGGGCATCGCCGTAATCGAAGGAATAGTACGTGCCATAGGATTTTTTGCTGTTCGGTTCCGGCAGGTTGAAGGTCATGTGTTTATAAATCTCGTAATCGCCGGCGGTATCGTTGGAAGCATCGTGGTTGCCGGTCGCCATCATCACCGGATACTGCGCCAAATACTCCTCGTTGCCGTTGAGCATCATCTGCCATTGGTGGAGATAGTGGGACGTTTGCACCACGTCGCCGCCGTGGAGAACAAAGGAGAAGTTCGGGTCCACTTGGGAAGCGCCCTTGAACGCATCGTTCATAAAATGGGACGCCGTTTGGTCGCGGGTGTCGGTCACTTGGGTATCGCTCATCCACACAAAGGAGAAATCCTCCACCGTCTCGGGGCGCGTGGTGAACGTATAGGTGTCGCTCCAAATCTTTTTCGCGCCGTCACCCACGCGGTAGGCGTAGGTCGTGTTCGGCTCCAACCCGCCGAGGATCGCGCGGTGGGTATAGTCGATTTGATCTTTATAGCCGATTTTGGAAATGATTTCAAACGCGTTCGCCTCGCCGTCATACAGCGTGGCGAGATCTTTGAATTCTTCCGTCGTGGCGGCAAACTCGATGGCGTTCGCAAAATCCACCTGCGCGCCGTCCGCCGCTTTCACAACCTGCGCGACCGGACGGTAGTTTTTGCGGGTAGTGTGCCAGGTTACCGCCAAATCGCTGGTATCCTCGTTATAAAACGAAAGAACAACCTGCTCTTGGGCGAGCGTTTTCAGATGATAGGGCGAGTAATCGTCCGTAGCGTATGCAGCGAACGTCGCATCCAGCCCCGCTACGTATTTGCGGAGCAGCAGCACGTCTTTCATATTGATTTCTTCATCGCCATTGCAATCGCCGGCCTCAAAATCCACGCCGGATTCCATATCCGCCACGTATTTGCGGTCTACGAGCACGTCTTTCATATTGATGTCGCCGTCAGCGTTGGCATCGCCGCGGTCAGGGCGCTCCGCCGCTACCGCAAACGACGGCACGAACAAGGTCAGCACCATCGCGGTCAGCGCGGCAAAAGAAATCAGTTTTTTCATTTTTTTACACTCCTTTTTAGGAACTATGCCATAAGTATACCCTATCTTCCGCAAAAACGCAACCGTAATTTACAAAAACAAAAATCCCAGCCCCGCGGGGCTGGGATTTTTCTTGCAGATTATTCCGCCGGATAGACGCTCACGCGTTTGCGGTCTCTGCCCACGCGCTCGAAGCGCACGGTGCCGCTTTCTTTCGCATACAGCGTGTCATCGGAGCCGATGCCCACGTTGACACCCGGATGGATGTGGGTACCGCGCTGGCGAACGAGGATGTTGCCGGCGAGTACCGCCTGACCGTCGGCACGTTTGGCGCCGAGGCGTTTGGATTCGGAGTCACGACCGTTCTTGGTCGAGCCCATACCTTTTTTATGAGCGAACAGTTGAATGTTAATCTTAAGCATTTCGTTACACCTCCGTATCGTTGCTGTCGATAATTTCGATTTTCGTCGGATATTGCTCATGAAGCCCTTTGAGATGCAGGTAAAACCCGTTCATCACGTCGTCTCCGCGAGTGTTTTCCGTTTCGGTAAGCCGCAAATGCAACTTGCCGTCCGCTTCCGCGATGTCGGCAGAAAGCCCGCACACCTCGGTCAGCGTGTTGGCGGTCAGATACGCCGCGGACGAAACCGCCGCGCATACAATATCCCGCCCCGCGACACCACCGCAATGTCCGTCAAGGTCAAAACCGGTAATTCGGTCACCGCGACGAAAAAATGTGGCGCGCATGGTTCTTATTCCTCCGTCGCCGGAGCGTCTTCCGCGGCTTTCTTCGCAGCGGCACGGGCTTTGATGTCGTTAATCTCCACTTTCGTGTAGGGTTGACGGTGGCCCATGGCGCGTTTACTGCCTTTCTTCGGGCGATAGGTGAACACGCGGATTTTTTTGCCTTTGCCGTTTTTGAGGACGGTCGCGGTAACGGTCGCACCTTTCAGATACGGAGCGCCGGTTTTCAGGCCTTTGTCATTCTGGATGGCAAGAACCTGATCAAACACGACTTTGTCGCCCTCGGCCGCATCCAGTTTCTCGATGAACAGAACGTCGCCACTCTGCACTTTGTACTGTTTGCCGCCGGTTTCCATAATAGCGTACATGCTGGGGTCCTTCTTTCTTTTAGACTCGCTAACGCGGGCGGCTCCCGAAGGCGCACTTAAACAAGCCCGAATTACGCGGCAACGCTTATTTTATCACACGAATATCCCTTTGTCAACACTTTTTTCGCTTGTTTTTTATAATAGTATCCTTTATAAATAAACCTATCCAATATATAGTGCTTTCTCCGGCAAAACCGCACCGACCGACGGCATATCCGTAGGGAACGTTGCCCACAACGTCCCGTTGCGGGATTTCGCACCCGCTTGCGGCGGTTTCGTAGGGGACGGCGCCCTCGACGTCCCTTTTACGGCGATTTTTGAAAATGGCACAAGAGAAAACACTATGAAAAAACGAGAAAAACAGCGAAAACAAGAGATTATATCCTTGAAAATTAAAAAATTTCAAAAAAGTGTTGACTTTCCAAAACCCGTGTGGTATTATCATTCTCGTGCGAAAAACGGGGGCAACCCCGCTTCTGTCAAGAGAATCTTATTTTAGGAGGAACCACAATGTCCACGTATATGGAAAAAGCGGGCGAAGTTTCCCGCAAATGGTACGTCATCGACGCTGCCGGCAAACCGCTCGGCCGTGTTGCTGTGGCGGCGGCGGACCTGCTCCGCGGCAAAACCAAGCCGACCTACACCCCCCACGTTGACTGCGGCGATCACGTCATCGTCATCAACTGCGGCAAAGCGGTGCTCACCGGCAACAAACTGCAGAAAAAAGTGTGGCAGCGCCACACCGGCTGGATCGGCGGTCTGAAAACCGTTCCGTATTCCCAGCTGATGGAGAGCCGTCCGGAGAAAGCGATGGAACTCGCGATCTACGGCATGGTCCCGAACAACACCATCGGCCGCGCCGCCATGACCCGCCTGCGTGTTTACGCCGGTGCGGAGCATGAGCAAGCCGCGCAGAAACCCGAAGCGTACGAGATTTAAGGAAGGAGACTGGTAAAAATGGATTATAATAAACGCCCCTATTTCTATGGTACCGGTCGCCGCAAAAGTTCTGTGGCTCGTGTCCGCCTGTATGCGGGTACCGGTTCTGTGAAAATCAACGACCGCGAAATGGACGAGTATTTCGGCCTTGAAACCCTGAAACTCCTCGTTCGTCAACCCCTGGAACTCACCGGTCTCACCGGCAAGTTCGACATCGAGTGCCGCGTTGCCGGCGGCGGTGTGACCGGTCAAGCCGGTGCCATCCGTCACGGTATCGCCCGCGCCCTTCTGCAATACAACGACGGCGAGCTTCGCCCGGTTCTCAAAAAAGCCGGCCTGCTCACCCGCGATCCGCGCATGAAAGAGCGTAAGAAATACGGTCTTAAAGCCGCCCGTCGCGCTCCGCAGTTCAGCAAACGCTGATTCTGTTTCAACGCTATCCAAAACCCCGAAACTTCGGTTTCGGGGTTTTCTTTTTGCCCTTTTCCCTATTTTACAGAGAGTTTTACACTTTTCGGTTACTTATACACATCCGCCGCCGGAAAGTGCAAAGATTTATGCAGTTTTTACGCTCTGTATATAAATAATGATAAATTGGAACAAAAAATCGGCGCTTTCGTGTTGACACTATCCGCGCAATTTGTTATACTCATAGTCGTACGGACATTCTTCTCTAATTGAAAGCCCGAAATAAAAAATCGGAGGAAAACAGCATGAAAAAACTATTCAGCATCCTGCTCACGTTCGCTCTTGTGTTGAGTCTCGTGAGCGTCGTTTCTCTGGCGGACACCGCCGCCACCCAGCGGAGCGTGCCTCTGCTCGGTGTCGTTGTGGACGGTGCCACCGAAACCCAAGAACTCCCCGCAGACGGCATGGGCGGTGTCAGCATTCCCGGCACCGGCGGCTGGAAAGCGTGGGTCTCCTACTGGACCGACGAGGTGGCGGATTTCGCCCCCGAAGCCGGCGAAAAATTGTATCTTGTCTACGATATGACCGTCGCGGCCGGCACGAACGTGCAGTTCACCGTTAACGGCTGGAACAACCCCATCTCGAAAGAGTTGGCGGGCGATGCCGCCGAACTCGGTGAGGGCGGCGTATACTCCATCCCGGGCGGCACGTACAGCGGCACGCTCGAACTCGACCGCGCCCAAATCGGCGACAACGGCCGTATCGGTGTGCTCGGCAACGGTATCGACATCCGCACCTGCGCGCTTGTTTGCACCGCGGGCACGCCGGAAACCCCCGATCCCGCGCCGTCCAAAGCGCCCACCGAGCCGCCCGCACCGAAAGAGGTTGCGGAGAGCGCCGGTATTGACCTGATTTCCGTTATCACCAACGGCTCGGACGAATCCGACACCACCGAAATCACCGACAACGGCAGCGGCTTTGTCATCAGCCAGCCGAAAGCGTGGAACGTGTGGGTGCTCAACTACGCCGCCGAAGCCGCCGAGTTTGAGGCGGCGGACGGCGAAAGTTTGTATCTTGTGTACGATTTCACCACGTCCGGTGACGTGCATCTGTGCCTGAACGGTTGGAACAACTCGGTTGCCGCCGACATTGCCGCGGCCGCCGGCGCGAAAACCGCCGCCGCCGAAGACGGCACGCCGATGCTCAAAGCCGGCACGTATACGGGCGCGATTGAAGTGACCAAAGATATGATCGGCGAAAACGGCCGTTTCGGTCTGCGCGGCGTATCCAGCGCGGATGCGACCATTCGCACCTTCCGTCTGGTAAGCGGCACCGAAGCCGAATCCACCGGCACGAAGGGCAGCGACACCACCAAGAAAACCGCCGCCCCGACCACCAAACCGACCGCCGACCCGACCACCAAACCGTCGCAGCCCGCCGTGATGAAAGGCGATGCCAACAGCGACAACGCGGTGAATATGAAAGACGTGCTGGTCATCCGCAAATACATCGCGGGTCTTACCGAAGAGTTGGATTTGACGGCTTCGGACGTGAACAACGACGGCGCGGTCAATATGAAAGACGTTCTGCTCATCCGCAAATACATCGCGGGGCTCATCAGCGGCTTTGACGAAGGCGACGTGGACGATCCCACCGAGCCGTCCG